>SKTZ01000036.1 GCA_007122335.1 Bacillota bacterium
GAAAAGAAAGAAAAGAAAGAAGAACAAGAAAAGCAGGAAACCTCTGATAATAAACAGGAAGAATAGAAAATGGATTTGAAAAGGTTGAAGGATGTGACGGGAGTTATTCTTGCAGGGGGAAGCAGTCGCCGGATGGGCAGGAGCAAATGGAGTTTAAAACTTGCCGGTAAGGAACTAATTTTCTGGACTGTTCAGGCCCTGCAACCTGTTGTTGGGGAAATAATTATAGTAAAAAGGCCCGAGCAAAGGATAGAAGTCCCCGGGGTAAAAGCTGTTAATGACGATTTGTCCTATCCGCCGTCCGCTCTCCGGGGCATTGTGGCTGGCCTGATGGAAAGCAAAACCGGCTGGTCTTTTTTTTGTGGTTGTGACATGCCTTTCATTCAGCCAGAGTTGGTAAAATTTCTTTTTGATTTGACTCCGGGATATAAGGGAGTTATCCCTGTTTTAGAGGATGGTCCCCATCCTTTGCATAGTTTTTATCATAAAGACCTAATAGGGCAGATCAGAGAGAACCTCGAGACAAAGTCTTTAAAGCTTTTGGAAATTGCCGGGGAGCCTGAAATAAGAAGGGTAACGCTGAAAGATTTGGATGGGTTCAATCTTGATCCCACGTCTTTTTTTAATATAAATACTCCTGAAGATTTCCGGCGGGCAGAAATAATGATAGCGGCGCGGAGGGATGGAAGTGGATGAAATAGCAAAGATGTCCCTGATTGAACACCTGGAAGAACTCCGCTACCGTTTATTTGTTATTGTAGGTTTTGTTTTCGGGTTCAGCCTGATTTGTTTTGTTTTTGTTGACTTTCTTCGAGGGATTATACTTTTGCCGGCTCATGACCTTTCCCTGGTTTATCTTTCTCCTCCCGAAGCTTTTCTGGCTAACCTTCGTCTTTCTTTTACAGCCGGATTATTTTTTTCTCTGCCGATAATTTTATATCAGATCCTGGCGTTTATGCTTCCGGGGTTTTACAAAGAGGAGAGAAAGGTTCTTATCCCATCGTTTTTAGCTATAGGGTTTCTTTTTTACCTGGGGCTAGTTTTTAGCTATTTTGTTGTTTTTCCCCTGGCAATAAATTTTTTCCTGGGTTTTGCCGGAGAAAAACTGGTTCCGATGTTTACATTCCAGAATTACCTGGGCTTTTTCTCCCGTTTTCATTTTGCTTTCAGCATTGTTTTCCAGTTGCCACTGGTTTTATTAATCCTGGGTATTCTGGGTGTCGTTTCTTACGTTTCCCTGGCAAGAATTAGAAAATATGCGGTATTAATAATTATTATTGTCTCTGCTGTGCTTACTCCTCCCGACTTTTTTTCTCAATTGCTGATGGTAGGTCCCCTTTATTTGCTTTTTGAATTCGGTTTGATTTTAATTCGAATAATTGAAAAAAGAAGGAAACAGATTCAATAATTTCCGTAAGGGAGCGGAGGCAGAAAAATGAAAAGGCTAATCCTTTGTGTTTTTATAATTTTTTTTCTTACCTTTCCCCTCCAGGCTGAAATTGGCGATTGGTTTGTGGAAGGAGAACTCGAGCTTTATTTCGAATACTGGCCGGCTGCTTCTGATGTCCAGGGCAGCCTTCTTTTAATCCACGGACTGGGAGGTTCAACTTTTAGCTGGCGAAAAATCTCTCCTGCGCTTGCGGAGGCAGGCTTTAATGTTTATGCAGTGGATCTGCCTGCTTTTGGGCGGAGTCCGGGCAAGGAAGAACTGGATTTATCCCGGGCGGGCTACGCCGAGAAAATGTGGAGTTTCTGGAAGGAGCAGAAGCCGGCAAAACCCTGGTATTTTTTTGGCCATTCCATGGGCGGGGGAGTTGCCCTGCAGATGTTAGCACAAAAGGAGGATGAAGAAATTGCTGGCCTGGTTCTTGTAGCTCCAGCTATCGGGCATAGGGAAGCGAGTTTTTGGAGCAATATTTTTCGGCTTCGGCCAATAAGGCGACTTGGTGGCTGGATAATGGAAAGTTTTTTCCTGAACGAGGACCGGGTTGAAGAAACTCTTTTTTCTGCATATGGCCGGGCCCCAACCCCGGAAGAATTCGCTGCATATTATAAACCCCTGGCCAGGCCGGGGGCTTTGGAATTTATTTTTAAAATGACCGCGGATAACCTGAAAAGACCGGCCAAATTACCCGAGCAAATTGAAGAAAAAGTTCTTTTAATCTGGGGGGAAGAGGATACCTGGGTTCCGCCTCCTGCCCAGGAAGAATTTAAACTTTTTTCGAGCTATGAACTGCAAATAATTCCCGGCGGGGGACACCTGATAATGGAAACCCACTGGGAGGAAGTAATAGCACATATTTCATCTTACCTGGGAGGCTTTAAAAATGATCCCCATTAGAGATGACGTTCCCCGCAGACGAGTACCGGTTGTTACCTGGTTTTTGATTATTATTAACGTGGGGATTTTTATCTGGCAAACTCAGTTTTCCCAGATGGAACTGATGAGGTTTTTTTATACGTACGGGATTGTTCCCAGAATATTTCTAACCTCAATTCCACCAGAATTTACGGTCCTAATTAGTTCCATGTTTTTGCACGGTAATATTGGGCACCTTGTAGGCAACATGTGGATTTTGGGGCTTTTTGGAGACAATGTGGAGGACCTCCTTGGCCGTTTTTCTTTTCTGCTTTTTTACCTTGCTGCAGGAATTTTTTCAGGTCTTTTTCACATTATCTTTAACCCAGTTTCAATGGTTCCGACAGTTGGAGCATCAGGAGCAATTGCGGGAGTAATGGGGGCTTACCTTTTCTTATTTCCTCTGGCCCGGGTTACTGCTGTAATTCCAATAATCTTTATCCCTTATTTTTTCCGAGTTCCTTCTTTTTTGTATATCGGAGCCTGGTTTTTAATTCAGTTATATTACGGGACCCTGGCCCTGGGTATGGGAGCTGTTTACGGGGGGATTGCCTGGTGGGCCCATATAGGGGGGTTTGTTTTTGGGATGATTTTTTACCGGTTTTTTCGAAGTAATCCTAAGCGTATTTAGCCCTTTCCCCACCAATCAGTTTGGGGCGGGTTCTGGCCATTGTAAGGTGTGCTGACCCTATGGAAAGGTGGGGAGGCCGGACGGGGACAACTACCGGTTTCAGGTGCATGCCAATAAAGGTATCGCCAATATCCAGGCCGGCATGGCCCTGGATTTTTTCCACCAGAACGGGGTTTTTCAACCTGGTCATTGCTGTTGTTGCTGTTGCTCCCCCTGCTTGCAAATGAGGAATAGCGTTGACAACCTCCAGGTTATATTTGCTGGCGCAGTCCTCTTCTACCACCAGTGCCCGGTTCAGGTGTTCGCAACACTGAACGGCAATGAATAATCCGTTTTTTTGAGTTTCTTCATAAACTATTTGAAAAATGTGTTCCGCAACTTCCAGGTTGGAGGCGGAACCTATTTTTTCACCAAGGACTTCACTGCTGCTGCACCCCAGGACGAAGATGTCGCCTTTTTTCAAACTGGCAGCCGGGAGGAGAGTCTCCACAGCTTCCTTGATTTTTTCCTGTAAATTTTTGTAGTCAACCATTTTATCAGCCTCCTTTCTATTATCAGGATACAACATCTTTCTTGTTATTTCCACTTTTTTTGCTGGAATGAAGGAATCCCATTTTTTTGTGCGAATAAAGCAATAAAAGTTTTCAAGGAGGGTTAAAATGAGTTTGCGGGGAAAACACGTTTTGGTTCTTGCTGAGGCGGAATTTGAAGATATTGAACTCTGGTATCCATTGCTCCGGCTTAAAGAAGAAGGTGCCCGGGTTTCGGTCGTGGGAAATAAAGAAGAGTACATGGGGAAAAAGGGTATGCCGGTAAAAGTAGATGCCAAACCAGAGGATCTTAATATTTCCAAGGTTGATGGAGTAATTGTTCCTGGAGGCTGGGCTCCCGACCGCCTCAGGAGGCAGGAGAATATTTTGAAGCTTGTTAAGGATTTATATAATGACAAAAAACTGGTAGCAACAATCTGTCACGGGGGCTGGGTTTTGATTTCTGCGGATATAGTTTCCGGGCATCAAATGACCTCTTTTGCAGCAATTAAGGATGACCTGAAAAATGGTGGAGCAGATTTCGTTGACGAAGAGGTGGTTGTTGACTATAACATAATTTCCTCCAGGACACCCGCTGATCTTCCGGCTTTCATGCGGGAGATAATAAAATTTTTGGAAAAATAATGGAGGGGCAAAAGCCCCTCTTTTTTATTTCCAACCACTTTTTCGAGTCGATATCATGCAGCTCCAGATTGTTCCACCTGCAAAGAAGAGAAGTCCAATAATGAGGGAAACGACTACAGAGGTTTCCCAAGCTATCTGCAGAACCAATTGCTGCAAAGACAAATGTCGTTCTTCATGACCATCTTTCGCGCAGATTGGCCAAATAAACTTTACGATTGGCAAAGTTTAATTTCGAGGCAGGAAAAAATCCTTTTATTTTGATCAAGTTTTTTGGAAAAATCAAAATAGAGATTTTTGAGGATGCAAAGGTTTTTTCGGGGTTAAAAAAGATGTTAAGGGTTTTTTTGAAAAAAAAACTCCGGAAAAATCCGGAGTTTAAACCATCCAGTTCCATACTTC
Source organism: Bacillota bacterium (assembly GCA_007122335.1). Classification (GTDB taxonomy): domain Bacteria; phylum Bacillota; class Halanaerobiia; order B1SED10-174; family B1SED10-174; genus T1SED10-26. The sequence goes on from SKTZ01000036.1 coordinate 4,565, forward strand.
ACTTTCAGTTTCTGAGTACCAGTGCTCGCGATTGGTAAGGTAAAAATAGACATTTTGTAGAGCATCAAAATGCCTTTTCTCCTCTTCCTTCATTTTCTGGAAAAAGGTTTTGGCTTTTTCATCTTCAGCTTCTTTTAAAAACTTGTCGTACATTTCGTACCCTTTATTCTCTATTTCCATTGCCATTTCATAGCCGTCAAGGTTGCTCATTTTTTTCTCCTGCAATTGTTCAGGGTCAAATGCGCTGAAAAATTGTTTCATCTGGTCTTCAATTGTAGTTTTCATGAGAGGGTCTTTTCCCAGCTCTTCCCCGCGATCCAGTTTTCGACGGATATCATCAATTATCAGGATATGTTCAACTTCTTCTTTGGCCAGGGTGTAAAAAAGGCGGCGCCCCAGTCGATTTTCGGTTTGAGAAGCAAGCTCCATGTAAAAAGAAACGCCTTTTCTTTCAAAATTAACTGCTCCCTTTACGGCTTCTTCAATATTCACAGTCAAATCCCCCTTTGATTATTATGTTTATAGGTACTAATTCTTCTTGTTTATTCTAATCCCTTTAATCCGGGTTGAATTATTCCCTAAATATGCCCAGACCATTGGGTGAAAGGTTGAGCTGTTTTTTTTGCCTTTCGATACCAGCTTTTTTCTCGGGAAAAACCAGTTTTAACCCTGATAATTCAGAGGGGAGGACCGCAGTTTGTTTTCTGGAGGAAAAGTTGAGAATAATTAGGAGTTTTTCTAACTCATACTGGCGCCTAAAAGCCAATACCTGGGGATTATTTATATCCAGGAACTGAATTTCCCCTTTTTGCAGAGCCATGGAATTATTGCGAAAAGTAATTAAAGTGCGATAAAAATGGAAAAGAGAATTAGGATCCTTTTTTTGAGCTGCAAGATTAACCTCTTTATAGTTCTGGTTAACGGGGAGCCAGGGGTTAGCAGAACTGAAACCCGAGTTCCGGTAACCATTCCACTGCATTGGAGTTCGGCAACCATCTCGCCCGTGATGAAAAGGCCAGTACCTCTTGCCAACGGGATCGAGAATCCTGAAGCGGGGGATTTTCCCCTGAGACATTCCAATTTCCTCCCCGTAGTAGAGGAAAGGGGTGCCTCGCAGGGTTAAAAGCAAAGTAGCTGCAACTCTCGCTCGTGCTTCGCAATTTCCGAAACGGGTGAAATGCCGGGGGACGTCGTGATTGGAAAGGGTGTAAACGGGCCAGTTTTCAGGGCCGAGGAGTCCTTCCCATTCTTCGATAGCTTTTTTGAAGGCTGCTGCTTTCCAGGGTTGTTCCAGGAAATTGAAATTAAAATTTATATGAAGTCCATCATTTTCAGGCCCATAATAAGAAGCTGCAATCTTCGCATTCCTCTCAGCAACCTCTCCCAGGGCAATTTTTTCCGGATAATCCTCTAAAAGGTTGCGGATCTCTTTCATTATTTCAATATTTTCGGGACGGTTTTTATCAAAAATGTGTTTTTGCATTTCATATGGGCGGCGGCCGGGGCAATAGGGATTTGACCTTAACTTTTCATCTTTAAGATAAAAATCAACCACGTCCAATCTAAAGCCATCCACGCCTTTTTCCAGCCAGGAACGGAGGATTTTAAAAATCTGCTTTTTTACTTCCGGATTACGCCAGTTTAAATCGGGCTGTTCAGGAAGGAAGGAGTGGAGGTAAAATTGTTTTCTTTGCTCTGACCAGCTCCAGGCCGGACCACCAAAAACAGATTTCCAGTTATTGGGTCGTCTTTTCAGGAGCCGTGGTTCTGCCCATATGTACCAGTCTGCTTTGGGGTTGTCCCGGGAAGAAGATGATTCAATAAACCAGGGGTGGAGGTGGGAGGAATGATTTAAAGCAAGGTCAAGGAGAATGCGGATTTTTTTCTCGCGGGCTTTTAAAAGCAACTCGTCGAAGACCTCCATGGAGCCAAAAAGAGGTTCAATATTATAATAATCGGAAGTATCATAGCCAAAATCGTACATGGGGGAAGGAAAGATGGGGCAGAGCCATATCCCTGCTACTCCCAATTCTTTTAGGTAATCCATTTTTTTAATAATTCCTTTCAGGTCACCAACGCCATTGTGCGTGGTGTCGAGAAAAGAACGGGGATAAATCTGATAGATAACTCCTTTTTGCCACCAGGGTTGATGTTCCATTTGCTGGCCTCCGTTTGCCAAAGAAGTAAATATGCAGGGTAAAAGAATCCAACCCCGAATATAGTAAAAAAGCCCTACGGAAAAATAAAAGAGATAAGAAAGGATGAGCAAACAATGGTGGAAATTAAAGCAAACACTTCGATTTATTCATTTTCTCCGGATAATAAACCTGCGGCAACTGTGCAACCGGGTTCAGTTGCAGTTTTTGAGACCCGGGATTGTTTTAGCAACCAGATTGAAACCGAAGATCAGCTATTTGAAAGTGCTGACTGGTCTACAATAAACCCTGCGACCGGCCCTCTGGCAGTTGAAGGGGCGGAAAAAGGTGATGTTCTGGTAGTGGATATTTTGGATATTGAAACTGCTGAATTTGGGGTAATGACCGCAGTTGCTGATATGGGCGCTATCCCCCACCTTCTCGATGGCTCCGAAACCAGGATTATCCCTATAAAAGACGGCTGGGCTGAATTCAACAATGAATTAAAATTCCCGATCAAGCCGATGGTAGGAGTGATTGGAGTCGCCCCGGCTGAGGAAACAATACCCTGTGGAACTCCTGGAATTCACGGCGGGAACATGGACACCAAAGAGATCAGAAAAGGGACAAGGCTTTACCTTCCGGTCTGGCAGGAAGGAGGGCTTCTTTCCATGGGAGATTTACATGCCCTGCAGGCAGATGGGGAGGTGCTTTTCTGTGGGATTGAAGTAGCGGGAAGAGTTACAGTCAAGGTAGACGTTGTAAAGGGGAAAGAATTGGCCACTCCCATTCTGGAAACAGAAAGCCATTTTTACGTTATTGGGTCTGCAGAAAATCTGGAGGAAGCGGCAAAAGTTACCATGGACTGGACCCATTCCTTCCTTAAAGAAAGAACAAATCTGACCAACAATGAGGTGGGAATGTTAATGAGCCTGCTTTGTGACCTGCAGATTAGCCAGATTGTGGATCCTCTTATTACCTGCCGCATGGCCATTCCTAAAGCCTCTTTTTCTGCTTATAAAATTTCTTTTTAAAGCCGGGGAATTCTGTAAGGTCAATCAACCAGTGTCTCAGTAAATATCGCATAATAGATAGATATATTATGGCTCCCCATATTACCAAAAGGGTTTCTAATCTCCAGGGATTAAAAATTAAACCAACTGCAAGCCCTGCTGCAGGTGGATGCTCGGCATTGGTTGCCGCCATGAAAAAAAGTGTTACCCCTGCTGCAAGTGCCCCAATTAAAATTGCGGAGAAAGAAAAAGCTCCAGGGAGCAGGACCAGGTAATGAGCAAGGATTCCAATTACTGTCCCCCAGAAATACCCTCCCAGAATTCTGCGGGGCTGAGAAGAATAAGAATGAGGCAGGGAAAATACCACAAATATTGTAGCGCCAAGAGTGCTGAGAATAGCTGAGTGTTGATTGAGGTCAAGAATTAGAAAGAGAACAAAGACAGAACCCGTTGCCAGCAGGCATTGAATTAGATATTGCTTCAGGTTTTTTTGTAGTTTAGGGTCCCAGAATATCACTTTAAAAACTCCTTCAGGGTCTACTGTCCTTCGGTAGATCCTTTTATTGTTTGTACCGGTAAATTATTTTTATTATTTCCGTATATCCGTTTTTTCTCCTTTATTTTTTCTTTAACACAAACTTAACATAGGCATAAAACTCCCCTTACAACTTCCGGTTAAACTGTAACCAGAAAGTAAAAAAACTAAGGGGGTTTTTAATTTGCGCAGATCATTTGTTTTGGTTTCCTTGTTGGTGCTGACTTTTCTAATGGTTGGTTCGTTGCAGGTTTCTGCTGATATGGTCCAGATCCGGGGCTCGGATACCGAGGTTAATCTGGTTCAAAGGTTGACTGAAGTTTTTATGGACGAAAATCCCGGAAGCTATTTTGCTGTAACCGGTGGAGGTTCAGGAACTGGAATTGCAGGTTTAATTAACAAACAGATTGATATTGCTAATTCATCCCGCGCGATGTCTGAAACGGAAATTGAACAGGCTCGTAACAACGGTGTGGAACCGGTCCCCTTCATTTTTGCCCAGGATGGCCTGGCAGTTATAGTAAATTCTTCCAATTCGGTTCAAGAATTAACTATTGATGAAATCGGTGCTATTTTCCGGGGTGAGATAACTAACTGGAAAGATGTTGGCGGAAACGACCAGGAAATTTCTCTATACGGTCGGCAGAGTAACTCTGGAACTTTTGTCTATTTCCGGGCCAACGTTGTAAAAGGTGATTATTCTCCCCAGAAAAAAATGATGAACGGAAATGCACAGATAGTTGAAGGTGTACTTGCCGACCAGGCCGGTATTGGTTATATCGGAATTGGTTATGCCGTTGATGGCGGCGTGGTTGTTCCTGGTCTCAATGTTTTGAAAGTTGCAGCAGATGAAAATTCTCCAGCGGTGACTCCCCTTGAACTGGAAAACATTATGCAGGGTCTCTATCCAATAGTTCGCCCGCTCTTCCATTACACCGACGGGAAACCGGAAGGCCATGTAAAAGGCTACCTTGAATTTATTATGACCGAAGCAGGCCAGAATATTGTAATCCAGGAAGGTTTCTTCCCTATTACCGATGATTACCGGGAACAGAACAAAGCAAACTTGTAGAAACAAGATGTAAAAGAATTTTGAAAAGGCCTGCCCCATTGGGGGCAGGCCCGAGGAGTTATAGGTATTTTGGGAGGTGGGAAAAATGAATTACAGAAGATTTAAAGAAAGGGCCATTGCCCTTTATTTTGCTGGAAATGGAGTAGCGGTTATTATTTTCCTTCTGGCAATACTTGCCCTGCTCTGGCAGAATAGCTGGCCTTTTTTTAAAGAAGTGGGCCCTTTGAAGTTACTGACAGATCATCAGTGGAACCCGACCTCTTACTTTGGCCCAATCTTTGGGATCCGGCCAATGTTGGTTAGCACTCTAATGGTTACAGGGGGGGCTCTTGCTCTGGCTTTCCCCCTTGGAGTTGCCTGTGCTGCTTATTTAGGCAAAATGGCTTTTTCCTGGGAACGGGAAATTTTGAAACCAATAGTTGAAATTCTTGCGGGGATTCCCTCGGTGGTTATTGGCTTTTTCGGGCTGGTAGTTTTAAACCCCATAATTGCCCGGGTTTTTAATCTTTCCAATGGTCTTAATATCCTGAACGGCAGTATCCTTCTGGCCATTATGGCTTTACCTACAATAATTTCTTTAACTGAGGACGCAATTACCGCTATTCCGAGGAGCTTTGAAGATGCTTCCCTGGCCCTGGGTGCAACCTCCTGGCAGACTTTGTGGAGGGTAATCCTTCCCGCTGCAAAATCGGGAATTGCTGCTGCTTTTATGTTGGGAATGGGGAGAGCCATCGGGGAAACAATGACAGTTTTGATGGTTATGGGTAATGTTCTCTCGCTTCCCAGTTCTTTTTTAGATCCAGGAATGACCATGACTGCCGTTATTGCAATTGAACTCGGCGAGGTTCCCTTTAATACTACGCATTACTATGCACTTTTTGCCGTTGGACTTGTCCTTTTTATCATGACCTTCCTGGTTAACCTTACATCTGATATTATCCTTAACCGGTTCCAGGGGGTGGAAAAATGAGGGTAACTAACGGAAAGCTGCATGAAAAATTGGGTTATTTTCTCTTCCGAATGTCAATGCTTCTGGTAATAGCAATTGTTTTCTACATCACTTTTGATATCGTAAGCAAAGGTATCGGTTCAATTAACTGGCAATTTCTTACCGATAGACCCAGGGACGGAATGACTGCTGGGGGGATCTTTCCTGCCATAATTGGAACAGTTTATCTAACTATTTTAACTACTCTGGTATCGGTTCCCCTTGGAGTAGGTGCTGCAATTTTTCTCAATGAATACTCCCGGGAAAGTTTTTTAACCAGAATAATAAGGATGGCTCTTCGCAACCTTGCCGGAGTTCCTTCAATCGTCTTCGGGCTTTTTGGAGTGGCTTTTTTCATTCAATATATGGGTTTGCGCCCTTCTCTCCTTGCCGCAGGTTTAACCATGGGCATCCTTACGCTACCAGTAACAGTTACCGCCAGTGAAGAAGCTTTAAAAACAGTTCCGGCCAGTTTCCGGCAGGGGGCACTTGCCCTGGGGGCATCTCCCTGGCAGATGATCAGGAGTATTGTTCTGCCCCAGGCCATGCCGGGTATGCTGACTGGGGCCATTCTTGGTTTAGCCCGGGCAGCAGGAGAAACGGCCCCCATATTATTTACGGGAGCCGCCTTTTTCCTTCCGTTTTTACCGAACTCTATTCACAGCCAGTTTATGGCGTTACCCTACCACCTTTATATTCTTGCTACTCAGCACCATGCCATCTCAAGAGTCCGGCCTCTTGCTTATGGAACCGCTCTTGTTCTTTTGCTGCTGGTAATACTCCTAAATGGAGCTGCAATTATTTTAAGGTTTTATTACCGGAACAAAATGAGAAAAGGTGGAATTTAAGTATTTTGGGGTTTGGTTTTTTTCAGGTATTTATCAATTGCGGGAACAACCAGATTCATCCCCAGAATTGCAAAGGTTGTTCCTTCAGGAAGCCAGCCCCAGAGTCGCATGGCCATTACAATGAAACCGATGCCAGCACCGAAAACAAACCGCCCGGATTGACTTTTGGGGGAAGTGACAGGATCTGTAGCCATGAAAAGAGAGCCCAAAAGAAGGCTTCCGGAAAGAATATGGAAAAATGGGTTCTCGCCTGCGAGTAGAGAAATTATAAAAACTGTTGCTAAAATGCTGACAGGAATACGCCAATTGGCATATTTCTTGTATATCAGGTAACCTCCCCCCAGCAGGAGCAAAAGAGCCGAGGTTTCCCCTATACTGCCGGGTATGTTCCCCAGGAAGAGAGATATATAGCTAGCAGGTTCCCCTCCTAGAGGGGTTGCAGTAGTTGTTAAATCAAAAGGAGTTTTCCAGGGAGAAAAGGACCCCGGGAAAGCGTATACTATAAAAAGCCTTCCGGTCAGGGCGGGATTTAAAAGGTTGCGCCCGAACCCACCAAAAAGCTGTTTGCCTACCACAATGCCAACAACACTGCCTGCAGCAGCAACGTACAGCGGGGTTGAAGGGGAAAGAGACAGGCCCAGCAAAAGCCCGGTAACTATCGCACTCAAATTTTTTAAAGGGATTTTTTTCCCTGTTAGTTTGCAGTAAACATATTCCGCAATGACAGCGCTAACAACACTAACTATCAAAAGGAAAAGGGCTGGCAGGCGAAAGAAAAAGATAGAAGCCAGAGCCAGTGGAGTTAAAGCGATGAGCATACCTCTATTCATGGGCAATGCGATCATCCTTTCTTTTTAATATTAATTTTATTAATTCGAGGAAGGTTTTCCTGCTCCTTCCCGGGTTGACAGGAAGAAAATGAAAGATTAGAATATAAGAGCAGGAAAACTACCGGAATACCGGTTTTTGGATAGGGGGACCAACCCTTGCAGAAAAGAATAATTTTACCCATTGGGATGATAGTTTTATTTGCAGCTTTCCTTATTTTAAATACAGGGGAAGAAATAAAAAATGCCGACCTGGAGGTTTCCGAAGCCTGGGAGCTGATGGGAAAAAATGTTGGAAAAGAAAATTTTATTTTGCTTGATGTTAGGACTCCAGAAGAATTTAAATCCGGACACCTTGAAGGAGCAGTTAATCTCGATTTTTACGCCGCTGATTTTAAAGAGAGCCTTTCTCAAATGGATACTGGAAATATCTATCTTGTTTATTGTCGTTCGGGGAACAGGAGTTCAACGGCTTTGGGGATAATGGGGGAGCTTGGTTTTAAAGAAGCCTACAATCTCCTGGGAGGAATAATAGCCTGGGAAGGGGAAGGGTTGCCCGTAGTTAAACCCGATTAAATTCTCAATAAATTTAATAGAAAAAAATAAACCCGCCCTGAATTTATTCAGGGCGGGTAACTTTTTATTCAGCAGAAAACTTCCTCTTGCCAAGTTCTCCGTCGAGGAAAAGGGTCCCGGGAGAATTTTCCCCAACCATTTTGATTTTATCCAGAATTTGACTCATTGTATCCTCTTCTTCCACCTGTTCATCAACGAACCACTGCAGGAAAGAAACTGTGGGGTGATGTTTCTCCTCCTGGGCGATTTCGAGGATATCATTGATTAAGCTGGTAACAAGCTTTTCGTGTTCAAGGCTCAACTGGAAAACTTCCTCCAGGGAAGAAAAGTCTCTTTTGGGATCATCGAAACCGGTTATTACGGGTGTTTCACCAATTTCGGTAAGGAAATCAAAAAATTTCATGGCGTGAAAACGTTCTTCTTCGGCCTGGGCAATGAAAAAGTTAGCAAACCCATCAAGGCTTTTTTCGGTGCAAAAAGCGGCCATTGCAAGATAATAGTGAGCGGAAAAGAATTCGTGCTTGATCTGTTCATTTAGCTTATTAATCAATTTTTTGCTGGGCATTTTCATCCTCCTTTAAATGTTTAAGTAATAAAATTTTACCACTTAAACTCAGTTAATGCAAATTATTATCAAATTTAGGGCAGGTGCAGCAGGAAAAGAAGCGGAAAAATTTAAATGGATTAGTAAAAGAAAAACATTTCCGGGAGGGAATATTATGGGTTCTTTTCTGATTGCGGGTAGATTTATGCTAACAATGACCGGTTCAGGGATTGGCATAATTGAGAATGGAGCAGTTGTGGTGGAGGGGCAGGAAATAAAAGAAGTGGGAGCGAGTTCTGAATTAGAAAAAAAGTACCCTGGCCTTCCCCGGCTCGGAGGCCGGGACAAAATTGTAATGCCGGGATTAATTGATGCTCATATACATACGGGAATTGCTCTCTTAAGGGGTACTGCCCAGGATACGAAGAACTGGATGCAACAGGGCATTGCACCTTTTAAAAGACACATGCAGCCCCGGGATATTCGCCTGGGGTCAATGGTAAATATTATGGAAGGGTTAAAGAATGGAACAACAACCTTTGCCGATTATGATTTTCCCCTGGATGATATAATAGAAAACTATCTTGAAATTGGAGCCCGGGCCTGCCTGGCCTCAACGATCAATGAACTTTCCCCCGGGATGGACAAATTAAAAATCGGAGAACTTTATCCCCTCGATGAATCAATCGGGAGAGAACGCCTGGCAAAAGCCCTGGAACTTATTGAAAAATGGGAAAGCAGAGGAGAAGGGCGATTGACCTTTCTCCTTGGACCCCAGGGTCCGGACATGTTGGGGGAAAAGCTGCTGGGAGAAATCAAGGATTTGAGTCGGAAACAGGGCTATAAAATTCATATGCACGTGGCCCAGGGAGACAGAGAAATTGATCAAATGGAGAAGCGTTATGGGATTAGATCGGTTCCCTTCCTGGAAAAGCAGGGGTTGATTGATGAGGACCTGATTGCCGTTCATTTAACCGAAGCCACAGATTTAGAAACCCGCCTCCTTGCCGAAAAAGGAGCGAAAATGGTCCATTGCCCGGGGAGTATTGGAATAATTGATGGCCTGGTTCCTCCGGTTTTGGAATTTTTACAAGCAGGTGGTCAGGCAGCCCTGGGAAGTGACCAGGCCCCCGGGAACAATTGCAATAATATGTTTAACGAAATGAAAATGGCGTGTGTTCTGAACAAAGTAAAAAAAGGAGATCCAACTGTTATGCCGGCCTGGAAGGCATTGCGAATGGCTACAATAGAGGCTGCAAATGTCCTTGGACTCGAGAATATTCTGGGGTCCCTGGAGCCTGGGAAAAAGGCAGACCTATTAATAATCGATCTAAACCAACCAACTCTGGTCCCGGCTCTTTCCCATCCGGTCCGCAATATTGCTCCCAACCTTGTTTATTCAGCTCGGGGTAACGAGGTTGAAACAGTTCTGATTAATGGTGAAATTGTTGTGGAGAAAAGGAAAATTAAAAAGGTGGATGAAGAAGAAATTTGCCGGGAAGCCAACAAGGCCGGGGTTGAACTTGGGGAAAGAGCGGCAGAAGATATCCTTTCTTCGGCAAATGAAATGGTAAAAATGATGGAAGAAGGTTACCTCTAAAAGAAAGCCCGTCGGAAATTTTCCGACGGGCTAAAATCTAGCATTTGGGGCAGTACTTTATTTATCATACCTGTAATAGGTGGTTTTATCGCTGAGGGGTTTTACCCTGCGCTTGGGCATTTTTTCGTGGATTAACTGGGCTAAACGGTCTGGGTAATCGGTGATTATCCCATCGACTCCCACCCTTAAAAGACTATACATGTCGTCCAGATTGTTAACAGTAAAAGGGTTAACAAAGAGCCCGTTATTGTGGGCGCCTTTTACCAGTGCTCCATCAACCCCCATCCAGAAGGGATGAATTCCGTCGACTTTGACTTCGGAAGTGTATTTCCAGGGTTTATACATTCGAGCAAAATATAATAGTGCTGTTTTTATATTGGGATTATGATCCTTTACTGTTAAAAGACTGGGGTGGTTAAAGGAAGAAATGATGACCTGGTGGGCCAGGCTGAATTTTTCAACCATTTCAATTACCTTTTTTTCCAGGTTGGGATAGGGAATTACTCCATTTTTTAATTCAATATTCAAAACAATATCTCTATTTTTTATCAGTTCCAGGAGATCTTGCAGGCGGGGTATTCCCTCGCCCCTGAATTTTTCACCTTTATGCCGGCCTGCATCCATCCTGGATATCTCATTCCAGGAAAAATCCTTTACTAAACCGCGGTCCCCGGTTATTCGATAAACTTCTTCGTCGTGAAAAATAATAATTTCTCCATCTGCGGTTAACTGGACATCACATTCCAATCCAGTTGCTCCATTGGCTAGGGCTTCCCGGAAAGCGAGCATAGTATTTTCGGGAAAAAGGGAAGAGAAACCGCGGTGGGCGATAATTCTGGTTGTCATAATTTTTCCTCCTTAATCAGACGGGGTTCCCAGTTGGTTCAAAAGAAAGAGGTGGTTGACCCCTTTCTCAAGTGATGGTAAACTAAAAGCGGAATAAAAGGTTTGGGGGTATAGCTCAGTGGGAGAGCGCCTGCTTCGCAAGCAGGAGGTCGGCGGTTCGAATCCGCCTATCTCCACCAAAATTTGGGGCTCGCCCCCTTTTTTTATCTAAAAATCCTTGCAGTAATATATTTCTATTTTCTTAATTTATTATCTAAAGAATAAAAAGCGGTCTTCAAAAGGCTAAATAAGCCCCAGCCCAATAAAAGACCGGTAAAAGCATATATAATTCCCTCTATATTTGTTGGGATGCCCGGGGTGTAAAAATTCAGGGTTTGTTTTGCAATTTCCCACTCTACTTCCTGGAAAAAAATAATCCACCTGGTGAAAGGCCCGGCTTGCTGTAGCTGGGAAAATGAATTCTGAAGGTTTTCAAAACGGTTGATCAGACCTACAATAACTTCTCCGGATGTTTGAAAAACTCTTTCTTCTGCGGTCAGGTGCTGGCTTAAGAATTCTTCAAAACTTATTCCCAGGGATTCTGCTGCCTGTTCATATTTATTGATTGTCCTGCGGATTTCCTGCAGGTGTCCGCCCAATCGTTGCAGGTACTGGCTGAAAAACTGGGGGAACTGAGCCATCACTACTGCTCCGAGGATAGAAATTAAACGGTCAGCAAAGCCGGAGAAAAAGGTGCTTAATTTTTTAATAATTTTCTGCATCCATTTTTCCTCCTCTTATAATATGAGGATTACGTCAAGGGATGGTTTTTTCCTTCAAAATTTATCATTAAAAAGGGAAGGAGGGCACAATATGGCCTGGGATGGAACTATTGTGTTTTTGGGAACTGATAACCTGGATGATAACGCTGTTTTCTACAGGGATACTCTCGGTCTAAAATTATATAAAGATCAGGGGGTATGTCGTATCTATGAAGTTCCAGGAGGAGGATATCTGGGTTTCTGCACCCACCTGGAAAAAACTCAAAAAGGGAAAGCCCCAATAATAACTCTCCTGGCAGATGATGTTGACCGGTGGTATCAGAAAATTGTTGATTGCGGGTGGGAAGTTGAAAGAGAACCGCAACACAATCAGAAGTTTAATATCTATCATTTCTTTACAAAAGATCCGGATGGATATTCTGTGGAAATCCAAAAGTTCCTTTAAAATTGGAGCAGGGAAGAAAACCTCCTCGCTTATTGGGCTTATCTTTAAATTACAAACAGGCAGCCCTTGTAATAATGAGCGGTTCTAAGAATTAGTAATTGGCAAAATAACCCAAAAAACCTGTTATGAATTAAAATTCAAAAATTTTAAAGAAGGAATCTACCCTTTTATATTGAAAAATAAATGAGGAGGGAGACCGTTAATAATACTATTAATTTAAAGGGGGAAATTTTAAGTGAAAAAATTAGTGTTGTTTCTTTTGATTATGGCGCTGGTTCTCCCGGCAACCGCTGCCATAGCTCAGGAAGAGCCGGTTGAAGGTGGGACCTTCCACCGGGGTATGGTTATCAGTCCCCGCGGAATGTTCAACCCAATCCTTTATACTGAGACTTATGATAACGAAGTAATTGTTGCTGTTTATGACGGGTTGGTTACTATTAACCGTGAACTGCAACCCGTTCCTCAGATTGCTGAAAGCTGGGAATTTTCTGATGATGGGCTTTCACTGACCTTCCACTTGCGTGAAGGAGTAAAGTTCCATGATGGTGTTGAGGTAACAGCCCGGGACGTTGAGTACACCTACAAGACCATCCTTCATCCACACTATACAGGCGTACGTTACGGAACTTTTGCTGTTATCAAGGGTGCTGAAGCTTACCACGATGGTGAAGTTGACTATGTTGAGGGAATTGAAGTAATTGACGATTACACAATCCGCTTTACCACGGAAAGAATTCATGCTCCTCTTCTGGCTGAGTTCATCTATGGTATTCTGCCTTCCCATATCCTTGAGGATGTTCCCGTCGCAGAATTAGAAGCACATGAATTTAACCAGAACCCGATTGGAGCAGGACCTTTTAGGTTCGTTGAATTCCGTCCTGACCGGTATGTGGTCCTGGAAGGATTTGATGACTATTACCAGGAAGGTCCTTACCTGGATCGGATGGTTTATCATGTAATTGACGACGAAGCCCGTCCGGTTTATCTGCGACAGGGGCGGATTGATTTTGTGGGGATTTCATCAGAGCAAATCCCCATGGTTGAGCAACTGGACTTTGTTGATGTTTTTGACTTTGAAGCAATGGGTTATAGTTATATCTGCTTTAACCTGCGGCAGGAACGTTTTGATGACAAGCGAATCCGCCAGGCAGTTGCTTATGGATATGACCGCCAGACCGTTGTAGATATTATCCTGGATGGTTATTCCAAGGTTGCTAACGCACCTATGCCCACTGTATCCTGGGCTTATACTGACGAGGGAATTAACGAATATCCCTATAACCCTGATCGTTCCATCGAACTGATGCAGGAAGCCGGGTGGGAACGCGGAGCCGACGGTGTCTGGGAAAAAGACGATATGCGGATGGAGTTTGAGTTTATTTACACTGAAGCTACCAGGGCACAGGAGCAAATGATGATGCTCTTCCAGCAGAACATGGAAGATATTGGCTTCAAAGTTCACCTTCGCCCAATGGAATTCTCCGCAGCTGTTGACCGCATTGATGCCCGTGAATTTGATGCCTTTACCCTGGGCTGGGGCCTCGGTGTTGACCCCGATCCCCACGGTATCTGGCATTCAACATCGGTATGGAATGATGCCGGGTGGGTCAATGAGCGCTCTGATGAACTAATAGAAAAAGGCCGTACTACCGTTGACCAGGATGAAAGGGCAGAAATTTACGCCGAATGGCAGCGTTTGATGAACGAAGAATTACCCAACGTATTCTTCACTTACACAGTAAACGTTGCGGCAATGAACGAAAGGGTTCAGGGCGTAGACCGTGATCCCGGACCACAGGGATTGTTCTGGTCCGAGATTCTCAACCAGCTCTGGATACCCGCTGAACGCCAGTAAAAAATTTAAAAATCAAAAGAGAAGATATCGGAATGGCAGGCGGTATCCGTCTGCCATTCCCATTAATTAGCTGGAGTGATTGATTATGGTGACTTATCTGATCCGGCGAGTTCTTTTTCAGGGGGTTCCTGTTTTACTCGGGTTTACCTTTTTGGTTTTTTTAATGATCAATTTTGCTCCCGGAGATCCGGTAACCCACTTGCGAGGAGTTCCAGATTTAGATCCAAGGGTAATTGAAGACAGGAAAGCTCAACTGGGCCTGGATAGACCTTTAATTGTTAGGTACTTTGATTGGTTGGGTGAATTGTTGCAGGGTAATCTAGGGCGTTCTTTTGATAGCGCTCGAAGACCTGTAGCGAATTTGATCCAAGAACGGCTTCCGGTAACTATTTTATTATCGGTTTCCAGTATAATTATCGGTTGGGGGATAGGTATCCCCGTCGGGATATATTCGGCTCGACGGCAGTACCATCTTTCGGATTATACAATTACCTTTTTAGCTTTTGTGGGGGTTTCCGTTCCGAATTTCTTCTTCGGAATGCTTTTGCTTTATATTTTTGCTTTGATTTTAAATGTTCTCCCGGCGGGAGGTTATTTTGGCCCGGGAGAGGAGTTCACAATTTTAAGAATGCTGAGCTATTTAATAATGCCGGCTTTTACCCTGGGGCTGGCCAGTATTGCCAGTATTACCAGGTATATGCGGAGCAGTTTGCTGGAGGTTATCCGCCAGGATTACCTGCGTACTGCTCGAGCAAAAGGTTTGCGGGAAAGGGTAGTTATATACAAGCATGCTTTGCGAAACGCCTTAATTCCCATTCTTACCCTGATGGGTTTTATGGTTCCGATAATTTTCTCCGGAGCTGTAATTACCGAACAGGTTTTTTCCTGGCCCGGGTTGGGCCGGATGGCCATTGACGCAACCCATCAGAGGAATTATCCCCTGATGATGGGTATTACCCTAATGTTTGGCGTTCTTACCTTTCTGGGGAATGTAGTTGCAGATGTTGCCTATGCTATTGCCGATCCGCGAATTCGGTATGATTGAGGAGGGAGATTTACATGGCTGAATATAATGAAGAACAGGTAATGTCCAGAAGAAATATAGAATCTCCCTGGGCGGTTGGCTGGCGCAGGTTCAAAAAGAACCGGGTTGCCTTGCTTGGGGCCATATTTCTTGTTATTTTTATTTTCCTTGCGGTTTTTGCGCCGTTTTTAACCCCTTATGATCCCACCAGGGCAGATTTTTTAAGGAGAAATCAGGCTCCTTCCAGCGAACACTGGCTTGGTACCGATGAGATGGGAAGAGATGTTCTGACCCGGACCCTTTATGGAGGGAGGATTTCCCTTACTGTCGGTTTGGTTGCTGTTTCAATTATGATGATTATCGCCCTCATCCTGGGTTCGATAGCTGGATATGCAGGAGGGTTTACTGATACGGTGATAATGAGATTGGCGGATATTTTTTTGAGCTTTCCTTTTTTGATCCTTGCAATAACGGCCTCGGCACTTCTTGGGCCGAGTATCTATAATGTAATGATTATACTGGGAGTAATTTCTTGGCCAGGTCCCTGCAGACTTTTAAGAGCGGAATTTTTGAAGTTGAAAACCCAGGACTTTGTCCAGGCAGCAATAGCTCTGGGAGGAGGGCACAGGCGAATTATTTTGATCCACCTCCTGCCCAATGCAATTCCACCCCTTTTGGTTGCTGCAACTCTGGGAGTGGCAAGTACCATTATTGGCGAAGCCGGCTTAAGCTTTTTGGGACTGGGAGTTCCACCGCCAGCACCTTCCTGGGGAAATATGCTTAACTCCGCCAGGGCACTGCATATAATGGAGGGTATGCCCTGGATGTGGCTGCCTCCGGGAATTGCGATTTTCCTTGCAGTGCTGAGTATTAATTTCCTGGGCGATGGTCTGCGTGACGCTCTAGACCCCAAACAAGAATGATAGGAGGCATTGGAATTGATTGAAAGCAGGGACTTCCCCAACCCCAAGGTCAAGCTCTATCACTTTGTTGCCAGAGAAAAAATAAATGATGTCCTCGAATATGGTTTAAAACCGGAGAAACCTGCTTATATTCTGGATTCAGAACTTCGGAAAAAACCTGCTGTTTTTTGCTATTTGCAGCCTGAAGATGACCTCTGGGGACTGGCAAATAATGGTGGTTATTCTTTATTAGAAGTCAGGGTAGACCCCCGCTTATGCACTGTCGCCGATCAGGCCTTGTTTTTTGAGGGCTGGCGATGCTTGAATGGGGGGTATCCTGCCGATGATGATTTTGGAAAAGCAATGGAGTTAATTAAACAATATGACCAACAGGCTTTACCTCTAAAGATTTACCGCCAGGGGATGCTGCAGGCTCCTGAAGTTCTAGTTCGAGGGACAATTCCTCCCCATGAAATTGAAGAAAATTAATAAAGGGACAGGATATCCTGTCCCTTTAAATTTGTAATTCTTTCTGACTCTTGAAAATATTATTTAAAAGGTCCCCAAATTTATTTGGGGACCTTATTTTTAATAATCCACGATATTTTCTTTAAAGTTCCGGATGCCTCCCCTGGGATTTTTTACATCTCCCAGGTAACGGGGAATAATATGAATGTGCAGGTGAAAGATGGTCTGTCCTGCAACTTCCCCAATGTTTATACCGAAATTAAAACCGTCAGGGTTATACTTCTCCAGCAAATAGTCCCGCGCTTTTTCTGTCAGCTGATGTAGGTCCAGGACTTCTTCGGGAGTCGCAGAAAAAATATCGGGGAAATGCCTTTTTGGAATGAGCAGCATGTGACCCTGATTGACGGGGTATTTATCATAAATGGCGAAGGCCATTTCATTCTCCATGATAATTTTTCGCCGGGGATAGTTACAGAAAACACAGTCTTTTTTCATAAGCTGCCTCCTCAATTAGACGGGGGATAAGGGTGGGTATTCATTTTTTCAACTGAGATGCTGTAGGTAAAACCCTCCTGGTTTTTCCCAGTTATTTCCCCGTCAATTTCAGCCAGGGCGGGGAGCTCATCTGGGATGGTAACATTTGTTAAATTCAGGCGGTTTAAATCTTCGGAAATCAGAACAAGAAAATTATCTTTGTACTCCAGCCTGCCCTTAACCTGAATTCTGTCGCCTGTTTCCAGGGAGGGAAGGGGTTTGGGGTGGCGGAAAATATTGCCCAGGCCCCGGCCGTTATGGAAGAGGAGAACGGGTTGAGAATTTTCAAGAATTATTTCTCCCCATAACTGCAGGGTGGTCCTTTCAGGTGGGATCCAGTCCAGCACTTTCCCTCGAACTGGGATTTCGTTACCTTCCTGTTGCAGTATTCCCTGAATTTCGTGGGGTTCAAGACGGGGGTCCCTCTGATATGTTCCGCTGAGACGGATCCTCCGTCCGGTAAAGGCTTCAGGATCTTGAAGAACTGACCCTATGGTGGTAAAGGGGTAAACCGATTCTGTGGGAGCGCAGCCTCCAAGGATAAAAAGAGCGATTAATATTGAAAGATATTTTAACTTCATTTTATCACCTACTATTACCACGTTTTCGCAAACCCTTAAGCTTGTTATCAACTTTACTTTTTCCACAAAACCTTCTTTCTTCCTTCAATGGAATACAAAAAATATAAAAAGGCAGGATAGGAAGAGAAGATGAAGAAATAGAAAAATAGCGAATACGGTTTTACTGGGAGGAATAAAAATGATGCCGGAAAAAAGAAAATTTGGTCAACTGCTGCGCCAGAAGATAAAAAGTCGCCACCACCTTTTTGATAGGGATAAGGTCAGCGGCTCCGAATGCCGAAATTATGTTGATGATATGGATAGGATATGGGATGAACTGGGCTCCTTAACAGAAAATTTTAAACTGGAAATTTTAGAAGGTAAAAAAATTTGTTTTTTTAGAACTGTAAGCCGGGAAGAGAGGAAAGAATATGAACTGGCTAGAGTCCCCGTTGAAACAGGTAGAGAAACACATGGAGGAGATCTGCTTCAGTTAACCTGGCTATTAATTCTTGAATCCTGGGATCAACTTTTTGCCCGCAGGCTGGAAAAGGAAAAGGGAGAAATCCACCTGGACTGGCTAATTTCTTTCCAGGAAAAGGAGTATTCCAAAATGATTGAAGAACTGGAGGGGAAAAAAGATGAGTGAACAGGAAAAGGAAATGAAAAAAATGAGGACCTTTGCTGAAAAATATGCGGAAAAAGCAGGTTACAGGCTAAATCCTGATCAGGAAATAGTTGAAATGATTCTCAAGGGTCTGGTAGAAAATAAAAAACAATACGGTCGGCAGTACTGCCCCTGCAGGTCAGTTACCGGAGACAAAGAGGAAGACAGAAAAAAAATTTGCCCCTGCCACTGGCACAAAAAAGAAATCGAAGAGGACGGTATGTGTCACTGCCAGTTATTTGTTGCTCCGGAAAATAATGATTGAAATTTAGTCAACCCTAGCCTAAAATAAATAGAAAACCTGTTATATTCAGGGAGGAAAGGACATGGACCTTTATATTTTTAACACCAAGACCAGGGAAAAAGAAAAGTTTAAACCTCAAAAGCCCCCCTGGGTCGGCCTTTATACCTGTGGCCCCACGGTTTATGACTATGCTCATATTGGTAATATGAGAGCATATGTTTTTTCGGATATTCTCCGGCGGGTTCTGGAGTTTAATAATTTTAAAATCCGCCACGTTATGAATATTACAGATGTAGGGCACCTGGTTTCTGACGCAGACGAGGGCGAGGACAAGGTGGTCTTGGAAGCCCGAAAACAAAAGAAAACTCCTTATGAAATCGCAGAATTTTATACTGATGTTTTTTTCAGGCATTCTGCCAAATTAAATATTAAAGACCCCACAATTGCCTGTAAGGCCACGGACCATATCCAGGAAATGATTGATTTTGTTAAGGTCTTAGTGGATAATGGTTACGCCTATGAAATCAGCGATGGGATATATTTTGACATTTCTACTTTCCCCAACTATGGGCAGCTATCGGGAATTGACCTCGAAGAACAAAGAGAAGGGGCTCGGGTTGAAGTTAACCCGGAAAAAAGACATCCTGCAGACTTTGCCCTATGGAAAAAAGCTCCCAAAAACCATATCATGCAGTGGCCCAGCCCCTGGGGGATGGGCTATCCCGGCTGGCACATTGAGTGCTCGGCCATGGGTTTAAAATACCTTGATGCTTTTTTTGATATCCATACCGGTGGAGTGGACCACATCCCCATTCACCATGAAAATGAAATTGCTCAGAACTGGGGTTTTAAGGGTAGAGAGATCGTGAAATACTGGGTACACAGCGAGTTTTTGCAGGTTGACGGAGGGAAAATGGCCAAAAGTCTTGGCAATTTTTACACCCTGGATGATATTGAAGAAAAGGGCTATGACCCCATTGCTTTTAGATATTTTCTTCTGAACGCCCACTACAGGAAAAAAGTTAATTTTACCTGGGAAGCCCTGCAGGGGGCGCAGAAAGCAATCGAGCGATTGACCGAGCATGTCCTGAAATTTAAAGAAGCTCCGCCCATGGAAGGCGGTGAACCAGGCCTGGAGGGCTACAGAAAAAGCTTTAAAGAAGCGGTTAATGATGACCTGAATGTTCCCCGGGCTATTGCTCTAATCTGGGATATACTCCGGGGCGAAGAACCCAGCCAGGATTATTACCAGTTTCTTCTTGAGTGTGACCGGGTTCTGGGGCTGGGTCTGGCAGAAATGGAAAAAAAGGGAGAAGAAGAAATTTCCGAAGAAATCAGGGAATTGATTGAACGGCGGGAAGAAGCCAGAAAAAAAAGAAACTGGGCAGAGGCTGACTCCATAAGAGATCAACTCCTTGAAAAAGGGATCCGTTTGATGGATACCCCTGAAGGTGTTCGCTGGGAAAAAATTAAAGGTGGAGAAAATAATGATTAGCCTTGAAGATAGAAAAGGTCCGGAATGGACCTTTTCTACTTTAAAGTAAAAGGAAAAAAAGAAATAAAATAGAAATTAATGGGCAGAAGAAGGGAGGGGAATAAATGGGAGAGGAAAAAATTTTGACCAGGGCCCCCCAGGAAAATTTAGGGGCAGAGGTCCTGGTTACCGGAAATGAGTTTTTGGCGCTTCCCGCCCTTTTTCAGCAGGGCCTTGTAGAAAGCGTGAACCTTTTGAGCGAGAAGGCCCGAGGGCTTTTGGAATTTAGGCCCGAGGCCGGGAAATATTTCCTTGTCCCCTTTTGCCGCCAGCAGGATCGAGTTTTACAGCCAAAAAAATGGAACTGGAAACAACTGGATCACTGGATCCCAGTAGTTGAAATTTCCTGCCCGGGAGGGAAAATGGAAATAACCTACGTCTTTCCCCCTGAAGAAAGGGGAGGGGTGTTAATTTTTAGTTATAAAAATGAAGGTCTTTTTGACCAGGAAATTTCCCTTGGGTTTAAAGGGAACTGGGTGGGCTGTAACCAGACTATCTACAGGTCACGCCGTATATCTGGAGAGAAACGGATTGTCCAGGATAACTGGACTCAAACGCTGAACCTGGAATTTTCCAGCGGCTTATCACTTGGTGCTATAGCAATTAAAGGTGGAGAAGGAGGGGACAGGATTCAGGTCGGGGGAGGAGAAAAAACGAGGTTGCTGCAGGAAGGGGAGGGTATTTCGACAGGGAGAGAAAAAATTGAGTTTGTCCTGGAGCAGGATTTTTCAGTTAAACCCGGGGAAAAAGTAACCTGGCCCCTTTACTTTGCGGTTGGTGCTGATCCCGACGCCGCAGCAACGACCTGTATTCACCTGCAGCGGCAGGGCTGGAAGGAATTGCTTTCAATAAGCAGGGACTGGCTTCAGGAAAGAAAAGTTGTGGCCCGCCCCCCTGCTCTGGAAAGAAAATTAAATTACAATCTTTTTTTCAACTATTTTTACGCTCAGGGCCGTTCCATTGAAAAAGGAGAGCTCTACCTCCTTACTTCCCGGAGTCCACGCTACTATGTAAGTGGGGCATACTGGCCCCGAGATTCTCTGCTCTGGAGTTTACCGGGAATTATGGAAATAGACCGGGACAGGGGAAAACAATTATTTAAGCTCGCTGTTAACAGACACTGGAATGAGGGAGGGACCCACAGCCAGTACATTACCGGGGGAGAACTTTATCCCGGTTTTGAGGTTGACCAGCTATGTGCATATTTTATTGCCATGGAAAGATTCTGGAATCTCCCCGGAGGCAAATTGCTTGTTGAGGGAATGCCGATTAATCGTATGGCAAAGGATTTTTTCCGCTGGCTGTATGCCTGGAAACACGAAGAGGAATTCCTTTTTGCTACATTCCTAGACCCAGCAGATGATCCTCCTACCTATCCCTTTGTTACTTACAATCAAGTTTTAATCTGGCGGGTTTTAGGTTTCTTCAGGGAACTGGCCAGGGCCAATTTACTGGGGCTTCCCGTATCCTGGTTAAAAAGGCTGCGGGAAGGAATAGAAAAATCCATTTACGAACATGCAGTTGTAAAAACGGATGACGGCAGAGAAATCCTGGCCGGAACTTTTGATGCCCGGGGCAACCATGAACTTTATGAAAATCCACCCGGTGCTCTTTCGCTTTTACCTTACTGGGGTTTTCTTGACCTGGAAGATCCTCTTTATCAGGATACCTTGGAATGGATCAACTCCACCCAGAATCAATATTACCTGGAAGAAGGAAAGTTTTGTGGCATTTCTTCTGCTCATGCTGACGGCGCCTGGGTTTTAGCAGTAGTAAGTGAACTTCTCTCGGGTTATCGGGCAGAAGAGAACAGGGAATGGTTAAAGAAAGCACCTCTTGATGGAGAACTTGCCTGTGAAACTGTAGATCCCCAGACAGGAAAAGCAAAGACTGGCCTGGCGTTTGCTACCTGTGCTGGTTTTCTGGGATATGCTCTGGCAACTGACTGGAGGAGGCAGGCTAATGAACCCAACTGAGATTGGAGTAATTTCCTGGGAGCAACAGCCCCCCGGTTTTGAGAGCTATCTGCAGAGGGCAAAAAAAGAAGTGGAGAAATTAAAAGAACAGGGGGTTGATCTGATTCTCCTGCCGGGAAATACAGGGGGAGAAAAAAACTTACCTCCAGAAGACTGGTTTTCTGCCCACGGGGAGCTGGCTAGGAATTTTAATGTTTTTCTTGTTCCCGGCCCGGTAAAAAACCCTTCAGGGAAAAGTATCAGTGTGATTTATGATAATTCGGGAAAAGAAATCGGGAAGCAGGTCGAAGTCGGGAGTAAAAACGGGGGGGATATTAATATTTTTCCCACTGAATTGGGCAACCTGGCCCTATCCCTGGGTAAGGATGTTTATACTCCCGAATACGGTAGGGTTCTTGCCGGGATGGGTGCGGATATCCTTTTAGCCCCATTAACTGATCGGAAAAAACTGGGTGGGTGGCGTTGGGAATTGTCTGGTTTGTGGAGAGAAGTCCAGCAAAACCAGTTCTGGGGAGTTGAGGCGGGATGTGAAGCCCGTCCCGGAGCAGTTTTTGCCCCCTGTGAAGCCACAAAAGATAGGACTGGCATACTTAAAAAAGGATGGGGTTCTATAAGGGCTTCTCTAGAAGAGAGAAAAAGGGAAGAAGCCCGGGAAATTTTTCCTGTTGGTTCCCAGCTAAGCCACCCCACGATAGAGAATTTCTTAGAAAAGTTATCCGGAGGTGGTCAATGATGTTGCCTCTGGTTAAAGCCCTTATGCAGTGGAAAACCAGGCCAGGTGTAATTAAAAAAGCTCTTGCAGACAAGAAATTTCCTGTCTGTCCTCCTCCCCCTGGTTCAGAGGGATTGAGAGTTGCCTGCGCTCAAATGGAATTAATATCTGCTCGAAATATCAGCGAGTATGTTGACTGGCTCTATCAACCCCTTCTGGAAGCAGTGAAAAGGGGAAATCAGCTTTTTCTTTATCCAGAATATGTAACGCTGCCTCTTTTAGGGTTGCTTCCGGTAGTTGATGAAGAAGATGGAAAGAAAATTGATCCAGGGGAAGTTTTTCGATTTGTGGCCCCCTTTTTAAGCCAGGTCTACCACAAAGTTTTTAGCGGACTTGCCCGGGAAGCCGGGATATATATAGCTGCGGGAAGCATGTTTGCTGTCCAAAAAGAAAAATTGTATAATACAGCTCACCTGTTTGACCCGGAAGGGAATTTGATTCTGACCCAAAGGAAAATGAACCTGGTTCCACTGGAGAGCCAATGGGGGGTTGAAACCGGTTCGGAGCTGGAGGTAGTTGAAATTGATGGCGGGTGGCGACTGGCAATGCCGGTTTGTATGGATGCAACTTACTTTGAAATTTTTCGGCTGGCGGGAGCCCGGGGAGCCCATCTGGTCCTGGTCCCAATTGCCGATATTAATCCCGATTACAGTGAGCACATGGCTTTACGGGGTGTCTGGGCCCGGGTCCAGGAGGAACCGGTTTTTGGAATTAAAAGTGCTCTTGTTGGAAATTTTTTCGGTTTTAAGTTTACCGGGAAAGCAGGGATTTATGCTCCCGGAGAGATTACTTCTGATGGGGAGGGAGTAATTGCCGAATCCCAAAACCCAGAACAGGGAAATCTGGTGCAGGCCAAACTTTGCCGGTCTTTACTGGAAAAAGCTCGGGCCAAAAAGCTCTCTCCTCCCGGAGAACTATACCGGGACTACCTGGCAGAAAGTTATGAAAACCTTCTTAAAAGGAAATAAAGTGAAGTGAAAACTGCATAATACCAAAAAGAGCCCGCTAATTTTAATAAACGGGCTTTTTTGCTCTAATATAGGTTTTGCAAGCCTGGGTAAAAACAATTAAAATAAAAGACAAAGAAAGTCAAAGTCAAAGGAGGGGCTGGTCTTGGATACCCTGGTAACCAGGATTGAATACTATCTGAAAAAGATGCTGGAAAAACAGGGTCGACTCCGCATTCAGAGGAATGAAGTGGCGGCCCGCTTTGATTGTGCACCCTCCCAGGTTAGCTACGTTTTGCAAACCAGGTTTTCCCTGGACCGGGGCTACCTGGTCCAGAGCCAGCGAGGTGGTGGGGGTTACGTGGAGATTGTAGAAATTCCCCGCGAAAAAAGGAAAGAATACCTCTCTCGTTTGCATAGCTCTCTTGGAAGCGGCATAACTCAACAGGAAGCACTGGATATTTTACACCGTCTGGAGAGGGATAAGCTTTTAACCAGGAGAGAATGCCTCCTTTTACAGAATATAGTCAGGAGAGATATCCTGGATATTTCTCTTCCCCGCCGGGATATTTTACGTGGTAAAATTTTGAAAAGTGTTATTGAAAGCCTTTACTGGAACTTACACAAGGAGGGTTGAGTCATGCTTTGCCAGGAATGCGAAAAGAATAAAGCGACTGTTCACCTGACCAAGATAGTCAACAATCAAAAAACTGAAGTTTATCTCTGCCAGGATTGCGCCCAGAAAAAAGGAGAATTTAGCTTTGCCGATGATCCCCTCTCCCTGCATAATTTTTTAACCGGGTTTTTGGGCGGGGAGTACCCCCAACAAAAAACTCCTGAAGGAGGGCTGGTTGGAGTTTCGGATTGTCCGAATTGCGGGCTCTCCTATAGTGAATTCCGGGAAAAAGGCCGCCTGGGCTGTGCAGTGTGTTTTGATAATTTTGAAGAACAGGTAACTCCCCTGATTAAAAGGATCCACGGTCGCGAGGAACACCGGGGCAAGGTGCCTGCTCGGACCGGCGGTTTAATACGGAAAAAACGTGAAATTGAGAAAAAGCGCCAGGAGATGGAAAAGGCTGTCCGGCAGGAAAACTTCGAAGAAGCTGCTCGGATCAGAGATGAGATAAAGAAACTGGAGAAGGAATTGGAGGGGTGAGGAAAGATGTCCCTGGATAAAAAATTTCAAACAGAACAGAGCAAATGGATGCAGGGTAAGGGTCCGATGAACGATGTTGTAATTTCCAGCCGGGCCAGGTTGGCTCGCAATCTTGCCGATTATTCTTTCCCCAGCCGTGAGGATGCAAAACAACTCCACCAGGTCAGAGAAAAGGTTAAACAGGTCCTGGAAGATTTACAGTATAAGCTGGATTTTCTGCAGATGGAAGATCTTTCTGAACTGGAAAAAAGAGCCCTGGTGGAAAGACACCTGATCAGTATTAATCACGCTTCCCAGGGCCCTGAAAAAGGACTTGCTATAGATAAAGACCAGATGATAAGTATTATGGTCAATGAAGAAGACCACCTCAGGATTCAGGTCCTTTACCCGGGAATGCAGTTGCAGGATGCCCTGCGCCTGGCCGAAGAAGTTGATGATGCCCTGGAGAAAAAACTGGAATATGCCTTCCAGGAGAAGTGGGGCTACCTTTCCTGCTGTCCAACAAATTTAGGAACAGGACTCCGGGTTTCAGTAATGGTTCATCTGCCGGGATTAGCACTGGCAGGAAACCTCAAGCAGACCCTGCAGCTGGTTACCCGCCTGGGTTTAGCCGTGCGAGGTCTTTATGGGGAAGGAAGCGAATCGGCAGGTAATATATTTCAGCTTTCCAATCAAACAAGCCTGGGCTTAAAGGAAGAGGAGATAATAGACAATATCTCTGGAGTAATTGGCCAGGTAGTGGAGCGAGAAAGAAAGGCCAGACAGTATCTATTGCGGGAAAGAGAAGTGGAGATAAAAGACAGGGTCTGGAGGGCTTACGGTACTCTGGCTTATGCCCAGAAAATAACAAGTGAAGAGGCAGTTTCCCTTTTATCCGATTTAAAACTCGGTATCGACCTGGAAATAATTAAAGAGATAGATCCGGCGATTTTAAGCCAGTTGATGGTTTTGATCCGCCCCGCCACTCTGCAGAGAATAAATAACAGGGAACTGGATGAAATTGAAAGAGATATCAAGAGGGCGGAATTAATTAAGAAGAAGCTTGATGGAGGTGTCCAAAATGTTCGGTAGATATACAGAGAGAGCCCAGAAAGTGCTAATGTTGGCGGAGAAAGAAGCCAGACGCTTAAACCATAATTATATAGGGACTGAGCACCTGCTTTTGGGATTGATCCAGGAGGGGCAGGGAGTAGCAGCGAAAGCCCTGCGGTCCATAGGCATCAACCTGGACCAGGTCCGCCAGAGCGTGGAAAGGTATGTGGGGGAAATGGAAGCAGGGCAGAATCCCGAGATTACCCTAACCCCCCGTTCCAAGAAAGTCTTGAATCTGGCCCTGGATGAAGCCCGCCAGTTAAACCACAATTATATAGGAACTGAACATCTTCTCCTGGGACTAATCAGGGAAGGTGAAGGAGTTGCAGCCAGAGTTTTAACCGAACTGGGAGCAGACCTGGAAACCCTGCGTAATGAAGTAATGAGCCACCTGGGGGGAGTTTCGGGAGAACAACCTGCCCGGAGCCAGGCCAAAACCAATACCCCTACCCTGGATGAATTTAGCCGGGACCTCACCCAGCAAGCCCGGGACAATAAATTGGACCCGGTAATAGGTCGTTCCCGCGAGATCGAGCGGGTTATCCAGATATTGAGTCGGCGAACCAAAAATAACCCTGTTTTAATTGGGGAACCTGGAGTAGGGAAAACCGCAATAGCCGAAGGCCTTGCCCAGAGAATTGTGGAAGGAAATGCTCCAGAAATTCTCCTGAACAAGAGGGTGATTCTGCTGGACCTGAGTGCCATAGTTGCCGGTTCCAAGTATCGGGGTGAATTTGAAAAGAGAATGAAGTCCGTAATGGAGGAAATCCGCCAGGCCGGAGACGTTGTATTATTTATCGATGAGCTGCATACCCTTGTTGGCGCGGGAGCTGCAGAGGGAGCAATAGATGCAGCCAACATTTTAAAACCGGCCCTGGCTCGAGGAGAACTGCAGTGTATTGGAGCGACAACCCTTGATGAATACCGCAAGTATATTGAAAAGGATTCCGCCCTGGAAAGGCGCTTCCAGTCAATACTCGTGGAGGAATCGACCCCTGAAGAAACAAAGAAAATCCTGGAAGGATTGAGAGATAACTACGAAGCCCACCACCGGGTAAAAATACTGGACTCTGCCATTGAAGCTGCAGTAAATCTTTCCCACCGTTATATCACAGCCCGTTATCTTCCCGACAAAGCAATTGACCTGATTGACGAGGCCGGTTCCAAGGTGAGGCTCAAAAAGAACACCAGGCCTCCGGAAATAAAGAGCCTGAATGAAGAACTGGAAAAAGTCGAACATGAAAAGGAAGAAGCAATTCGCGCCCAGGAGTTTGAAAAAGCTGCTCAACTCCGGGACCAGGAGAGAAAACTAAAAGAAGAACTGGAAGAAAAGAAAGAAGCCTGGAACAAACAAAAAGGCCGGGATGAATTAACCGTTGACGAAGATGATATTGCCCAGATTGTCTCCCAGTGGACGGGTATTCCGGTAACCAAACTCGCCAGCGAAGAAACCCAGAAACTGCTTCACCTGGAAGATGAGCTGCACAAGAGAGTAATCGGCCAGGATGAGGCAGTCACAGCGGTTTCGCGTGCTGTCCGGCGGGCCAGAGCAGGTTTAAAAGACCCGGGCCGCCCCATCGGTTCATTTATCTTCTTAGGGCCCACAGGTGTAGGTAAAACCGAACTGGCCAGGGCTCTGGCTGAAGCGCTTTTCAATGACGAAGATGCCCTGATTCGGATTGATATGTCCGAGTATATGGAAAAACATGCTGTATCCCGCCTCGTTGGTTCTCCTCCGGGTTATGTAGGGCACGAAGAAGGGGGGCAACTAACTGAAAAGGTAAGAAGGCGTCCTTTCTCGGTGGTTCTGTTTGATGAAATTGAGAAGGCTCACCCGGATGTGTTCAATATCCTGCTGCAGATTCTCGAGGATGGAAACCTGACTGATACCCACGGAAGAAGGGTTGACTTTAAAAATACTGTAGTAATTATGACCTCAAACGTTGGAGCAACCCTTATTGAAAAACAGGGGGGACTTGGGTTCCAGCCTGCTGATGTAGAAGAAGACGAAAAACAACTTTACGAAAAAATGAAAGAAAAGGTCACCAGCGAACTTCGCCGGACCTTCCGGCCTGAATTCCTGAATCGGGTTGACGAAAGCATTGTTTTCCATGCCCTGAACCAAAAGCACATCGAGCAAATAGTGGACCTGATGCTGGAAGAACTCCAGGAACGTTTGAGCGAGCAAAAATTAAAACTGGAGGTAACTCCTGAGGCCAAGGGACACCTGGCTAAAGAAGGATTTGACAGGCAGTTTGGAGCCCGGCCTCTGAGGAGAACTATTCAGCGGTTAATTGAGCATCCCCTGGCAGACAAAGTTCTGGGTGGAGAATTCCAGCCAGGAGAAACAATCAAGGTAAAAATCGATGATGGTAAGATTAATTTTGATAAAAATAGTGCCTAGATCTTGTAAGAGGGCGAAAAACTTGCTATAATGGAGAAGGACGAGAATATCGGGAGGCCCTCAATGAAAAAGGGAAAAAATAGCTTTGTATGTAAGGAGTGTGGCTACAAGAGTATTAAGTGGCTGGGGCAGTGCAGTTCCTGCGGAGAATGGAACTCCTTTGTATCTACCAGTGAACTTTCTGGTCCTGTTAGCCAACCTAAATCAATAGATGAAATAACCGGGGCCCGCGAAGAACGCCTCCCCTCCAGTATCGGAGAACTTGACCGTGTTCTGGGGGGAGGCCTGGTCCCCGGTTCTCTAATTTTAGTGGGAGGAGATCCGGGAATCGGCAAGTCAACCCTGCTTTTACAGGTAGCAGGGAGAATGACTTCGAATGGCCCGGTTCTTTATGTTTCGGGAGAAGAATCCCTGGGCCAGTTAAAATTAAGGGCCCAGAGGTTAAGTATTTCTGGAAATACCCTTAAGGTTCTTTCCCTTACCGACCTGGGGGCTCTTGATCAAATATTGCAGGACCTGGAACCGGGGATGGTTATTATTGATTCAATTCAAACGATGTCTTTTCCCCATATAGATTCCATGCCCGGAAGCGTTAGTCAAATCAGGGAAGTAGGCTCTTATTTCCTCCGTTATTCGAAAGAAAATGATGTTCCTGTTTTTCTTGTTGGTCATGTAACCAAAGATGGTTCCCTGGCCGGGCCGAAAATTTTGGAACACCTGGTTGACTGCGTCCTTTATTTCGAGGGAGATCAGCATTATTCCTTTCGGATTTTACGCAGCACGAAAAATCGCTTTGGCTCTGTTAATGAGGTGGGAGTTTTCCGCATGGAAAATGCTGGTTTGCTTGAGGTAGCAAATCCTTCCTCGATTTTTATTGAAGAAAGGCCAAAGCAGGCTCCCGGAAGCGCAATTTTCCCTTCCATGGAGGGTAGCAGGCCGATAATGGTTGAGGTCCAGGCCCTGCTCTCACCGACTACTTTTGGACAACCGCAGAGGATGACGGCAGGGGTTGACCACAGGAGGGTTTCCATGCTGATGGCTGTCCTGGAAAAAAGGGCAGGGCTGGAAATAGGGTGGCAGGATGTTTATGTGAATGTCGCCGGAGGGATCCGGCTGAGCGAACCCGCTGCTGACCTTGCGGTTCTTGCTGCCATGGGCAGTTCTTTTTTGGAAAAGCCCATTCCCGATGACGTTATTCTTTGTGGGGAGATTGGATTAACCGGCGAATTGAGAGGGGTTCCCCGCCTGGGGGAAAGATTACGTGAAGCAGAAAAAATGGGCCTGAGCAGAGCATTGTTACCTGCCAAGGCCCGGGTTGAAACCGGTATGGAAGTTGTCCCCCTGGCTTCAGTCCAGGAGTTGATCCAGTATCTTTTTGCTGAATAAATTTTAGGGAGGTGCGTATTTTTGGATGAAAGGGGCATTGCCAATAAAGCCTTTTTGCCAATATTAAAACTGGTTGCCCCGGGGACTCCTTTGCGAGAAGGGTTAGAGAATATTCTGCGGGCCAAAACCGGTGCTCTTATTGCACTGGGTGACAGTGAAGAGCTTTTGGGTATTGTTGACGGGGGCTTTAACATAAATTGCGAATTAACCCCAGCCCGAATTTACGAACTGGCCAAAATGGATGGTGCCATTCTTTTAAGCAAGGACGGGACCCGGATTCTGGTGGCAAATGCTCACCTGGTTCCTGACCCATCTCTGCCTACTGATCAAACCGGCACCCGGCACAGGACTGCGGAGAGGGTTAGCAAGCAAACCAGGGACCTTGTTATTTCCATTTCCCAGAGGCGGGATATAATTTCCCTTTTTTACGGTGAAGAACACTACATTCTGGAAGACATAAGGGTGATCCTTACCAAGGCCAATCAGGCCCTGCAGACTCTGGAAAAGTACCGCAATGTACTTGATCAGACAATTACCAACCTCAGCGCCCTTGAATTTGAAGATATGGTTACGGTTTCTGACGTTGTGCTCGTAGTTCAGCGCGCTGAAATGGTCCTTGATATCCAGAGAGAAATCGAGAGATATGTAAATGAGTTAGGTGATGAAGGTCGTTTAATAAGGATGCAGCTGGATGAGCTGGTTGCCAATGTCTGGGAAGAAACACTTATGATTATCCGAGATTACGGAATGGACGAAGAAGGAAACGAACCCGTGGATGCCGAAAGTATTCTTAATGAGCTCCTTGAATGGACCAGTGAGGATCTGGTTAATATGCCCAATATCAGTAAGATTCTTGGGCACGGTGGAAACATTTCCTCGCTGGAGAACCCTGTTTCTCCCAGGGGTTACCGTCTCCTGAGGAAAATACCGCGCCTACCGCTCCCGGTAATAGAAAACCTCATCCAGGAGTTTGGTAGATTCCAGACCGTTTTAGGGGCCAGTATCGAAAAACTGGATGAGGTTGATGGTATTGGTGAAGTCCGGGCCAAAGCCATAAAAGATGGCCTGCACCGGCTTAAAGAACAGGTCTTTTTGGACCGGCAAATTTAGCGAAGATTAAAAATGCCCAGAGTGGACATTCGGTTTAATTCTTTCTCCATTATTTCAGAAAGATTTAAGTTCAAAACATCACAAAGGGCCGCGAGATAAAAGAGAGTTTTCCCAATCTCGTCCTCCAAAACTTCGCAACAATCTTCGCAAAGCCGTCCCGACAGGTGATTATCCATATACTCTTTCATCTGGGTGAAGCTAATATCATCTGGCATTTGCTGTTTTTCAGCACTCACCTTTAAACAGCCGCAGCTGGTGATTGATTTAACTACTGCTCGGTTGGTTCTGCTTGATGCTTCCTGTAGCTTGGAAATAATGTCCAAAACGCTCTGATGGCGGATAAGATACTGGGAAACAATGTCCTGGAAGCGACAACATAGCTCTTCCCTGGCAGTTTGATCCTTGGGATCTGTCATTCTGATCTCCTCCTCGGGACGAATTAACTTTCTAATATCAATTATAGTCATTCCTTCGTTGCTTTGTCAAGTTAGCGGCTCGTTTGACCCCCGGGTGGGTTAGTGTTATAATTATTAAGTATGATTTTTATGGAGGGGTTTTCCATGTTTGAAGTTGGGGATAAGGTTGTCTACCCCATGCACGGGGCCGGGACAATAACTGCGATAGAAGAAAAAGAATTTTTGGGTAAAACGAAAAGATATTATATCATGGAGATGCCCCTTGGTGATATGCGGGTTATGGTTCCCATGGATAAAGTGGATTCACTCGGCTTGCGATATATTATTTCTGCCGAAGAAGCCCGGGAAGTTCTGCGGGAACTCTGCCACGACCATGAGCAGGGAAGTAAAAACTGGAACCGCCGCTATAGGGCTAATGTTGATAAGATTAAAACAGGAGATATATTTGCAGTAGGAGAAGTGGTCCGCAGTTTGAGCAGGAGAGAAATGGAAAAAGGCCTCTCTACAGGGGAAAAAAAGCTTTTAAGCAACGCGCGGCAGATTCTGGTTAGTGAACTTGTTCTTGCCCAGGAATCCTCTGAAGAAGATGTCCTCGAAGAACTTGAAAAAATATTTGCTCTGGACTAAAAAAGGCCTCAGTTTTTTCTGGCTTTTTTTTATCCATTTGACCAAAGAAAAGAGATTTGAAAAGAATTTAAATCAATAAATTTTTGGACTGCCTGTCCTCAAAAGGAGGATTACCGCTAATGATTGGAAGGAGGTGAGGGCGAATTGAAAGTCCTCAGGGCAATTTTCCGCCTGGTTTCTGCTCTTGTTGGAGCAAGTATCGGGCATCAGGTTTCCCTGATTTTTGCACCACCAGGAGAAGATGTCCTTTGGGCGCTGGCGGGAATTGAAATCGGAAACATTCAGGTTTTTGGTATCATTTTGGGAGCATTGGTTGGTTTTATTATTTTCCCCCTTGGGGCGGAGCAAATTGTTAAAAGCCTTTTGCGCCTTGAAAAACACCTAGCTAAACTTCCTTCCCAGGAAATTGTGGCTGGTTCACTTGGACTAATAATTGGTTTATTAATAGGTTTATTAATAGTTTTTTCCTTTCCAATCGATGCTATTCCCACTTTTGGCATATATATTAGGTTATTTATTAATTTATTCACCGTTTACCTCGGGGTAAGTCTGGCCTTAAGGAAAAAGGAAGAAATAGCCGCTTTTTTTCGGCGGGTTCCTTCTCCCACGGTTCGCAAAACTGCCGAAAAAGAAGAGAGTTCCCCTCCAAAAATCCTCGATACAAGCGTAATAATTGATGGGCGGATTGCGGATATTTGCCGGAGCGGTTTCCTGGAGGGAACCCTGGTTATTCCTGAATTTGTTCTGGAAGAACTCCGCCATATTGCAGATTCCTCTGATTTGCTCAAGAGAAACAGGGGGCGGCGGGGCCTGGATATTTTGAACCGGATTCAAAAGGACCTTGATGTCAAAGTAGAAATAATCGGTAAAGATTTTGAAGATTTAAGTGAAGTTGACAGCAAACTGGTTAGGCTGGCCCAGAGCACTGGAGGGAAAATTCTTACCAATGACTTTAACCTCAACAAAGTTGCTGAACTTCAAGGAGTTGCAGTCCTGAATATTAATGAACTTGCCAATGCTGTGAAACCTGTTGTTCTTCCCGGTGAAGAAATGATGGTAAAAGTGGTTAAAGAAGGAAAAGAACAGGGACAGGGTGTTGCTTACCTTGATGACGGAACCATGATTGTTGTGGATGAAGGGAAGAAATATATTAATGAAGAACTGGAAGTTCTGGTAACCAGTATTCTCCAGACCGCAGCGGGTCGGATGATTTTCGCAAAACCCAAAAAGGACCATCTTGTGGAAAGGACCGTAAATCAATGAAAGCTGCGGTAATTATCGCTGCTGCTGGAAAAGGGCAGCGGATGGGTTGCAAAAAACAATATTTATCAATAAAGGGCACGCCGATGCTGATCAGGGCCACTCAGCCCTTCACCGGATTGCCCTTTATTTCCCAGATAATAATATGTGTTCCCCGGGAAGATAAAGGGTGGGTGGAGCGAGAACTCCTTCCTCCCTTTTCTTTGCATCCAGCACCGGTGATCGTGGCCGGCGGGGAGACCAGGCAGGAAACCATTGCCCTGGCTCTGCAAGAACTGGACTCCGAGATTGATATTGTTCTAATCCATGACGGAGCCCGGCCGGATATATCAGAGCAGCTTGTACGAAAGGTTTACTCTGAAACAGGGGAAAAAGGCGCTGTGATTCCCGGAGTTCCGGCCCGGGATACGGTAAAAGTTATAAGCAGGGAAAAAAGAGTAGAAAAAACTCTGGACAGGGAAAGGCTTCGTCTTATCCAGACTCCCCAGGGTTTCCAAAAAAAACTGCTCATCGAGGCCTATAAAAAAGCAAAGGAATTTGGTTGGGAAGTAACTGATGATGCTGCAATAATGGAAAAAGCCGGCCATTCCGTTTTTATAATTCCCGGAGAGGAGAGGAATATTAAGGTGACCACCAGAGATGACCTCGACCTTTTCTTTCCCCGTGAGGAAGCGCGAACCGGGCTGGGAGTCGATATTCACCCCCTGGTCTTGGGTCGAAAATTAATACTCGGGGGGGTGTTGCTCCCGGGAGAAAAAGGATGTGGGGCTCACTCAGATGGAGATGTCCTCGTCCATGCTCTGATGGATGCTCTTTTGGGTGCCGCAGGACTCCCAGATATTGGCCATTTTTTCCCGGACACCGAGGAAAAATACCGGGGCGCAGACAGTATTAAACTTCTTGGGGAAGTTGCTGTGATTTTAAAAGAACAGGGCTGGCGTTTAAACAACGCGGATTGCACAGTCATTTTGGAAAAACCCAAAATTGCTCCGTATATTCAGAATATGAAGGAAAATATCGCTAAAACCCTGGGAGTTCCTACCCCAAGGATTGGAGTAAAGGCAACAACGGCAGAAAAACTTGGTTTTATCGGGAGGGGTGAGGGAGTTTTAGCCCAGGTAGTAGTTACAATTAATCGTGACGCGAAAGAGGGAGGTAATTCTGGTGAATGTGAGAGTTAGGTTTGCCCCAAGCCCGACGGGAGAAATTCATATCGGTAACATAAGAACGGCTATTTTCAACTGGTTGTATGCCCGGAAGGAAGAGGGAACTTTTATACTTAGAATTGAGGACACGGACAGGGAACGCTCTACCGAGGAATTCAAGGAGATTATTTTTCGAGAGCTTAAGTGGCTGGGCCTTGATGTAGATGAAGGTGTTGGCGCTGGAGGCGGTTATGGCCCCTATCAGCAGATGGAGAGACTGGAAATATACCGGGAGTATGCCCGAATTCTGGAACAGAAAGGGCTTGCCTATCCCTGTTTTTGTTCCCCCGAAGAACTGGAAACTGAAAGAGAAAAAGCCATGCAGGAAGGCAGGGGATCTCGATACAGTGGAAAGTGCCGTAACCTTTCTCCTGAAAAAAGAGCCAGAGCCCGGGAACAGAAAACTCCTGAAGCTCTCCGTTTTTTAAACAGGTTTGAGGGTCCGGTTAGTTTCCCGGATATTATTCGGGGAGAGATTTCCTTTGAAGCTGAAACCCTGGATGATTTTGTCCTGATGAAATCAGATGGTTCGCCCACCTATAATTTCGCCTGTGTTATTGACGATTATACCATGGAGATTTCCCACGTAATTCGGGGAGAAGATCATATTTCCAATACACCAAAGCAAATCCTTTTATATAAGGGTCTGGGCTGGGAGTTGCCTGAATTTGCCCATTTACCCCTTATCCTGGATAAGGACCGCAGGAGAATGAAGAAAAGGTCCGGAGAAGCAGAAGTTTTTATCAGTCGTTACAGAGATATGGGCTATCTTCCTGATGCGATGCTGAATTATCTGGCTCTTCTGGGCTGGTCTGACCAGAGCGGGGAAGAAGTTCTCACCAGGGAAGAGTTAATCGCCGGTTTTTCGTTGGAAAGAATAAAGCACAGCGGAGCTATTTTTGATCGGGAAAAACTGGACTGGATGAATGGTGTATATATAAGGAAGTTAAATCTGGAAGGCTTGAGGGAAAAAGCGGTGCCTTTTTTCAGGAAGAAAGGTATTGAGCTTTTTGGGGAAAAAATGGATTATCTTCTCCTGGCTCTGCAGGAAAAGGTTTCGACCCTTGAGGAAATGGGGGCAATGGCTGCTGATTTTACCGGAGACCTGGAATACGAGAACAGGGAAAAAGCAAAGGAAATTTTCAGCCAGGACCGAGTGGATGAAGTTCTTAAAGCCCTGCAGGTAAAGCTTAAAGGGAAAAAAGAAGTTCCCCCCGAGGAAGGAAAAGGTTTCCTCAAGGAAATAGGAAAAGAACTGGGAGTTAAGGGAAAACTTGTTTTCCAGCCGGTCCGCTGGGCCCTTACAGGTAAAGGTTCTGGCCCGGATTTGAATTTTATTATGGCCTTTTTAGGGCCGGAGGAAGCAGTTAGCCGCCTGGGAAAAGCTCTTGAATTGAGAGAGGATTGATTATAATGAGTACCTATTCCCAGATGCACGTTGAAATCCTGAGCCACACCCCTGACCCGGAAAGGGTAGTCGCCCTGGCCGCCCGCCTCTGTTATTCTCCTTTGAGCGGCGAACAATTAAAGGCTGCCCTGACTCCAGAAAAAGTAGAAAGTTTACTGGAAAAGGTTTTGGGGATGGGCCATTTTTCCGTCCTCGAACATGTCTCTTTCACCTTCCTTATTGAAGGGATATCCCGTGTAACCACTCATCAACTGGTCCGACACCGCATCGGTTGTTCCTACTCGCAAAAATCGCAACGTTATGTCCGGGAAACTGAACCCGAATTTGTTGTGCCCCCAAAAATTGAGAAAGATCCGGTAAAAAGTGAAGAGTTTTTAAAAACCTGCCGGGAAGCTTTCTCAACGTATTGTGATCTTGTTGACCGGGGAGTTCATCAGGAGGAAGCCCGCTACCTTCTTCCCCAGGCTCTGGAAAGTAAAATTGTAGTGACAATGAATGGAAGAGCATTACACCATTTCTTTTCCCTGCGCTGCTGTACCAGGGCCCAGGGAGAAATCAGGACCATGGCCCGGAAAATGTTGAAACTGGTTAAAGAAAAAGCACCCCTCCTTTTTGAGACTGCGGGAGCAGCATGCGAGAGAGGGCCCTGCCCCGAAGGAGATAAATCCTGCGGGCGGTGGCGGAAGAAAGGTGAAGTTAATGGAAACCATTAGTGGGAGAAACCCGGTCCTTGAAGCTTTAAGATCGGGTCGGGAAATTAAAGAGATATTTATCCTCCGCGATGGCCGGGGGCCGGCGGTTGAAGAAATTAAAAGAATGGCGGCCCGAAAGAGAATAACTCTGCAGGAGGTTGACCGGAGAAAACTTGATCAGATGGCTACAGGAAACCATCAAGGAGTTCTTGCCCGGGTCAGGCCCCGTTCCCCCTGGAAGATGGAGGATATATTAAATAAGGAAGATTTAAGTTTGATTATTGCCCTGGACCAGATTCAGGATCCGCAAAATTTAGGAGCAATTATTCGCTCAGCCGCATTTATGGGAGTCGATGGAATTTTATCCCCTAAGGACAGGTCTGCTCCTCTGACTGAAACTGTACAAAGGGCCAGCTCCGGCGGGTTGGAGTGGGTTCCGGTTGTAGAAATCACCAATCTGGCCCGGACCATTGATGAATTTAAGGATAGGGGTTTCTGGATTACAGCGGGAGATCAAAATGCTAAAACTCAACCCTGGCAGGTGGATTTTACTTATCCAACACTTATTGTTATCGGGAGCGAGGGAAAAGGTGTTCGCCCGCTGGTCAGGAAAAAATGTGACCACTTTATCCGTATCCCGGGAACAGGGAACTTAGAATCCTTAAATGCTTCGGTGGCTACAGGGATAATACTTTATGAGATTATGAGGCAGCGAAAAACGGAGCAGGAATAATGTCTTGACGATTTTTATGCTAATAAGTATAATATAAGGGAGACTTTGGACCGAATTTTTTCTGGGGGGTATATTATTGAAGGGTAATCTGCAGCAGCAGAAGGAAGAAAAGGTTTTATGTTACAGTGAGCGGTGTGATGACGAACTGGTTGAATTCTGTCATCAAGGAGATTCATACGCCCTCGATCATTTAATCCGCAAGTATAAAAACTTTGTTAGAGCTAAATCAAGATCATATTTTTTGATTGGAGCAGACCGAGAAGATATTGTCCAGGAGGGCATGATCGGTTTGTATAAGGCTATCCGAGATTATCGGCCTGATCGCCTTGCTTCTTTTAGGGCCTTCGCCGAATTATGTATTACCCGCCAGATTATTACTGCTATTAAAACTGCAACCCGCCAGAAACACCAGCCATTAAATTCTTATGTTTCATTAAACAAACCAATTTATGATGAAGAATCTGACCGCACCCTTTTAGATGTTCTGCGGGGAAGCAAGTTAACCAATCCAGAAGATTTATTTATTAGCAAAGAAACCTATAGTTTAATTGAAAACAAGATTACCGAAATGCTCAGCGAACTGGAGATGAATGTTCTCCAGGAATACCTTGACGGGAAATCCTATCAGGAAATTGCTGATCATCTCGACCGCCATGTTAAATCGGTGGACAATGCATTGCAGAGAGTTAAAAGGAAGCTGGAAGTTTTTTTGCGCAAACACAATATTTAGGAGCTCAGAACTGATTAATTTACTGCACAATTGTGTAAAAGGAGGAAGAAGAATCTATGGCCAAAGCTAAGTTTGAAAGAAAGAAACCGCACGTTAATGTGGGAACCATCGGACACATCGACCACGGAAAAACCACCCTTACTGCAGCAATTACCCGGACCCTTTCCAGCAAAGGA
>SKTZ01000114.1 GCA_007122335.1 Bacillota bacterium
CAAAGAATTATTACCTGACTTTCGAAGGAGAGATGTTTACGAGCTTTCCTTCTCCCAAAACCGGGAACTGGTTTGCTCCCGGTGGGAAGAATTTTCCAAAAAAGCGGCAAAAGACAAAACCATTTATATTTTTGAATGCTGTTTTATCCAGAACCCGGTTACTATTGGCCAAGTTAAATATAACCTGGGACGAGAGGAAGTAATTGACTATGTTTTTGATCTGTCCTGGACCGTTGATTCGTTAAATCCCCTTTTAATTTATCTCGATCAAAAAGATGTATCCCAAAGCTTCAAAAAAGCCCTGAAAGAAAGGCCCCCCGCCTGGGGGAAGAGCTTCATCAACTACTATACAAACCAGGGTTACGGTAAAGAACGGGGCCTAAAAGACCTGGAAGGGACAATAGAGGTATTAAAAGCAAGACAGAGGCTGGAAAGGGAAATCTACGACCGCCTGCCCATCCACAAATTCAAAATCAACAATTCCGACTTTGAACCCGACCGGCTGGAGAAAGCCGTAGGCAGCATTTTAAACCTATTCTTTGTTGAAGGTATCTGAGGAGGATTTCCATGGACCGGGAAAAAATCAAAACAATCCAGAACCTAATACCCAAAATAATTGAAAAGATTTACCCGATTGACCGGGCCTCCCTGCGGGAAATAGGGGGTTATCAAAACCGGGTATTTGAGTTTACCCATAACAACAAACAATTTATTCTCCGGGTAACTCCCGCAGAACATCGAACTCGCCAGCAGATTGAAGCAGAATTAGAAATGATCCATAAACTTAAAGAAGAGGGTATACCTGTTGCTAACTCGGTAACCCTGCCCGGAGCAGCACCTGTAGAAAAAGTTGAATTAGAAGGCAATACGTATTTTCTCTGTGTTTTTGAGAAGGCTTCCGGGAAAACCTGGATAGAAGAACCGCAAAACGAAAACACCTTCCTGGAAGCAGGAAGGGTTCTCGGAAAAATCCATACCAAAAACGAGAAATTAACCGAAAAACTGGAAAGACCCTCCTGGCGGGAAAACCACTACCTTAGGAATGCCTGTAAATTTATCCCCGCAGAAAAATCCTGGGTTATAGAAAAAATGGAAAATCACCTGGAGAAAATGGATAAGCTGCCCAAAACCAAAAATAATTTTGGGCTCGTGCACGGGGACTACAATTTCGCCAACATGCTCTATGATGATAACAGGGTAACCATTATCGATTTTGACGAGGCGGAATATAATTGGTTTATCTACGACCTGGCCGTTTACCTTTTTTATTACCTCCTGGGTGGGGATCCGGCCAATATGGACCTGGAACCAAATAAACTGGTCTGGAAAAAACTCGGGGAGGGTTACTCCGGTGAGAAAAACCTTGATCCGGAAATGGTGGAAATGCTGCCTGATTTTCTGCGCCTGCGGGAATTTATCCTCTTCAGCTCCATTTACGGCAAACTACCACAGGGCAGCTGGGGTAAGTGGCAAAAGGATTTTATCCGGACCACAGAAGAAAGGTTAAAAAAGAATCAACCTTTTGTTGACATGGATTTTAACCGCCTGCTCGGTTTATAAAGACAGGGTAAAGAGGGGTGAGTGTTATGGATGGGTTTGCGCGGAGAAGAGCAAGGAAAAAGAAGGCCATCCTCAGAGCGGCGCAAAGCCTCTTTTATCGCAATGGAGTTAAAAACTCGAGCATTGCTGACCTGGCAAAAGAGGCCAAGGTCTCCCAGGTAACTATCTATAATTATTTCGGGAGCAAGGAAGGGCTGGTCCGGGAAGTTGTGCTGCAAATGATGGAGGATAAGTGGAAAGAATTCGAGACCCTTATTTCCAGCGAAATTCCTTTCCCCGAGAAAATTCAGGAGATGGTTGATAGTAAATCGCAAACCACCCGCGAATTTGAAGAAGCAGAATTTCTCGATCCGGTTTTTTTCCAGGATCCTGTAGTTAAGGAATATATCAACCGGTTCTACCGGGAAAGGACCATTCCCAGCGTAAGAAAGCTGATCTCTCAGGGCAGGAAGGAAGGCTACCTGCCCCCCTTTATTTCCGATGAAGCAATTTTAGCCTACCTGGCAAGGTTTAAGGATATTGCCCAGGATCAGGAAATGATGGCCCCGGGGAAAAAGAAACTCCGCCAGGACATCACTTATTTATTTTTCTACGGATTGTTTGGTAATAAACCGGGGGGAAGAGAAAATTGAGGGTCAGTTTCTTATATTACCCCAATGGGTAATTGCAAAACAAAAAGAAAGGAGTATACTTGTTTTTGAAGTGAGTTTCTTTTGAAGAGAGAATATTTATTTTTTAAAAAGTTGGTTAATACAGGAAAAAATTTTAAATAAGTAACGCATGTCACAAAAACGTTGCAGGAATTACGGTATAATTACAGAAAAATAATAGGCAACTTGCCTTTTAGCTCTAATACTTTTCCAAACAGGGAAAATGGAAGGAAGTACCCGGTAATTCAAGGAAGTTGCAGCTGGATGAGTAATTTCAGAATCAAGAGTAAATTAAAACAGGCTTTTTTTTAAACGATTTCCAGAAAAAAACTCTGAAAAACTTAAAAACTTCTTTAATTTTTCCGATAAGCTTATTATGAGGTGTAGTGGAGGAATTGCTTCAAAAAGAAATAATACTGAAAACTTCCGGGAAAAATAAACTTATTAAAACCCGGAGTTCCTTTTAAAAAAGGTGATATCTGGAAGGGACTTCGGAAAATATAGTTAAAAAAACTGTATTGTTCTGTTTGGTTAATCTAAAATTTCCCCTGCTATTTAGAGGAATTTGTCTGATAGTGTAGAAATTGAAGAATATTATCCGGGTTTTACGGTTTAAATCTTTAAGGCGACAGGGGAGCAAAGGCATCTCATCCCCAGCTTTACTCCTAAATCTTTTGCTTCATGGTTTCCTACATTGCGGGAGGTTGGCTCTATGACTGCTACAAAATTCAAGTTGGGGGACCTGCTGGTCCAGTATAACTACATCAATGAAGAGGACCTGGAAAAAGCCCTGCAATACCAGCAGGACGAACGCCCTGAAATGAAACTGGGAGAAATTCTGGTAGAACTTGACTTGATTAAAGAAAGTCACCTTCTCCAGGTTCTGGAATTTCACCTGGGCTTTCCCCATGTTGAACTATCTAAATATATCCTCGATCCCCAGATGGCAGAACTTCTTCCAGAGAACCTGGCCCGTCGGGCCATGGCTATTCCCCTGGAAAAACACGACAGAACTCTCAAAGTAGCTCTCGCTGACCCTTCTGATGTTGTGGCTATTGATGATATCAGCAGGGCCACCGGTCTCCGGGTTGAACCCTTTATCGCTTCTTCTCAAGATATCCGCCGGGCCTTAAACGAACTTTACTTTGGCACCACCGGGGAAGAGGAAGTTTTTCAAAAGCTGGATGAGTTTGAAACAGATCAAGCGGAAGAAGATATTGAATTAGAAGAATTACAACAGATGGTTGAAGACGCCCCAA
Source organism: Bacillota bacterium (assembly GCA_007122335.1). Taxonomy (GTDB): domain Bacteria; phylum Bacillota; class Halanaerobiia; order B1SED10-174; family B1SED10-174; genus T1SED10-26. The sequence goes on from SKTZ01000114.1 coordinate 3,470, forward strand.
TTGTTCGTCTGGCTAACCTTGTTATTAATCGGGCCATCCAGGAGCGGGCCAGTGATGTCCATATAGAACCCCTGGAAAGACAGGTTAAAATCCGCTACAGGTTGGATGGAATTCTGACCGAGCGGATGACGGTGCCCAAAGGAAGCCAGGCTGCTTTGATTTCACGGATGAAAATCATGGCCAACCTGGATATATCCGAAAGAAGAAAACCCCAGGACGGCCGGATTAACCTTAAACGCGGTGACACAGAATGGGATATTCGGGTTTCTGTTCTTCCGACAATCTTTGGGGAAAAGGTTGTTATCCGTCTCCTTAACCGCCAGAGCATTCCCACCCTTTCCGCCCTGGGTTTTGGCGAGGAAAATGAGCGAATTATACGCCAGATGATCAAAAATCCCAACGGAATGATCCTGGTTACTGGGCCTACCGGTAGTGGTAAAACCACCACACTTTTCTCGGCAATGAGAGAGGTAAATAGCCCTAATGTAAATATTACAACAGTTGAGGATCCGGTTGAATATGTTCTGGCAGGTGTAAATCAGGTCCAGTCCAACTCGAAAATTGGACTTACCTTTGCTAACGCCCTGCGGTCCATCCTCCGGCAGGACCCTGATATTATAATGATCGGGGAGATCCGGGACTCGGAAACCGCAAATATTGGTATCAACTCGGCTCTAACCGGTCACCTCGTTTTGAGTACCCTGCACACCAATGATGCACCCTCGGCCATCAGCCGTTTAATGGATATGGGGGCAGAACCTTTCCTTATCGCCTCCACCCTGATTGGAATTATGGCCCAGAGGCTTGTCCGGAAATTATGCTCGGAATGCAAAACCGAAATTCCCTTGAGCGAAGAACAGCAGGCTTTCCTTGCCGAACACGGGATCCACATGAAAACTCAGTACGCCGGGGAGGGCTGCAAGGCCTGCGGGGATACTGGTTTTAGAGGCAGAATAGCGATTTCCGAGATTCTGGTTGTAGATAGAGAGATAAGAAGGTTGATTGTTAAAAGAAGGAGTATTGATGAAATCCGGCAGATGGCCCTGGATAGAGGCATGAAAACTCTCCTGGGTGATGGCCTGGAAAAATTCAAAAACGGGGATACGACTCTTGAAGAAGTTTTAAGAGTAGCGGTCCAGTAAAGGGGGGGAGAATAGTTGTTAATTGATCAGATTTTAGAGATTATCGCCAAAAGGCCCGAGATTTCTGACCTCCACCTTACCGTGAACATGAGGCCGATCATCCGCTTGAACGGAGAGTTGCAGGCCCTTGAGGGTGATTGGAAAAAGCTCGAGGTCAAAGACCTGGAAGAAACAGCTCGCTATCTTCTAAATGAAGCCCAGTACGAACAATTTAAGGAGGACCGGGAGGTTGACTTTTCTCACAGTTTTCGGGGAATAGGAAGGTTCAGGGTTAACGCATACCACCAGAGGGATAGCGTCGCCCTGGCCTTAAGGATTATTCCTCCGTCGGTTAAGAGTATTGATGAGTTAGCGCTTCCTTCTATACTTAAAAAGCTATCAAGATTGAGAAGTGGTTTGGTTCTCTGCACCGGGCCTACCGGTTCGGGTAAATCAACAACCCAGGCCGCCATTGTTGGCCAGATTAACGCTGAAAGAACCTGCCACGTAATAACCCTGGAGGATCCCATAGAATATTTGCATAGAAACCACAGGGCAATTATCCACCAGCGGGAAATCGGTAGTGACA
>SKTZ01000069.1 GCA_007122335.1 Bacillota bacterium
CCCCATACCATGGACCGGCTGAATGAAATAGTAGAAAAAAGCTGCACCGGTAGGGTCCTGGAACTGGAAGCCGACCGTTTTGATGTACCCAGATTGCCCATAAAAAGGGAAAGCAGTTTCCGGGCCTGGGTCTCAATTATAAAGGGTTGCGAGAATTTTTGTGCGTACTGTATCGTCCCGTATGTCCGGGGAAAAGAAGTCAGCAGGCCTCCAGCAGAAATAGTAGCTGAAGTAGAGGAGCAAATAGAATCCGGAGTTAAGGAAGTAGTCTTACTGGGCCAGAATGTTAATGCCTACGGAAGGGATACAGGTAAGGTTGATTTTGGCCGGCTCCTGAAAAAGGTTAATCAGGTTCCGGGCCTGGAAAGGTTGCGCTTTATGACCAGCCATCCCCGAGATTTTTCCCTGAAATTGGTTGATGCTATCAGCGAAATGCCCCGGGTCTGCGAACACTTACACCTCCCCATTCAGGCCGGCAGCAACAGGATCCTAAAAAAAATGAACCGGGGCTATACCAGGGAAGACTATCTCCGCCTTGTAGAGCATATTCGAAATAAAATTCCCGGGGCCAGCATCACCACTGATATTATTGTAGGATTTCCGGGAGAAACAGATGAAGATTTTGCCCTTACCATGGATGTTGTAGAAAAAGCCCGGTTTACTTCCGCCTTTACTTTTCTCTATTCCCCGCGCGAAGGAACTCCAGCTGCAAATTATTCTGAACAGGTTCCGGGGGAGGTTAAAAGGGAACGCCTTAACTATTTGATGAAAAGGCAGAACCAAATCAGCCTGGATTATAACCAGGTTTTAATGGGAACCGTTACAGAAATCATGGTAGAAGGTCCCAGCAAAAAGGACAGCGAATTTTATATGGGTAGGACCAGAACCAACCGACCTGTTGTTTTTTCCGGTAAAGCCCATCCGGGTAGCCTGCAACAGGTTAAGTTGACGGATTGTAATGCCCATACTCTTTATGGTGAACTGCAGGAGGATTAGCTCATGAATGAAAATGCTACCCCCATGATAAAACAGTACCTGAAACTTAAGGAAGAATACCCCGGTTGTATTCTTTTTTTCCGCCTGGGTGATTTTTACGAAATGTTTTTTGAAGATGCGGAAACTGCAGCCAGAGAACTTGGCATAACCCTTACTTCCCGCCAGGCAGGCGGAGGAGAGAAGGCAGCAATGGCCGGGGTTCCCTATCATGCCGTCGAAGGATATATAGCCCAGTTAATTGAAAAGGGCTATCGGGTTGCCATCTGCGAACAGATGGAAGATCCCCGCCAGGCTAAAGGTATTGTTTCCCGGGAGGTAGTTCGAGTAATCAGTCCAGGGACCCTGGTGGAAGAAGAACTACTGGCGGCAGGAGAAAATAACTTCCTGGTAACCATCCTAAAAACAGAAAATAGCTGGGGTCTTGCCTACAGCGATATTTCTACCGGGGAAATTGGGAGCACTGAAATCGATCTTAATGATACCGGGACCCTCTGGGGAGAAATTGCCCGCTTTCAACCACGGGAATTATATGTTTGTCGGGATCTTCTCGGAGATCAAACCTTCCGGGAAATATCGTCGAATCTGAATAATCCCCTGATAAATTCCATTGAAGAAGATATATCAGTTAGCCAGGCCAGGAAATTTCTAAAAGATCAATTCGGAGTGGCCAATCTGGAAGGGTTTGGGCTGGAAAAGAAACCCACTGCCAGTAAAGCCACTGCAGTCCTGGCTGAATACCTACTGCATAGCCAGAAACGGCCCCTGGAGTATTTGCGAAACATCCATTACTACAACCTTGAGGGCTACATGGTTTTAGATCCCCACACCAGGCGCAACCTTGAAATAAACAGGGGTCTGGTCCACGGTTCAACCAGGGGTAGTCTTGTCGGTATTCTGGACCGGACCAAAACGGCAATGGGCAGCAGGTTGGTAAAAAAATGGATCAATCAACCCCTGCTCAATATTGCTACTATAGAGGCCAGGCTTGATTTTGTTGAAGAATTAATTAGCAAAGATAAAAGCAGAGATCAACTGGCTAAAATGCTGGGTGACGTGTACGACCTGGAAAGGCTTTTAACCAAAGTTGGTTACGGCACAGCAAATGCCCGGGACCTGGTGGCCCTGCAGAAATCCCTGGTTCACCTTCCCGAAATTAAAAATATCCTGAATTCTCTGGACAGCGGAAAGTACCTGCTCCAGGGAGAAGAACTTGATGACCTGAGCGATCTGGAATCTCTTTTATCCCGGGCCCTGGCTGCAGAACCTCCGTTAACCTTAACTGAAGGAGGGTTAATCTGCGAGGGCTTCAATGAAGAACTCGACAATCTCCGAAACGAGGCCAAAAAAGCCCGGGTCTGGATTGCCAACCTGGAAAATTCGGAAAGGAAAAGGACCGGAATTAAGTCTCTCAAGGTTGGATACAACAAGGTTTTCGGTTATTACCTTGAGGTTACCAGGGCTAATTTGCACCTGGTGCCCGAAGAGTATGTCCGCAAGCAAACCCTGGCCAATGCCGAACGCTATTTTACTCCAGAGTTAAAAGAAAAAGAAAACCAGATTTTGGGTGCTGAGGAAAAAATAAACGCCCTGGAATATGAAATTTTTACCGGCCTCCGCGACCAGGTGGAAAAAGAAATGAGTAGAATCCAGCGGGTTGCTTCAATTCTGGCTGCACTGGATGTTTTACTTTCTTTTAGCCGGGTTGCTTTGGACCGGAATTATTCCCGACCGGAGCTGAATAATTCCCGGGAAATTAAGATAAACAAGGGACGCCACCCGGTAGTGGAAGCCGCAATGGGTGAAGATAGCTTTGTCCCCAATGATACGACAATGGATGGCCAGGAAAATCGTTTCCACTTGATTACAGGCCCAAATATGGCCGGGAAATCAACTTACCTACGCCAGGTCGCTTTAATAGTTTTGATGGCTCAGATCGGCTGTTTCGTCCCCGCCGAGGAGGCCAGAATTGGTCTCGTTGACCGCATATTTACCCGGGTAGGAGCAACAGATGATTTAACCAGGGGCAAGAGCACCTTCCTGGTGGAAATGAATGAAGTAGCCCAGATAATTAATTCTGCTTCCTCCCGGTCTCTGATTTTACTTGACGAAGTAGGGCGGGGGACTTCTACCTATGACGGACTCAGCATCGCCTGGGCTGTAACCGAGTATATTAACAATCCCAACAGAATTGGAGCCCGGACCCTTTTTGCCACTCATTATCATGAACTCACGGTTCTTGATCAAAAGGAAAAGGGTCTGCGCAATTACAACGTTGCAGTAGAAGAACAGGGCGAGGAAGTAATCTTTTTGCATACAATAAAAGAAGGCAGTACTGATGAAAGCTATGGAATTCATGTTGCTCGGCTGGCGGGCATTCCTCCCGAGGTGCTTTTCCGGGCAAAAGAAATTCTTAATTCCCTGGAAAAGAAAGACCACAGGGTTCAACCACCACCTCCCAGGCGGGTTCCTCTTTTCCCGGATTCCGACAGGGAAAATATGAAAAAAATCCTCAAAGAACTTTCTTCAATTGATTTCATGGAACAATCCCCCCTGGAATCTTTAAATCAGGTCCATAAATTGCAGAAAAAAGCTCAAAAATTAATTAACGGGGATGGTAAAAATGGCCAAAATTAAAGCCCTGCCGCCGGAAGTAATCAATAAAATTGCAGCCGGAGAGGTAATCGAAAGGCCTGCCTCTGTGGTGAAAGAACTCATAGAAAATAGCATTGACGCCGGCGCGAAGAACATCCAGGTGAGCTTTACTGACGGCGGCAGAGACAGAATCCAGGTTACTGACGATGGCGAGGGGATGACCGCAAAAGACCTCCAGCTTGCGGTTCAGAGCCATACTACCAGCAAGCTTGAAGGTATAGAGGATCTCTGGCGGCTTACTTCCCTGGGTTTCAGGGGAGAAGCCCTTGCTTCCATAGTTAGTATAGCCCGGGTAAGTATTACCTCTCGAACCCGAGACAGTGCCGGGGGGATGCGGCTGGAGGTTGAAGGAGGGGAAAAAGGGGAACTCATGCCGGTAGGGGCCCCGCAGGGGACTACCATCCAGGTCCAGGACCTTTTTTATAATACTCCCGCCAGGAAAAAATTCTTAAGTGATCCCCGGCGGGAAACAGCCTTCATCTTACAACAGGCCATCCCCCTGGCCCTGGCTCATCCCGAGATCAGGGTTAAGGTTTTGAATAATAATAAACAGGTAATCAGAACAGGAGGCAGAGGGGAAGTTTTATCTGCCTGGGGTGATATTTTCAACCACGAAGAAAAAGAAAACTTCCTGGAACTGAAACCATTAGAAAAAAATTACGTGGAAATGGAAGGTTTTCTGGGGCTGCCTCCAATCGCCCGCTCTACCCGAAGAGGGATTTACCTTTTTGTCAATGGTCGACCTTTTTATAACCGGCGTTTGACCCAGGCGGTTGTCGATGGGTATGATGAAATGCTACCCCCGGGGAAAGTACCCCAGGCTTTAATTTTTTTCCGGGTCAATCCCATCCACCTGGATATTAATGTTCACCCAACCAAAAGAGAAATCAGTTTCAGCCAGCTGGAAACGCTGGCTAAAAACTTAACCGACCTGATCAAAGAAAACCTCCCCCAAAAGGTTGGGGGTGGAAAAAAACAAACCCCGGACACCCCTGGAGAAGAAAAAAGACAAAAACCACCTGAAAAAAGCCATCTCTTCACCCCTCGAACTTTTAGAGAAAAGGTTGGGGGGCAAAAAGATTTAGAGGTGAGGGATAAAACAGCGACTCCTTATGACCCTGTCTATAGAATTTTCCAGGTTCGCCAGGCCTATCTTTTCGTTGAGTTTGCCGAAGGCATATATATAATTGACCAGCATGCAGCCCATGAACGCCTGCTTTACAACCAGTTACAAAGAGAAATCAGCCAGAAAAAATCCCCCCGGGAAAACCTTTTAACTCCAATTCCCATCTCCCTTGACCCCACCCAGGTAGAACATAAGGAAGAAATAATTTCTTACCTGGAGGGGTTGAATTTTACAATAGAAGAATTCGGGACAAAGGACCTTTTACTCCGGAGTGTTCCCCTCAGTATAAAGCTTTACCTGAAGGGAAATGCAGAAGGCCTTATCAGGGATCTTATCGATATTTTTTCTGAAGATCAAAAAAGAACTGACCTGCTTGCAATCCAGAAACAGGCTTTAAAGACAATGGCCTGTCACCGGGCTGTTAAATTTGGGGGAGAACTTTCTTCTGAAGAAAGCAGGCAGCTGGTTGAAGAATTGTTTTCCGCAGAGCAAAACAGCACCTGTCCACATGGAAGACCGGTTTTTAAGGTTTTCAACTGGTCTGAACTGGAAAGGATGTTCGCACGTTAAAGAGGAGGAGGACGGGATGGGTAAAATACTCATTTTAACAGGGCCCACTGCAGTTGGAAAAACTGATCTATCTATTTACCTGGCCCGGAATTTGGGTGGAGAAATAATTTCTGCAGACTCCATGCAGGTTTACAAAAAGATGGATATTGGAACAGCCAAACCAACCCCAACTGAAAGAAAAAAAGTTCCCCATCACCTTATAGATTTTTTTGATCCCCGGGAAAGTTATTCTGCCGGGGATTTCCAGCGGGATGCCCGCCGGTGTATTGAGGATGTATTAAAAAGAAAACACCTCCCCCAGGTGGTTGGGGGCACCGGTCTTTATATTCAATCCCTGTTAACTGGCTTGCCACCGGCGTTTGATAAAAAGGACCCCAACCTCCGAAAGAGTTTAAGAGAAATTGCCGATAGAGAGGGAAGGGAGGCAGTGCATAAAAAACTTCGGCAGTGTGATCCCGAACTGGCCTCCCGGATTCACCCCAATGATATCCAGAGGACAATCCGGGGTCTCGAGGTTTACAGATTGACCGGCCAACCCCTATCCGAACTTCAAAAAAAAGCCCGGGCAACCCGACTCCCCTACCAGGTAACAGGGTACATTCTTTTCCGCCCCCGGGAAGAATTATATAGTTTGATTGACACTAGAGTTGACCAGATGGTTGCTGCAGGCCTGGAAAAAGAAGTCCAGGAATTAATTGCAATGGGCTGCAACTCAACCCACACCTCGATGCAGGGTCTCGGTTACCGTGAATTTTATTATTATCTCCAGGGGAGCAATATCACAAGAGAAGAAGCAATTGACCTGATTAAACGAAACACCCGCCGGTTTGCCAAAAGACAGCTAACCTGGTTTCGCAACCAGTTTGACTTTCCCTGGATCCGGGTTGAGAATGAGGAAAGCTTCTTCCCTGAAATGCTCAGCAGGGCAAAAAAGGATTTAAACCTGCCCGGGTAAAATGGGTTTTATTCCCATATTTATTTCGCAAAACAAAACCCTTTCCTTTTGATAGAGCAGGATAAGAATGGTGGTTGTCGAATTAGGAATATATATAAACAGAGAAAGAGGAGGTTGATTATTTTGAAACCCCAACAAAACCAGCAGGACGCAATGCTTAACGCTATCCGCCGGGACAATGCTTTTGTAACTATTTATCTGGTTAATGGTTTGCCCCTAAGGGGAACGGTTAAGGGTTTTGATAACTTTACTATTTTGCTGGAGAGCGAGGGCAAACAACACATGGTCTACAAGCATGCCGTGTCAACGATAACTCCGCAAACACCTATTAACCTGCTGGAAGAGCAGTCTGGAGAGGAAAAATAAAATTAATGCTCAAATTTAAAAAATATCACGGTTTAGGTAATGACTTCATTATTATCGACACTCAGGATGAGGAAAATAACTGGAGTTCAATTGCTAAAATCCTCTGTCAGCGAAGATTTGGGGTGGGTGCAGACGGTTTGATGACCTGTACCATCAGGGATGGAAAACCCTTTATGCGCATTTTTAATTCGGATGGTAGTGAGGCCGAAATGTGCGGTAATGGATTGCGCTGTTTTGTCCATCACCTTCGGAGAAATAATAACTTTCCCGGAGAAGAAATCGATGTCCATACTGGAAATGGCTGGCTCCAGGCCAGATTACTGCAAGAGGAAGGGAAAAAAGTCAGGGTAGCAAATATTCTAGGGGTTCCCAGTTTTGAACCCGAAAAAATTCCTGTCTCCTTTGCAGGTAATATATTCCTGGAAGAAAAGGTAAAAGCAGAAGACAGGGAGTTTTCAGTTTCGGCTGTAAAAACGGGTCCCCCCCACGCCGTTATTTTTCTCGAGGATCTTGACCAATTTCCCTGTGATTACTGGGGGCCAATTCTGGAAAAAAACCAGGTATTTCCCCGGAAGGCCAACATAAATTTCACCCAGATCCTTTCACCTGAACGGGCCCGGGTAATCGTCTGGGAACGAGGAGTTGGCTTAACCCAGGCCTGTGGGACGGGAGCCGCTGCAGTAGCCGTTATTGGACAGCAACTGGGTAAACTCGGGAAAAAACCCAGGATTGAATTACCTGGGGGAACCCTGGAAATAGAGTGGGACGGCCCGGAAACGCCGGTAACCATGATTGGAAATTCTGAATTTGTTTTTTCGGGTGAAGCTGACTTATAAATAGGTTTTTGTCCTTGAACCTGGGGAAAATCAACCTCTCCATTGGGCAGGGCAACAAAACAAAACAAGCAGGAAACTTGGGAGGTTGACAATGGAGAACAAAGTTAAGGTTGTGGCAATCGGCCTCTTTATTGGTCTTTTTCTGATCCCATTTTTGGGAGTTTTTCTGGGTCGCGCTACCGGTATTGGAGAACTTTGGGGTTTTGTGGCGGGAGGTTTAATTGGTTTTTTCCTCTTGTTATGGGTCTTTATGGTTCACTTAAAAGTCAAGGAAGAAAGCAGCGAGGATGAGGAAGAAGAATAAAGGAAGAGTTTGTAGAACATCGGGTGTTAAAAAATTTTCAACTGGTTTAATCTGGAGGGAAACCCTTGTTTGTTAAATTTTTTCCCATTTTATTTTTTATCTTAACCCTGGCCCTGAGTTGGCAGGGAAATGCCCAATCGTTATACGAAGAAGACTGGCTTGCTTTTCTGGCAGCAAATCAGATGGTCCTGGAAGAGGAACCAGATAACCCAGAGGCCCGCTTTCAACTAGCCGTAGCCCAGGCCAACCTGGGCTTTGTTGAAAAGGCCATGGAATCTTTTTCTCATTTCGAAAAGACCCATGAATCGGGGCAATCGCAAAAGATGTTAAATAAAACCCAGCGGGAACTGGAAGAAACTCCAGACAATTTTTTACTTTTAAATCAAAAGGGTTTTCTGCTCTTTTCTCTTGAGAGACATGAAGAAGCAGAAGAAATTTTTCATGAACTGGTCCAAAAAGACAGGGAAAACCCCTGGCTTTATAATTTTCTTGCCATAACCCAATTTGCTCAAATTAAAACAGAAGAAGCCCGGTCTACCCTGCATAAATCCCTTGAAGTTGAAAACAATAATTACACTCATGCCCTTTTAGGCCAGTTTTACTGGGTAGAGGGCAAATATTTCCGGGCCTGGAGGCATTTTTTGCAAACCGGTTCCTTATTACTCTCAATCAGACAGTCCATTCGACCGGAGGTGGATTAATTGTTCTGGGAAGAAACACCCAAGCCTGCTTCGCTTTTTTCCAATCAAAACAACAAATCCTATCCTGAAGTAAAAAAGGAAGCTTTAACCTGCAGCCGCTGCCATTTAAGGGAAGGGGCCCAGCAGGTTGTTTTTGGTGTGGGAGACCTGAATAGTTCGTTAATGCTTGTTGGAGAAGGGCCAGGCGCCAGAGAGGATGAACTGGGAGAACCCTTTGTCGGTAAAGCAGGTCAGCTCCTGACAAAAATCCTTGCCGCCATAAGCTTAAAAAGGGAAGAAGTGTACATAAGTAATATTGTTAAATGCAGGCCGCCCAATAACCGGCAGCCATCTCCCCAGGAAATGGAAGTCTGCATGCCCTGGTTAAAAGAAGAATTCCGCTTGATCAGGCCAAAAGTTCTTGTGCTTCTGGGTGCTACTGCCTACAAGGGGTTAATTGATCCCCAGGGGAAAATAACAAAGGATAGGGGAAAATGGATTGAAAGGAAAGGCCTTCTGATCATGCCCACGTTTCACCCTGCGGCTTTATTAAGAGATCCTCGGAAAAAAGTTCCGGTATGGGAAGACTTTCAAATGGTGGAAAAAACCCTAAAAACCTGAGTTGGGAGGGGATTATTTTGTCAAAAAAAACTGTGTTATTAATTTTTGTTTTTTTGTTTGCTTTTTCTATTTCCCTGCAGGCTGATAATCTGGAATTTTTAGATGAAGCCTGGGAAAATAGAGGTGAGATGGATCCGGTTATTCAGGCTTTAGAAAGAGCCCGGTCAATGCCAGAGGAAATGGATAATCCGGAGTTCCTCTGGAAAAAAGCCCGCCTTTATTACTTTTACGGGGACAACATCGCCCAGGAACGAGACTACAAGCTGGAAAATTTCGAACGGGGCCTGGAGCTTTTAGAAATTGCCGAAGAACTGGACGACCAGAACCCTGATATTTTTTACTGGAAAGCTTCCCTAACCGGAATGAGAGGACAGACCAGGGGTGTTTTACAGAGTCTTTTTATGGTAAATCCCATGAAAGAAGCACTGGATAAAACAATAGAACTGGATCCGGATTACGATTCTGCTTATTTCGTTTTAGGAATTCTTTACAGGGAAGTTCCGGGCTGGCCTTTGAGTATTGGAGATGATAAAAAGAGCGTTGAATATCTCGAAAAAGCCCTCTCTTACCGCCCCAATGATCTTGAATGGAAATATGAACTGGCTTTGAGTTTAATTGAAAATAAAGAAAGAGAAAGAGCCCGGCAGCTTCTTGAAGAAATTGTTAATACTGACCTTGCCCCTGATGCCTCCTTTGAGTGGTTAAGGGCACAGGAACAGGCCAAAAAGTTGCTGGAAGAGGACTTTTAACCATTTCAGAGGAGAACGAGGCAGGAAGTGAAAATAATAAAAACTCATCAATTGGCCATCAGTTTATCTGCTTTTCCGATTTCAAAGGAGTAAGCTGACCTGATGGCCTGATTTTTATAATAAAAGGATTTTATTCGGAAAAACCTAATTGTCTGGAAAAGACCCCGGGAGGCTAAAAAATGAAACAGAAACAAGTTACACCGAGTAAAACAAGGATTGAAGAGCGCATTTCACACCTCAGCACTTATAATCTGACCCCGGGAGAGGGCACAACCAGACCAACCTTTTCCAAGCCATATATAGCGGCCAGCGAATATCTTTCGGAAATAATGGCTGGCCTGGATCTCAAAGCTGGAGTTACCTGCCACGGCAATATGATTGCTACCTGGCCTGGAGAGAAAAACCAGCCTGGTATCCTGGTGGGATCCCATATTGATACTGTCCCTCACGGAGGAAATTATGATGGGGTTACAGGGGTAATAGCTGCCATTGAAGCCATTCAGTGCTTAAAGGAAGAAGATTTTAAACCTCTTAAGCCTGTTCATATTGTAATTTTTGCCGAAGAGGAGGGAGCAGCTTTTGGTCACATGTTAGCCGGGAGCAAAGCTTCGGTGGGGAAAATTGACAGGAAAACACTGGCCTCGCTGAAAAACGAAGAGGGAAAAAACTACCTGGAGTGTGCAGAAAATTTTCAGGAATTATTCGGAAAGGCCTCCTTTGATTATATTGAGCCCCAGATGGCCCAAGCAATGCTGGAATTGCATGTAGAACAGAGTGTGGTCCTGGAAGAAAAAAATATCCCCGTAGGAATTGTAACAGAAATAGCAGGTGCCCGAGAGTTCATTTTTTCAATCAGGGGAATGGCCAATCACGCGGGAGCAACTCCAATGCAATTTCGCCAGGATGCCGTAGCCGGACTGGGAGAGGCCATTGTCGGTATTGAGGAAACCGTAAAAAAACATAAATCATCTCGAGCTGTGGCTACTGTGGGGGTAATTTCCTGTTTTCCCGGCGCGCCCAACATTATACCTGGGGAAGCTTCTTTTTCTCTGGATATTCGGGATATTAGGCAAGAATACCTGGAAATACTGGAACGAAATATGCTAGCGGAAATAGAGAAGATTATGGAGAAAAGGAAGCTCTCTCTTGAGGTTAATAGGACCTCCAGTTCAATTCCCGTTCCCCTGGATGAGGAAATAATAGGGTTGCTGGAAAAGGTGGCAGAGGAAAACAATATACCGGCATTGAAAATGCCCAGCGGAGCAGTCCATGATTCAGCAGAAATAGCCCGCTTTATCTCCACTGGTATGATTTTTGTCCCCAGTAAAAATGGGCGAAGTCACTGTCCGGAAGAATATACTTCTGCCGAAGATATCGCCCTGGGCTGCACAATCCTCAAGGAAACAATAATCAGGCTTTCCCTTGACCCTAATTCTTAAGAATGATTAGATTTGGTTTTTTCATCTGGTGGAATAAAACATTTTTTCCAAGCTTTTAAAAATCCAATCTGGGGTAAATAAGGATTAAAGAGTTTATTTCTTTTCCCTGCAGCCGGGGAAAATCAGGTTTGTGGAAATAAAAAAAACCTGATCCAAAAACAGGGCAAAATTTTTATGGGAAAAAATCTAAAAGTTTTTTTCATTCTCTAAAATCCTTTTCAAGAGGAGCTTTTTTGCTTCTCTTTTTTTTGTTCAGCTAAGCTTGTGACTCAAATTTGACTCTGTTGTGATTTCGATGTGACTATAATCTGGTAATATTTGACCTAAAGGGAAGGAAAATGGTAGGAAAGATAGTTTTATTCTTGTTTTTTCCTCTCCCTTCACAAAAAAGTATTGACTGGCTTAAATGAGGGAGTTTTTCAGATTGGTGTTGGTTCCTGGTTTTTGGCTTACTTGGCTTAAAAGGATATAAGGGGAGAGATGTAATGGAAATTAAAGTTAATTTTTTAAAACAATTGGCTGGGATAGTTACCATCTTTACGATTTTTTCTTCAATTATTTTCAGTCAGGCTTCCTTAAGTGCCCCCGGGCAGGAATTAAATTTTGGCCAGGTAAAAGCAGATGAAGTTCAAACCAGAAAAATTATAATTAACTACCACCCCGAATTTGATAACCCGGATAAATTAGAAATCTGGGCCGAGGGGAACTTTTTGTCACCGGAAAAAAACCAACAACTGCCAGCAAATAGAGTTAGGGTCTACATAGCGGATGAAATTTTAACTCTCGAAGAAGACCCCTCTAATTTAATTCAAATAGACCCAAAAAACCAAATCCAAATAGTTTTTGAAATTTCCCTAAAGCCCGAAGATCTCCAGGGAGAATATAAGGGGTTGGTTTTCATCAGGGAAACAAGTGCAAAAGGAGAAAAATCTCAACTGAGAAAGATCCCCCTTCGGGTTAAGGTTGAAGCCTGGCTTAATGTTGAAATAGATTTTTCTGGACCACTGGTTTTAAGGCACCCTTTAAATGGAGGTACTCAGGTTTTAACTGAAGTTCCCGGCAAAATAAAAGTAAGCGGAAATATCCCCTGGGAACTTCAGGGTTACCTCGAAGAAAAATTCCTTTTTGATACTTCTTTAAATATCCAGGTTTTTGCTCATCAGGGAAACTTATTTGAAAAAATTCATTCCGATTGGGTTAATTTAGGGGAGGATCCAATCCCTCTGGCCATAGGCGATTCTCCCGCTTTGCAACCGGAAAATTATATTGAAGTTGAATTTTCTCTGAGCATTGAAGATTTTACCCGGGTTAGAGGAGGAGCCCACCAGTTCCCCCTTTCGATTATTGCCCAACCTCGCTCTTAGCGCCAACAACTTCACAGCCCCTTGCCCGGGGAGTGAGTTGTTAATATAAATAATTATATCAGGGAGGTGTTAAATGGAAGAGTTACAACGCCCCAAAAAACTTCATTCGGTGTTTTGGCAAAGGGAAAAAACAGGAGGCGGAGAACCACCCAATCCTAAACTGGTCACCAACGATTGAGTGGGGAGCCAATGGTGAAACCGGCCAAAATCCAATGAGGAGGTTTTTTAAAAATGAAAAAAATGTTAATTCTTAGTCTTGTGATGGTGTTTGTCCTGGGTCTTAGCCTTAGTGTAATGGCTGAAGCTCCTGATCCAATTGTTCCCGGAGAAAATGATCCGGAATTTGAAATTGGTAAAGGAATATTCAAAAATTATGAGGGGATCGATAACTTCGCACTTGAAGAAACCGACACTGGTTCAAAATACACTGTTATCTCTGGAGCAAGAACAACCGGTAGCACAGATGAAATATTCGTAGAACAGGGCGACCAGAAGGTAAAGGTAATAATTAACACCGTAGCCAATATTCCCTGTTACTTAGAAATGGAACTGACCGGAAACGCAGGCTATAGCCATGGAATCAGCTTTGGTCCTGAAGCAGAAGCTCTTATGGACAGAAGAGGCGAATCCCACTGGATGCTCTTCCATAGCGATTTCGGCGGATTCCTCAATGAAAACTGGGAATCTGTTGCCCAGGATGATGTAGAAGCCGGAGCCGGGCTTTTCTTACATGCCTGCGATATGTGGGAAGCCCGCATATATGGCAATATTGACCACCGGTTTGAGGTAATAGCTGATCCTTTAAAACACGTAGAATATGAAGAAGAGATCCTTATGGATATGCGCTATACCTTTGACGGTAGCCCCAACTGGGTTGAAAACACTGAAATCGGGGCAGTAACCGTTGGAGATTTCGGTTACCTGGAAGAAAATACTGTCTATATGCAATTTAGAATTCCTTTTGACGACATTCCTGCAGGTCAATACGAAGGCGACATTACCTTTAAAGCCTATTCTATCTAAATACTAGGCTTGATAAACTGAGAATTAAAATTAAGGGGCTGATGTTTAATGCATCAGCCCCTAAAAATAGAAGCGGAGGGATGGTCGTGATGGCCAAAATGGGAAAAATTTTAATGATGTTTTTTTTACTCTTTGGATTTGTTATTACCACAGAAGCCAGCATTAAGGTTGATCCTTCCCGCGTAATTTTCCACATGGAACAGGGCCAAAGAAAAACAGGGTCAATTCAGGTTTACAATAACTCCAACCGGGAACTTGACCTTATTGCTGTTCTTTATGATTGGGAGCTGGATGAAGCAGATAATCTGGTTAATTACGAAAGCGGAACTCTTGAACATAGCCTTGATGATTTAATTCGGTTTAATCCCCGGCAATTCACCCTGGGACCAGGTGAATCCCAGCTGGTTAGGTTTACAATAACTTTTCCGGAAGAAGAAAACCCTTTTGAAAGAAGAGGAATAATATTTTTTGAGCATGAGGACCCTCTTGATGAAGAAGATGTAATGGGAGCCCAGCTCCGAACAATGATCGGAACAACTGTTTATGCTCTGCCTGAAATTTATGAAATTTCTCTTTATTATCTCGAAGGTTTGGTCCATGAGAGTGAAGATGGAACCTTCTGGGGTGCATTTCTTTTAGGCAATAATTCTCCAGTTCACACTCGGTTAGAAGTTGATTACAATATTATTAATCATCGCGGCGCGGTCATTGAGGAAGGGCGTTCCGAAGAGAAGGTTATCCTGCCTCAGGACGTTCGGGGAATTTATTTCCCTCTGGAAGAAGATTTCGAACCGGGAAATTATCAACTACTATTCGATATCAACCTGGTAGGAATTGATTTTACTATTTCCGAATCTATTTCGTTCGAAATTGAGTGATAAAAATGGAACCCATTTTTCTGGATAAACTCCAAAAGCAACCGAAAAAAAGGTTCCCAGTTAATTTCTTTTTAATTTTATTAATATTGCTTGCCCTGGGTTTTCCTGTGAAAGGAGCCCACTTTGAAGATGTTAGCTTCGTAACCCTGGAAATTAAAAAGAATGATTATGTTTTCCAGACAGAGGAATTCTTTGAAATTATAGACCTTTTTGATTATATCCTGATCCCTGTTAATCAGCTTTCCGTTTTTTTACCGATTGAGTTGAACTTTGCCAGAGAAAATGAAACCCTGGAAATAACTCACAAAACCTCCGGTACTTCGGGTAAAGTGGATTTCAAAAAGGGCTTATATTCAGAGTTTCCAGATCTAAAAACCAAAACACCCATTTTATATGAAGGAGACTTTTTTGTAGCACCTGAATTTTTGGAGAAAATAACGGGAAAAAGTTTGGAATGGAATTCAAGAAGGCAGGAACTTTATGTTCATGTTGACTGGGAAATTCCTGAAACAGAAAAAGGAAGAGCAGAAGAACCAGGGGAACGTGACCGACCTCATGAACTGGAAACCCTTGAGTTAAAACCAACCCACTACGGCCGGGATATTTCCCTGGGATCAATCCATTATAAAATAACTGGAGAAGGGCGCTGGGATAAGGATGGTGATTTTAGTTCCCATTCCCGGCAGGAGGTGTACCTCCACGGTAGGTTTCATGATTGGGCGGTTTCATTAGGATTTTCTTCCAGGTTAAACTTTTTAGAAAAGGGAATAGAAAGCCACCTATCAGTCCCTTTAATCAGGGCCCTTTATCTTGATGAATACCGCATTGTTATTGGTGATTCCAGGGTAGAATTCCCTTTAACCGTGGGAAATAAAAACCTGCGGGGAATTCTTTACAGTAACCCCGCTTTTTTAACCAGAAAAGACACCCCCAGGGTGAAGGTTACCGGTGAAGCCAGGGAAGACGAATGGGTATATTTACTGGTTAATGGAGAAAAGACCAGTAAAAAATATATGGCAGAAGATGGCCGTTATTCCTTTGCAAACGTTCCGTTGATAAACAAAAGAACAAACCTTATTCAAATAATCAGGGAAAGACCCGATGGAGAACTGATTGAAGAAAGACGGGAGATCGGAGGACATGTTAGGATCCTCGAAGAGGGAATCAGCGAGGTTAAATTTGTTGCGGGTAGTTATCAAAGAAGCAATGAAGAGGAAAGCCAGGGAAGGTTAATCGGCTTGCAGTTGAATGAAGCGTTGGATAAACGCAGCTCTTTCAACCTGGAATTGTTAGGCCGAGAGGTCCTGACTCAAGACAGTTGGGAGCCATTTGAACTCGGGGGAATAGCTGGTTTTTCTCTACAACCTTTGCAGTCCCTAATCCTTACCGGAGATTTTTTATTCGGTGGAGAAGTTGAAAATTTAAAAGGAGGCTTTGCCAGTTCCCTTATTTATACCCTTTCCCGTGGTTATTTAAGTTCTTCCTATAGGTATATCCCCCACGAAATAACCGAGATTGTAGATAAAAATGCTGGAAAACAATTGCAGGTGGCCGGGGAATATGATTTTTCTCCCAGGTGGAGTTCTTTTTTCCAGGGTAATTATCGAGAATCAATTGGAACTATGCTTTTTTATTCAATAACACAAGGCCAACTTGGATTTTCCTACAGAGATGTCTGGGATGGAACAACTACTGTTTCCGGAATTCTGGGAACAGGCCAGCGGGATCTGGAAACGGGTCAGGACCAACTTACAAGAGCTGATTTTGATAAATACGGCCTTAATATAAGCAGGCAGAGAAGGACAGAAGTTTTCTCTTCAAGGACAAATTTGAATTATACCAAAACTGATTTTGATTTCCAGCAAGCTTCTTCCCATTCAGAACAGAGATTGGAATTAACCAGTAATATATCCCGGAGAATCGGGGAAACCGTTCGTTTAACTAATAACCTTGATCTTTCCTTGTTCTGGCTGGAAAAAGAACTGATCCAGGGAGAAGGAGAAATTAATTCGGGTTTTAGATGGAATCCAACCCTGAATACATTCGTCAGAGGAACTGGTTCCGCACTGTTCCAGGTGGGAAACAACCTGCCCGCTGGCTTTAACCTAAGAGAATCAAAAGCAAGTTTTTCCTTGCGAAGATTTTTGCGAAGAACCGGTTCTTCTTTTGGGGTTGAAGGAAGCTACAATTTTCTCCATTACATTGAGGATTCCTATTTCACCCTGGGATTTGACCTGGCTCATCAATGGCAGGATGAAAAATATACTGCCGGGTTAAATTTCACAGCCAAGTCCCCCGTTGAAAGAAGAGAGACCTATCAACTCTCTGCAGGATTGGAGTTTGGCTGGAGACTTCCTTCAGAAGCCTTAATAGAATTTCAGGCGCAGAGAATTTACCAAAATCTTTTTGAGGAACAACCGGAACATTCGGTTTCTGTTTCCATTAACCATGCTCTGGGTTTTTCGGGGAAAGAAATCTTTGGCCAGAGCTACTCCTCCAGAGGCACCCACCAGCCCACAATCGCAGGAATTGTCTACCTGGATAAAAACCAGACCGGGGAATTTAATGAAGGGGATCCCGTTCTAGAAAATATTCCCATGGCTCTCGGAGGCAGAAGGACAGAAACGGATGGAAGCGGAGAATTTAAATTTGAGCGGGTTAAACCCGGTGTCTACCCCTTACATTTTGATCTTGGTTCCTTGCTTGCTGATTATTCGGTAATTACCGAGGAGAAGATCGTGGAAATCAGGGAGAACGAAAATCTATTTTTCTATTTTGGTTTAACCCTGAATGGATCTATTTCCGGCCGGGTATTCATGGACAGAAATGCTTCAGGAACCTTTGATGAGGGAGATGAGCCCTTATCCTGGGTTGCTTTAGAACTGGCCACAACTGGAGAAAATGCTTATTCAAGAAGTAATGGCGAGTTTTATTTTGAAAATGTTCCCCTGGGCAAGCATGAAATAAAAGTTTCAACAGAGGGGCTTCCACCCAATACCGTGCCTAAAGAGGATAGCATCACTGTTGAAATAGCCCGGGAAGACCTGGAAAAAGGAGAGATATTGATCCCAATTCGGTACAGGGTTGATAATTAAAAATTCTTAAAACTTTGCTTTCCCTCACCCCATCCCTCATAGATATACCCTGCTCTTTGTTGCAGGGTATATCTTTTTTTGTCTGTCTTTGACTGTTTAGAGTTTATTATGGTAAGATAACTTTGTACTAATAAAACTTTACTCGGAAGAACTGTTTTAGATTAATTAACTTTTCCTTGGATTGGAGTTGGTTGTAATGGCTACTGAAAAGGTAATAACCGCCTGCCCCAGAGACTGTCAGGATTGTTGTTCTCTTGAGGTTGAAGTTCAGGAGGGAAAAATAATCCGGGTTGATGGGGATAAAAATCACCCGGTAACCAGGGGATTTGCCTGTCCCAGGGGGCGTTCTTACCCGGAACTCGTTTACAGTTCAGAAAGAATTTTGAAACCATTGTTAAAAAAAGAAGGTAACTGGGAAGAAATTTCCTGGAAAGAAGCTCTGGACCTGATAGAAAAAAAAATAAGAGGGTATCTAGAAACCTATGGACCAGAATCAATTTTCAATTACCACTACAGCGGTTCAGAATCCATAACCAAAAAAGTTACCATGCGTCTCTTTGACCGGCTTGGAGCAACAGGGGTAACCGGGGATCTTTGCATGCAGGCCGGCGTTTCAGCCCAAAAATATGATTTTGGCGGCCTGGAGCAAAGTGATTTAACTGACCTCCCCAATGCCCGCGGTTGCGTTGTCTGGGGCAGAAACGTTCGGGTAACTCATCCTCACGCCCTTCCTTTTATCCGGGAGGGAAGGGACAAGGGAATGAGCCTGGCTACAATAAATCCCCTTTCCACCGGGATCGAGGATATTTCCGATTTAATCATTCGACCAAAGCCGGGAACCGATGCAGCCCTGGCCCTTGGTACAGCCAATTACCTGATCCAAAAAGAACTTATTGATAGAGATTTTATTTTTGAACATATTCACGGTTTTGAAGCCTTCCGAGAGGCAGCTGAAGAGTACGACCTGGAGAAAACAAGTGCAATCACTGGAGTAGAAGAAGAGAATATAGTTAAACTGGCCTGGTTTTACAAAAATCATAAACCAGTAACCACCCTTTTGGGTTATGGTTTAACGAGATATAGAGGTGGGGGAAATATCATCCGGGCCATTGACGCCCTGGCGGCGATCACTGGAAATATCGGGGAAGCAGGGGCCGGTGTTTCCTATTGTTCTGACCGTTTCTGGTTTTTGGGAAAACACCTCCAGGGCCAAACCAATCCCTACCGCAGGAATTTAGATATGGCCAACCTGGCCGAGGAAATCCAAAATTCGAAAAACCCTCCTTTGAAAATGGGCTTTATTAACGCCGCAAACCCGGTGGTAAATGTCCCGGATACCGATGAAATGCAAAAAGCCCTGCAGGGACTTGATTTTCTGGTAGTTGTAGACCTTTTCCTGACCGATACTGCAAAAGAAGCAGATCTGTTCCTCCCCTGTACTTCATTTTTCGAGGAGGAGGGGGTTCGAGTAAGTTCCTGGAGTCCCTGGGTTTTCTACTGCCCCAAAATTATTGAACCCCTGGGTGAAGCCCGGCCCGACGAAGAGATCATGATTGAACTGGCTAAAAGACTTAGAATTAAAGATTTTCCCTGGTTAAATAGAAAAGAACTATTAGAATGGGCCGCAGAACCCCTGGAAGAGATAGGATTAAACCTGGAAGAGCTCAGAGAAAAAGGACATATCCTGCCTAGTAACCATAACCCGATTGCCTGGGAAGGTCGTCATTTTAAAACACCCTCTCGCCGAATTGAACTGTTTTCAAAGAAGGCCAAAGAAGAAGGAAATTCTCCGGTTGCCAATTATTTACCACCCCTGGGCGATAACTACGAATTGCCTTTCCAGCTTATTTCTGCTCATTCCCAGTACCGCATCCATTCTCAGTTTCAGGTTACTCCTTATATTAAGAAGCTAAACCCGGAACCAAGGGTAATTATTAATCCAGACATTGCTGAAAAAAGAGGACTTGAAGAAGAAGATCTTGCTGTAATTTTCAACGACAGGGGAGAAATAACTGCCCGGGTAGAAATTGATAACCGGATCCGCCCGGGTGTTATCCAGGTGGAATCCGGCTGGGATATAAGCAGCGGAGCCTGCGTGAATTCTCTATTGCCGCCCCATAAAACTGAAATGGGCGATTGTGGGGCCCTTTATGATGTCAGGGCCGATATAAAGAAAAAAGAATAAAAAAAAGCCTCTGTAACCGGTTCTCCCGGCCAGGGGCTTTTTAATTGGTTTTAATATTTTCTCAAAAGACTGATTAATTTCCCGAGAATGGTAACCTCGCGGGTATAAATAGGATCCATGGAGGCATTTTCCGGTTGCAGGCGGAAAGAATCGTTTTCTTTATAAAATCTCTTTAGGGTTGCTTCATCCCCAAGGAGAGCAGCAACTATATCCCCATTTTCAGCGTTTTGCTGTTTGCGAATTATCGCCAGGTCGCCGTTGTAAATGCCGGCTTCAATCATGCTGTCTCCCTGGACCCGTAAAACAAAATGTTCGCCTCCTCCTGTAACGAGATCAAGAGGTAGAGGAAGGGTATCTTCAATATTTTCCTGCGCCAAGATGGGCTGGCCTGCAGTAATACTCCCAACAAGGGGGACATGGACAATTTCTCTATCGCCATATATACTCTCCTGCTGAGTGGGATATTCTTCTTTAATCAGGCCAATGGTTCTGGGTTGAGCGGGATTTTTTTGGATATAACCAAATTTTTGCAATCTTTCCAGGTGGTTATGAACGGTAGAAGGGGAACGAAGCCCAACGGCTTTCCCAATTTCTCGAACAGAAGGGGGATAACCTTTTTCTTTAATATTTTTACGAATGAATTCGAGGATTTCAACCTGGCGGGGACCAAGTTTTTTCTTGGTAGCCTTTTTATCCAAGACAAGCACCTCCTTTTCCCATATTATACCACAGGAAAAAACCCTATGCAAACCTTTGTTCCAAAAACATTTGTTTGGTTTAATTTTTTTTCTTAAAATTTTGTGAAATTCGTTAATTCTGTGGGAGAACACTTTTATTGCAATTTCTGGGGGCTAACCCTCGCAAAGGTATAAAACCATTAACCAGGACTTCCAATGGCCTTAAAATGACTCTGAGGAGGTCATTTTATTCCTTCCTTGCAGAGAAGTATCCAAAAATAAAAAGGGACTTTAGATTTTCCGATTTCCATCCCCGAAAAAATAAGAAGGAAAAAATAAAAACATTTGTTCTAAAAACACTTGTTCTCCGAACATTTGTATGGTATAATTTAAAATAGTTAAAGGATAATTTGAAAAAAGCAAGGAGGGGATCGAATGCGTTGGCGTTACCCGTTTATTGTTCTGGTCCTGGCCCTGATTTTTATAGCTCTCTTTACAATTTTTGCTCATAGCGAGGAACCAGTTAGGTTTGCAACTGTTACAGTCAGGTCAGGGGATACACTCTGGAGCCTGGCCCGGGAACACGGAAACCCGGAAACAGATCCGAGAAATACCGTTTACGAAATGCGCCAGATCAACAACCTGGAGAGCCCCCAAATTTATCCCGGGCAAAAATTACAAATTCCAGTAACCAACTAAGCAAGAATAAAACAGAAGATAGAAGAACATAAATTTCTAGGTGATCCAGGTAAGCAAATTATAAAACCCAAACTTTTTAAAGTTAAAAGCCAACCGATAGGGATTTGAAAAATCCAACCCCATCGTTTGGCTTATTTTTTTAGCCAGAAGCAAATTAAAGGAAGGCCAATCAGAAAAGTTGGGGGTATAAAATTAATTTTGGAAATTTTGCAGGAGAATTGGTTGTTTTGTAGTAATTTAACTATAAGATTTCGCAAAATTATTATTTTGCGAAATTAATTCAAGCCAAAAAGGAGTTTTCAAAATGAATTTCGACCGGGCCCTGGAGTTCTATCTCAAGTATTTACAGACCGAACTGGGATATTCTCTCCTTACTGTCAAAGAATACAAAAGCGACCTCAAACTTTTTTCCCGTTACCTTCGCCAGAAAAAAAATTTAAAGGACCCCCAACCCCTTTCGGTCTCCTCTATCGATAAATTTGACCTGGGGGATTTTCTGGCCGATCTT
Organism: Bacillota bacterium; assembly: GCA_007122335.1. Classification (GTDB taxonomy): domain Bacteria; phylum Bacillota; class Halanaerobiia; order B1SED10-174; family B1SED10-174; genus T1SED10-26. The sequence continues at coordinate 21,724 of SKTZ01000069.1, forward strand.
ATTCTGGAAAGAAATAATGATCCAAAAACTCGCAACCGAAAATTATTCGCCCTCCGTTCTTTTTTTCTATTTCTGGTTCGCCAGGAAGTACTTTCTGATGACCCCACCCGAGCTTTCCGTTCATCCAAAATCAGGACCTCTGCCGAGCCCATATACCTTCGCCTGCCCCAGGCAAGGGTATATATGGATACCATCTCCCGTTCGGGGCTTAAAACAGCTATTAGGGACCTTGCCATTATGAAACTTTTCCTTTACTGTGGTCTTCGCCTGAGCGAACTTGTAAATCTTGACCTTAAAGATTTGCAATTAACGGATGAACCTTCAATAAAAGTTATTGGTAAAGGAAACAAAGAAAGACGTGTTCCCCTACATGGCGAAGTTGCAACTACCTTAAAAGAATATCTTCCCTGGCGAAATGAACTTAAACCGAAAGGAAATGATGCCAACGCCCTTTTCTTGTCCCTGCGAAAACGCCGCATCAATCCCCGCACCATCCAGGTCATGGTAAAAAAATATGCCAAAAAATCCGGGCTGGATAATGCCGGTGAAATTACTCCTCACAAACTCCGGCACACTTTTGCCTCTCTTCTTTATAAAGAAACAAAAGATTTAAGGGTCCTCCAGGAACTTTTAGGCCACAGCAGTGTTTCAACAACCCAGATTTACACCCACACCGATCCTGAACAGCGCCGGAAAACAGTAGATCAGATGCCCAAACTATAAAAGAAAAATATTGACAGAAATCCAAATTTCGGTGATAATAATACCAAGGCGGTGCACAAGTTGTGCACATTATTTTGAGCATTCAAAGGAGTGTCTAATTTGGGAGAATTTGAAAACCGGATTGAAAATTTTGACCAGGTTTACCGTAATTACAAAGAAACCGGCACTTATTTTTATCTTCAGGAAGTAGAGAAGCTTAACGGGGCTCGAGTTCAGATTAGCGGCAAGGAATATGTAATGTTTTCCTCATACAGTTACCTCGGGCTTTTACAGCATCCTGAAATTGATGCGTTTGCAAAAGAAGCTGTAGATCGTTTTGGCACCGGGACCCATGGAGTAAGAGTTCTGGCTGGAACCACTTCCCTTCATGTTGAACTGGAAAAGAAAATTGCAGATTTTATGAAGGTTGAAGATTCGATTGCCTATAGCAGCGGCTTTATAGCCAATGTTGCTTCCATTGCCTCGCTTCTGGGCCGTCATGACATTGTAATAACTGACAAGTTATGTCATGCCAGTATAGTTGACGGGTGCCTTCTTGCCCAGGCCAAATTTCAAAGGTTCAAACATAATGATCTTAAGGATTTAGAAAATCAGCTTATCCGGGCAGAAAAAGATGGCTGCAAAGGAAAACTGGTTATCGTTGACGCTGTGTACAGCATGGATGGTGATGTTTGTCCCCTTCCAGAAACCCTGGAAATTTGTAATAAGTACGATGCCTGGCTTATGGTTGATGAAGCTCATTCTCTTGGGGTTTTGGGTGAAACCGGCCGGGGTCTTGCTGAATATTTTGGAATGGATCCGCGGGAAATTCACCTGTACAGCGGGTCACTTTCCAAAACAATACCTGCAGTTGGGGGTTATGTTGCTGGGGATAAAAAAACCATTAATTATTTTCGCCATAACGCTCGGGGCTTTGTTTTCTCTGCAGCCCTCCCCCCTGCTGCTGTTGCTGCCGCCATTAAATCTTTTGAAATAATTGACACGGAAAGGTGGCGCCTGAAGCAGGTTCGAGAAAATATCGATTACTTTATTAAAAACCTGAACCAGATTGGCTTTGATACACTGAATACTCAGAGTTGCGTAATTCCTATAATAATTGGCCAGGAAGAGCCCACCCTTCAACTTACAGGCCTATTACATCGGGACGGGATGTTTGTCTCCCCCATCCTGCCTCCCGCGGTTCCGGTAAATACCTGCCGCCTGCGGGCCAATGTCATTGCTTCTCATACAAAAGAAGACCTTGATTTCGCCCTTAATCTCCTGGAGAAGCACGGAAAAGCCCTGGGAATTATCGGAGGAGAAAATAGTGCAAGCTATTCAGTTTAAGGGGTCAATTCCCCGTTATGCTTTTTCAATGGCCCTGGGTAAATTAACTAAGAGTGCTTTTTTTAATTCTTTTTCCAATATTCAGCTGGAAAACCTCCCCCCTCCCTCCTTTCCCAACGGAGAATGGGTGGAGGTTAATCCCTATTACGGTGGAATCTGTGGTAGTGATATGGGTTTGATTTTACTCCACGATTCTCCATATACTTCTCCTTTTGTCTCTTTTCCCTTCGTTATCGGCCATGAAAACTGTGGGACCATTTCCAGGGTTGGGTCTGAAGTAAAAAACCTGAAAGAAGGAATGCGAGTTGTGGTCGATCCCCTGCTCCCCTGCCGGACCAGGGGAATTAAAAACATCTGTCCTGCCTGCCAGGCCGGAAATGAATCTCGGTGTATCAATTTTTCCAGGGGAAATCTTTCCCCTGGTTTAATGACTGGAACCTGTCGAGATACCGGGGGCAGCTGGAGTGAAGCATTTATAGCCCATGAAAGCCAGGTTATAACCCTCCCCGACGAAATTTCCTTTGAACAGGGAGCCCTTCTGGACTCTTTTGCTTCTGCATTACATCCTGCTGCCCGTAATTTTCCCCGAAAAGAAACGGATCGAGTCCTGATTATTGGGTCAGGACCCGTTGGAATATGCTTAGTCTATGCCCTGCGGGCTCTTGATTATCAGGGGGAAATCACCATTTTAGCAAAATATGATTTCCAGGCCAGAGCTGCCCGACTTGCCGGGGCGGATACGGTAATTTTTTCCGGGCCAGGTACTCCCCAACAGGTTGCAGACCACTTCGGTCTGGAAATGTTAAAACCTTTAATGGGGAAAAATATCCCTCTGGGTGGTGTAAATTTAGTCTTTGATTGTGTTGGCAATTCCCGCAGTATTAAAGACGGCCTTTACTGGACCGCACCCGGGGGTGATTTAGTTCTTGTAGGCCTGGCTTCTTTTCCCAAAGGAGTTGACTGGACCCCTATCTGGCTGAAAGAATTAAATATTAAGGGAATTTTTGCCTACAGTTCAGAAAAGTACATGGGGAAACAGCTATCAACTTATCAACTTGCCCTTAATTTAATCTGTGATAAAGGAATTGACCTTGCCCCTCTGCTTACCCATACCTTTTCTCTTAATGAATACAAAGAAGCTATTAGGGCAAATCTGAATAAAAAAGAAAACGGCATAATTAAAAGCGCTTTTAAGATTAGATAAAAAGAAAAAGCCCGCAAAGGGCTTTTTTCATTTGGAAATACTGGCCTCAAATTAAACTGCTAAATAAATCCCCAAAGGGAGCCTTATTATCAGAGATTAAATAAAAATGAAATTATAATAATTCCAGCCAGGGTCCAGACATAATAGGAGAAAAACCGAAATTTTGCCCGATAAAGCAGGGTAATTACAATATACAGGGCAAAAATCCCTACAACAGCTGCAACCACAAAACCAATTACCAGGGCAAACCAGTCAAGATTTGCGATTCCAGAACTGAAATGAATTTCCAGTCCATGCAAAAAAGCTGCTCCCAGGATAGTTGGAATGGCAATAAAAAAGCTGAATTCGGCAGCCCAGCGTCTTTTTAGCCCTACCAAAAGCGCAGCAACAATGGTAATTCCGCTCCGGCTAATTCCGGGTAGTAAAGCCACTGCCTGGGCCAGGCCAATAATAAGGGCCATCCACAGAGCGAAATCGCGCAATCCCCTGGGTCTGCGGGGTAAAACATCTGTAACCCAGAGTAAAATACCTGTTGTAATCAGAGTGAAAGCGATAAATATAGGTTGGGCAAAAGCCCTTTCAAACTGGTTTTTCAGGGGAAACCCAACAAGGCCTGTTACCAAAACAGAAAAAAGCCCCAGCCCCATTAATTTAAGGTGCAGGGTTTCTTTTAAGGAAATATTTCCTTTCCGCCAGTTCTGGAAATCCTTCCAGGTATCCCGAAACAATTGCCACAGGCTTTTTCTGAATACAAAAATTATAGAAACAACAGTTCCCACATGCACAACCAGGTCAAAAGCAATCATTTCAGGAGATTCCGGGAGAGAAAAACCTGCTCCCCTGTTTAATAACCAGTGTTGGACCAAAACCAGGTGGCTGGTCGAACTAACTGGAAAAAACATAAAAATTCCCTGGATAATTCCCAGGAGAATAGCTTCCCATACTGCCATCTTTGTTGCCTCCAACCAAAAAGGAATTATTAAAATAAATCGGCCCGCCTGAGCAGGCCGATTTATTATCTTTCCTGCTGTTTTTTAACCAAGCAGGGTTTCGAAATCGTCTTCGTGTTCTACTTCTTCCTGCATAATGTGGCGGATTACGTGGAAGGTAATCGGGTCTTTAATATCGGTCTTTAATTTTTCCATAATTTCTTCGTATACTTTAATTGCACACTGCTCGGCTTCGATTCCTGCCTCGAGGAAAGCCTTACAATCGGTGGGGTCTTCAGGGAGGTTCACAGTTTTGCAGTTAGCCATAGCTTTAAGCTGGTCGAATTCCCTGATTACTTCGCCACCGAGCTGACCGATTCTCTCGGCAAGTTCCTCGGCATGCTCAAGTTCTTCGTCAGCAATTTCACTGAATTTGCTGGCGACAGCTTCTCTATTTATACCCTCTGCAATTTCAGCAGCGGTTTTATAATAGAAGAATGCCAGCCATTCATCAGCGTACGCCTTATTCAAATCCTCGATCAACTCATCCACTTTTGGTCCTACCATTTTTCTTGCATATTCACCCATTAAGTATCTACCTCCTATTTATATAGTTTATTATTTTGGATTAAAAACCTATGTCTTGTTCGCCTTCCCAGAGCCCATGAATGTTACAATAACTAACTGCCATTAACTTACCGGGCTTTTCGAGAGTAATGGTTGTTTTTACCGAAGGCTCACATTTCGCTGGCCCGGTGTCAGGACCCTGAACCGATTCCCCGTGCGCTTCAAAATGAAAAGACCCCAGGTGATAGGTAAACTTATCACCTTCTGGCTGGAAAAATAATTTTATCCAGCTAATATGGTGCTCAGTTGTATGGGGGTGGGGAATTTCAGCGCCCACCGCAAGATGGACGTCAAATGGTTTGCCTTTTTCAGGCTGGTCCTCGATTTTGATTACGGGAACGTGTTTTTCGTTCTTCCAATCAGCCGTTTGTATATAATTGCCGATGGTTCCCATTAAATCACCCCTCCTTTCGGAATCTATATACTATTTCTATTTACAAAAAGGTTTTCCTTCCTAAATTAGAATAATTATTTTTCTAACTTTTCTCTTTTTCCCAGAAAGGTAGAATAATGGTTATTATAGGTAAAAGCCAGTTCATAAAAGCAAAGGGCAGGTAAGCAAGAACGTCTACCCCCAGGACACTAACCACAAGCAAAGCATTTATGTTCCAGGGAATCAGCGGAGAAAAAACAAGGCCTGTGTCAGCGAGGGTTCTCCCCAAAAGGGGTAGAGCCTTTTTTTCTTTAAAAACCGGGAAAAAGGTATGCCCGGGTAATAAAACAGCCAGCAGTTGATTGCAACCTACCATGGCAACAAAAATTCCTGATAATCCTGTATAAAAGACGAGTCCGGTAAGACGTTGCACCTTTTTCATCAGACTTTGTAAAACCAGGGAAAAAACGCCCAACCCCTCCAGGATTCCCGCCAGGCAGGAGGCCAGCATAATCAGGGCTAGTAAATCCAGCAGGCTGAGAATCCCTCCCCGGGAAAACAATTGGTCCAGGAAAGGCTCTCCGGTAGCAAGGGTTAAACCATCATACATACTTTCCAGGATCCCGATAACCTCACCCGGGAGAATAATAAATCCCAATATGAGGCTGAGGATAAGGCCTGCAGCCAGGTTGGGTAAGGTTGGGAGCCGAAACAGTGCCGCGACAATGATAAATACCGGCGGCAGCAGGGCCCAGGGGGTTACAGAGAAGTTTTCCGCAACAAAAGTCAATAATTCAGTCCCTGCAGATCCCAGATAGTCAGTATCATCACTCAAATTTCTTCCCAGCCAGAAATAAAGCCCCCCGGAAATTAAAAAAGCAGGAACTGTAGTCAAAACCATTTTACCAAGAAGATCTCGAATGGAAATCCTGGCAGTGTGAGCTGTAAAAATGGCGATGGCTGAAACCGGAGAAAAACGATCCCCAAAATAAGACCCGGAAACAATTGCTCCTGCAACAATAGGCAGGGGCAGGCCCAAGCTGCTTCCAATACTGAAAAGAGCCAAACCCATGGTACTTATCGTCCCAAATCCGGTTCCCATTGCCAGGGAAACTATCGAGCACAGTAAAAAAGAAATAAGGTAAAAAAACCGGGGACTGATTAAATCCAAACCAAAAAAAACCATTGTTGGAATGGTCCCCATATACATCCAGACCCCAATCAGGGCCCCAATCAGCATCAGAATGAGAACAATAGGCCCTGATTTTTGTAATCCTTTTAAGATCATTTCTTCAACTTTGATCCAGTCTCCACCCCATATTACCGCCAGAAAAGCCGTAATAATTAACTGGAAAAGAATGGGCAGGTGAAGAGGTAGCCCCAGAAGGCCAAACCCTACAAAAACAAGAACTGCCATTATGATTAGAATTAAGATTGCTTTTCTTAAGCTAATTGCAGGCATAACGGCCCCCTAAAAAAGCCATGAAATATTGTAATTTTTACTCTCTGGGATCATATTTTTTTTCGGATTTTATTGCGATACCGGTGAAATAAAACAATCCCCCAAAAATTACTATCAAGCCAAAAAGCAACATCAAAATGGCATCAAATGGCATGTCCTTCCCTCCTATTTAATCTGAAGGCCGATCAAGAAAATCTGGACGGGATGCTTTTTTCCGGGCAAAGATAAATGCAACCGGAATTAAAACAAGGACAACGGCCCAACCACCAAAGAGAAGACTGGTTGTTGGGTAATCACGGTACGGTACCACCAATCTTTCACTCAAGCTTAGAATAATGGAAATTCCAAGAATTAAAGGGGTGACATATTTTATCATTATATCCCACCAGACGCCTACCTGAACGTCAGAAACAGGGTTAATAAATTTCCGCATTTTATCAGCCTTGTAGACCCAACCAATGAAAATGCATTCCAAAAGCCCCACAACTGCCAGGCCAAAATTATTAACAAAATGATCGACAATATCCAGCCACCAGAGGCCGGCGCCAGTTGAAAAAACAAGACCCAAAAGAAAACCGAATAGACAGACCAGAGAAACCAAGATAGACCTATTTACCTTAAATTTGTCGTCGAGACTCGTAATAACCGATTCCGCAAGAGAAAAAGCAGAATCGATTCCCAGTGTAAGCAGGGTCAGGAAAAAAATAAATCCAAAGAAAGCTGCTCCGAATGGAAGAAGAGAAATTGCCTCGGGATAAGCAATAAAAGCCAGCCCAATTCCTTCTTCAACGACGCTTTCAACGCCCACATTTTGCACTCCAGCCATGTAACCCAGAGTTCCAAAAACCGCAAATCCCGCAAGGAAACTTATCCCAGCATCTGCAAGGGCAGTAATAATAGCATTGTTATTGATGTCACTGCTGCGGGGCAAATAGGAAGCATAGGCAATCATCACTCCAAAACCCAGACTCAGGGTAAAAAATACCTGGGAATAAGCTGCAACCCAGACATTATAATCCAGCAGAGCGGAAAAATCTGGCTGCAGGTAATAATTAAGGCCTTCAATTGCCCCCGGAAGAGTAACTGCTCTTGCACTTAGGATCAACAGCAGAATAATCGGCAGCGGAACAGTTACCAGAACAACCTTGCCTAAAAATTGCACCCCTCTGTGCAGAATAAACCAGATTACAAACCAGGTTAAAAGCAGTCCAATCATAACCGGAACACTGATAGGGCCAAATTGCAGGGGCCCATCTGTTGAATTTAAAATATCTCTATAGAAAAATTCAAGGACCTTGCCATCCCAGGCTACTGAAAGGGCAGCATAAATATAGTTCCAGGTCCAGGCCATTATAACCGCATAATAGGACATTATAATAAAACCAATAAAAACAGCCCACCAGCCCAAACCTTCCCAGATTTTTTTTATCCTGGCAATTGCGCCGGGGGCACCAGCCTGCATTTTTTGGCCAAGCCCATATTCTAAAATAAGCAAGGGTATCCCGGCTGTGAAGAGGGCGATAAAAAAAGGAATTAAAAAAGCTCCTCCTCCATTTTGATATGCTATGTAAGGAAATCGCCAGGCATTACCCAGTCCTGCAGCGGACCCTATTGCGGCAAAAACAAAGGCAGGTCTATTCAACCAGCGCTCCCTTTTTATGGCCATATTTACACCATCCTTTCCGGGGAAACGGATTTGTTTCTGTCAATATATTTCTGCACCTGTTATTATTTACCTGCTTGAGGACTGGCAAAGCTGACCCAGCAGTTCTTTTATTATTTTAAAATCGTCTCCAGCCCCTTTAAAACCAACGAAATTTTCATCACCCCAGAGATTCTCCACCTTGCTATCCCCTATTCCCTTTTTCATAACTTCCAAAAGATCAATTTCTTCTTCGTAGGCGGGGTTTTGAACCAGCCTGATACTGATATCTTCCCCTTCCTGGGAAAAAACCATTGCGATATCAGCACCCAGTTCGATCAACATCATGGCAACATAATAAACATAATCGGGGCTGGTCCTGGTAAAAACCAGGAGTTTATCTTTTAACCAGAACAGCTCGGCATCAATAGCAGCTTTAAGTTTGGTTTCCCGGGAGAGCTTGCGGCTAATCCTGAGAACTTCCAGGGCTTTTTTAAAATTAATCGAACCTTCTTCTAAAATTTCCCCAAGAATAATAATTGTTTCATTTTTGGCCTTTTCTAAATAAATGGTATCCCCAAGAATTCCCGCTGACAGGGCCAGGGCGATATTTTCATCTATGGGAAATTCCATTTCCCGCAACACCTGATAAACCATCTGACAGGTGGAATCAACTTTTTCATGGTAATAAGCTTCTGCCCCTTCTAAAAGCTTATTGTTGGAGTGATGGTCAATTACGGCATATTTGCCCAGTTGAATATCTGGAAGTTGCTGCATATCTGCGGTATCGGCAATTACAATTTTCTCTTCACTCAGATCAAGGGGACCATAGTCCACTTCGAAACCAATTTCATCCATTAATTCCTGTCCGTGCTCAGAAACACTTTTGGGAACCACAATATAGCCGCCGGTAAGGCGACTTAAAACATAACCGGCTGCCAGGGCGTCTGCATCCGAGTCATCATGAATTAAAATAGCTGGCTTTTTATCACTTATTTCCCGGATAAATTTAATAAATTCTTTCATGTTGTTATCCTCCTGTTCTTTACTCAAGAGAAGGGAATTTCTTCTTTCCTGACGAAATATTTATTTTGAGGTGATAAAATGGACAAAAAAGAAGTCGCTGCATTGCTTAAGGAAATAGCTTTATTCATGGAAATTCAGGAAGAAGAACCCTTCCGGGCCCAGTCTTACCAGAGGGCAGCCCGGGCCCTTGACGATTCAGAAGAAGACTTAGATACATTAATTCAAGAAAATAAACTCCAAACCCTGCCAGGTATTGGAGATAATTTGGAGAAAAAAATTAAAGAAATTTATTCCACAGGAACCCATCCCCTCCACCAGGAGTTAAAAAACCAGGTTCCTGAGGGTCTTCTGGAAATTCTTAAAATTCCCGGCCTTGGAGTTAAAAAAGTTAAGGTTCTTTTCAGAGAACTGGGAATTTCCAACCTCGGAGAACTGGCTTACGCCTGCGAGGAAAACAGATTGATAGAAATCCCGGGTTTTGGAAAAAAAACACAGGATAAAATTTTGGAAGGAATTGAAACCCTGCTCCATTACCAAAAATCCTTTTTACTGCTGACCGCCAGGGAAGTCCTGAACAGGGTTCAAAAGGATCTTCTTTCTTATGACCGGGTTGAGAATTGTGTTGCAACCGGTTCTGTCCGCCGGTGGTGTGACATTGTTCATGACCTGGATATTCTGGTTTCCGGGATCAGCGCTGAAGATTTAATACCACTTTTAATTGAGATGGAGACCATAAAAGAAACAGAGCTTGTCAACGAAAGGCTTGTCGTTGGGAAAACACCCGAAGGAATTCCCATCGATTTTCACATAGGTGATAAAAAAGCCTGGGGCAGCTGGCTGGTTGCCACAACCGGAAATTCTTTACACCTGGGTCTAATCCAGGAAAATGAAGGCGATCCCCCTCCTGTTTTAGATCTTAGAGACGGAAAGGTCCCCCATCCCCCCATACAAACCGAGGAAGAATTTTACCAGTACTACTCCCTTCCCTTCATCCCTCCGGAGTTAAGAGAGGGTTCCAAAGAAAAAGAATTTTTCCAAAACAATTCTGCTCCCCGCCTGGTCGAACCGCAGGATATTAAAGGGATTTTCCATGTCCATACAACTTATAGTGATGGAGCAGCTACTTTGAAAAAGGTTGTGGAGGAATGTCATCATCTGGGCTGGAAATTTGTCGGAATTTCTGATCACAGTCAATCTGCTTTTTATGCCAATGGTCTGGAAAAAAAAGACCTGGAAAGACAGGCCAAGGAACTGGAAAATTTAAATAAAAAATATGGTGGAGGAATTAAGCTTTTCCACGGTGTAGAATGTGATATTTTACCAGATGGCTCCCTGGATTACCCCGATTCTGTTCTTGACGAATTAAACCTGGACTTTATAATTGCCTCTGTTCATTCTAATTTCCGAATGTCCAGGGAGGATATGACTAAAAGGATAATAAAAGCCCTTCAGCACCCACGGGTTACCATGCTGGGCCATCCAACGGGGAGACTTCTTCTGGCCAGGGAAGCTTATTCCCTTGATCTTGAGGAAATAATAAAGGTTGCTGTTGAAAATGAAGTCGTCCTGGAAATCAACGCCAACCCCTATCGACTGGATTTGAACTGGGAGTGGGCAGATTACGCCTACGAACAAGGATCTCTTTTGGCAATTAACCCTGATGCCCATCGGCTGGATGGGTTAGAACACCTGGAATATGGAATTGCTGTAGCCCGCAAGGCTGCCCTGCCTCCCCAGGCGATTATTAATTCTTTTTCTCTGGAAAACATCGAAAAACTTTTCAAACGGAAGAGAACAGGTCAATAATTTTCGGAAAACTATCTATCTTATAATCAGCCTCCCGCAATTCCCGGGGGTCACCGTAGCCATAAAGGCAGCCCACGGTAATCAGGTTGTTAGCCTGCCCTGCCTCAATATCAGACTTTCTGTCCCCAACCATAGCCTGTAAACCGGGGAACCTTTGCCTGGAAATACGCACAAGGTCCCCTTTTTCTTTTGTTTGATATTCTCCAGCACTATAAACCCCCGCGAACAGAGGGTTAAGGCCATGGACTTCAATTACGGACTTAACATAGCCCTCTCCCCCATTGGAGGCAATTAAAAACTCCCAACCCTGGCCTTTGAGTTTTTCCAGGGTTTCTTTAACTCCGGGATAGAGATTGCCCAGGCCCCTTTTCAAGTATTCTTTTTCAATTGCTTCCAGAAGTTGATCTGCCCTTTTTTGAACCTCCCTGTCGGAACCCGGTAAAAGTAGATCCCAGATTTCTTCACTGATCATTCCTAAAACAGAGAGGCATTCTTCCCGCTCCGGCTTAGGGCGGGAATATAACCCTTCTTGTTTGAGCTTTTCCATGGTTTCCTGAACAGAAGTAACTGCCAGTTCTTCTGTTTCAAATATTGTCCCATCAAGGTCGAAGGCAATTAGTTTTTTTTCAGTCATCATTAAGAAATATCCTCCTTCTTTTCAACAATAAAAAATGAAGCAACAAAACCCACCAGGGCAAAAATTATAAAAATTGAAAAAGCCTCCTGGTACGCGGATAGGGGATAAAGACGGAAGCCCTCAACAAGTTCCCCTTCCCACCTTTTATCAAGCATATAGCCGATTATCAGGGTTATAATTGCCCCAAAACTAAAGGATCCAAAATTGATTACACTGGTTGCAATTCCGGAAAACCTTTGAGGGTTAACCTGGGTTACATTGGTAAAACAAAGGAAAAAAACAATGGAGAAAAACCCAACACCAAAATAGAGAAAAGGCCACAACCAGCCAGGAAGACCGGGGAAAAATACTATTAGAATCCAGATAAAAGTTGCGACCCCCCCGCCAAAGTTAATGATTGGTTTTACCTTACCCCAGCGGGAACCCAGGGTTCCGTAAACAGGAGAGCCCACCAACAAACCAAGAAGAACCAGGAGTATGTAGGATGAGGCTCGATCCTGGCTCCAGTCCTGGACTTGCATCAGGTAAGTAACCCCCCAGACTCCAGCCAGAGACATGCTGCTTCCCATTAAACCTGAAATTGTCAGGAAATTAGGCCAGGTTTTCGGATTTTTTACTACACCCAAAAACCCTTCCCATACGCTTTTTGCAGTTTCAGTATCCTTACCAGAATCGCTATCAGGCCTGGGAAATCTGGATAAGAGGTAAATCCCCAGGGCAATCAGCCACGAAATAAGGGCCAGAACCAAAAACGTGCTCCGCCAGCCCAGGGCTATAACCACAATGGCAAAGGGAGCTGAGGCCAGGACCGCCCCCAGGTTCCCCACCGCAGAAGTAATCCCTGTTAAGCGGGGGAAATCTCTGGGGGGAAACCAGGTAGACTGAACCTTCAGGATAGAAAGAAAAATCACAGAAACTCCCAGTCCCACAAGGAGTCGGCCAGAGAAAGCGAGAAAGTAGTTATTGGCAAAACTAAACAAAAGTGAACCAAATCCTGCTCCAGCCATTCCCAGGGCGGAAATTCGTCTCGGACCAATTTTATCTATCAATAGCCCCGAGGGAATTTGCATAAAACCATATACGTAAAAGTAAACTGCTCCCAGATTGCTAACTGCAGCCCCTGTCAAATTAAGTGCTCCACCAATATCTGAAGCCACAACACCAAAGGCAAAACGGTGGAAAAAAGAAATCAAAAGCCCTGCCAGTAAAACAATCCAGGTTAAAAGGGCTAGTTTTTCTTTGTTCAAGATCTGTTCCTCCTAACTTCCGGTATTTTCCTTGGGTTTAACTTTTAAAGCCAGCTTTTTCCAGTAACCTGAACGGAAACGCATCAGAGTCAGGAAAAATCGTATTAAAAAATCTGCAGACAAACCAAGCCAGGCTCCTAATAGCCCCAGATTGAAGACAAAGGCCAGGACATAGGATAAAGCAATTCTTGCTCCCCAAACTCCAAAGGCCGTAATATACATTACCCATTTGGTATCTCCCGCACCACGAAGTGCACCCGCAAGGGTAATAGTGGAACCCAAAAAGGGCATGGTCAGCGCCACAATCCTTAAAACCTGGGCCGACTGGAAAACAACCTCTTCATCGGGGATGAAAAGCCTTGTAAATTGAGGAGCAAAGATAAATAAAGTGCCTCCTAAAATTCCCATAGCCAGCATAGCGATTCTATTTGCAGTAAAACCACTTTCTTCTGCCCTTGAAAAGTACCCTGCTCCCAGGTTTTGCCCTACCAGTGTCGTAGCAGCAAGGCCAAAGCCGAAAGCCGGCATGAAAGCGAGGGAAAGACCCCGCATGGCAATCTGATGAGCAGCAAGAGGTATGGTTCCCAGCCCGGCTACCAGGATGGTTAAAATGGTTTGCCCGCTTGAGCGAATTAACTGCTCCATTGCTGCGGGAACGCCAATTTTTAAAATACTCTTAATCAGGGGGAACTGTAAATGCATCGAAGCCCGGGACAGGCTAATTTTAAAATAATGGTTCCCCCTGAGTAAAAGCAGGAAAGCAGCAATAGCTGCAAAAACCCGCGCTGAGCTAGTGGCAATCGCAGCTCCCCTGACTCCAAGTTCGGGGAAAAAACCTATCCCAAAAATCAAAAAATAATCCATTACAACATTGTAAACATTGGTAAAGGCCATAATAATAAGGGGAGTTTTCATATCCCCTGCTCCCTGGAAAATACCGTTAAAAAGAATCAGGCTGAAAAAGAAAGGCACTGAGAGAGAAATAATCCGCAAATAGATTCCCCCATAGGCAATTACATCCGGATCTGACTCCTCCATCCTGCTAATTAAAAATTCTGTAATCTCATAAGAAAAGACATAACCAAAAAGTCCTATAGCCATAGAAAGCAATAGGGTTACCATCAGGGATTGAATGGCGACTTCCTGGGCTTTTCTTTTTCTTTCCGCTCCAATAAATTGGGCCACTAGAGTGGTGGTCCCAATAGAAAAAGCCGTTATAATGCCAATAAGGAAAAAAACAATCTGATTGGAAAGACCAACTGCGGCAATAGCCGCAGGGCCAATTCTACCAACCATGGCTGTATCAACCAGGCCAACAATTGATTGCAGGGACATTCGGGCCACCACTGGGATGGCTAAAATTAAAACGCTTTTTCTGATATCCATTTCCGTCAATTTGGGCATCGCCAACATCCAATCCTGTTTTTTAAATCCAATTAAATATTTTATCACTTATCACAGGTGATGTCTACTTTCAGAGAGGGAGGGCAGCAAAATGAACCTAAAGGGTTTAAACATAATCTGGGCTCCGGGGAAGGATTACATTATTCACCAGGGCCATCCCGAAAGTCCAGCCAGAATGGATTTGTTCCAAAAAATAATCAAGGAAATTGGTTTCGAGCTGCAAACTCCTCTTTCCCTGGGGCGGGCAGAACTTGAAAAGGTCCAGTTTATTAGCCCGGAAACCAAATTACATCCAGCCCATCAAATGGCAGCCGGTGCAGTAAAAATGGGCTGTGCCAGGTTGCTGGAAAATCAGCGGGCCCTGATTCTGGCTCGCCCACCAGCCCACCACTCCCCCCGCCTCAGTTATGGCACCAGGGGTTTTTGCACGATAAACAATGATGCTATTGGGATCTCTCACCTGTTAAAAACCAGACCTAATCTTCGCCTTGTAGTCCTTGACACTGACGCCCACCACGGAGATGGGAATGAAGATTTCTTTTTTTACGAACCCCGGGTTAAGCATTTCTCAATTCATCAGGATGGGCAGACTATTTTCCCTGGAACCGGTTTCCCTGAGGTTATCGGACCCTTTAATAATATCTTTAATATTCCCCTGCCTCCCGGGGCAGGAGATTCCTTCCTATATCAGGCTGTAACTGAGCTGGTTGTGCCCGAAATAATAAGGTTTGCTCCGGATTTCATTATTCATATAACGGGTTTCGATGGTCACAGGGCCGATTACCTATCCGCTTTAAATTATTCTGACCAAATTCTGGCTCTGATTTCCCTGATTATAAAACCAGATTTGACAATAATTGAAGGCGGTTACGACCTGGATTTTGCCCTGCCCGGGGCTTTCCCGCCTTTGATTAAATCGTTAACCCAAAAGGATTTTTCAATCACTCCTCCCCCCTACTCCGGTAAAATAAACAGGAGGCTAGAAGAAATAAGAAATATTCGGGAAAAAAGTTCTCGCGAGCAAGAAGAAAATAAGAACGAGACTCTAAAGAGAAACATTTCATTTTTTTACGACGAAGCTTTTTTTGCCGAGGAACGGGAAGAAACCTTTTACCCCTGTAAAAAATGCCGGGGACTTATCTATATCAAGTCCAATTGTTTTACCAGCAGGGAATTTCTCTATACACCCGAAAATATCTGCCCCCAATGCAAAAAAAGGAAGGAAGCCTTGCAGAAGGAAAAAAGAGCCGCCCCTCTGATTATAAGGGACGACTCCTTTTGATTACTTTTTAAAAACAAATTCTCCGTTAACAATCGTTCCCAGAACTTCAATTTTCTTAAGGCTCTCAGGGTTCTGCATGAAATCTGTGCTAAAAACGGTCATATCAGCCAGTTTTCCCGGTTCAATCGTCCCCTTTATCTTTTCCTCCCCGGAAGCAAAGGCTGGAGCAAAGGTATAAGCACGCAGTGTTTGAGCAGGTGTGAGGGCCTGTTCCATGTTTTTGCCCCGCCGATAAATTGCATAGTACATTCCTTCAACAGGGTCAATAGTTTCCACGGGGGCATCAGAACCAAGCACAAGTTCTGCTCCACCATCAATCAGGCTTCTGCAGGCAAAAGCCCTTTTCCCCCTCTCCTCTCCCCAGTGTTTGTCGATCAGTTCCTGATCACTTTTCAGGTGCACTGGTTGCATGGAGGGCATAATATTCAGGGTGCCAAATTTGGCCAAATCCTCCGGCCTTAATAACTGGGAATGTTCAATTCGATGCCTTAAACCAAAGAACCTGGTTTTTTCCAAATTTTTCTCTAAAACCTCAATGGCAAGTTTATTTACCCGATCCCCGATCGCATGAACTGCCAGGGCAAAACCATTTCCAATTGCTTTTTCCGCCAGTTCCTGAAATTCCTCTTCTTCCATTGTGGGAATTCCCCGGTAATCTGGTCTGGAAGAATAGGGATCAATCAGGGCAGCCGTCTGGGAACCCAGAGCGCCATCTAAAAACAATTTAATCGGGCCAATTCGCAGAAATTCATCCCCAATCCCCGTACTTATACCCAGACCTACTGCAGCATCGAGCTGAGGAGAAGGAATTCCCACCAGAAATCTCATTTTCAGTTTTTCCATTCGATTCAACTGCTGCAATCCCTGGAGAGTTCTGAATCCTTCAAAGGAATGGACACCTGTAAGACCTTTACCTGTTGCATCCTCCATTCCTTTCTGCAGGGCATGAATTGCCACTTCCAGGGTTGGGGGTGGAACTTTTTCCAAAATCAAGTCGTTAGCATTTTCCATGAGAATCCCTGTAGGCCAGCCCTCTTTATCCCGGACAATTTCTCCACCTGCAGGAGTCGGAGTATCAGCAGTAATTCCTGCTGCTTCGAGCCCCGCTGTATTGACCCAGAGGCTATGGTGGTCCTTACTGAAAAAAGCCGCGGGGACATTACCGGTAACTTCGTCAAGGTCTTTTCTTCCCGGCAACCCTTCCGGCCAGAAATTGTGGTCCCAGCCTCCCCCCAAAAGCCAGCCCCCAATGCGGGGCTTTTCTTTTATTCCAGAAGAAACTACCTCCTGGGCTTCTTTCAGGCTCTTACAATGGCCAAACCTAAAAGAAAGAAGCTGCAGACAGTGCATCAAGAAGTGAGTATGCCCGTCAGTTAATCCAGGGGTTAAGGTTGCTCCATCCAGGTCAATTTTTTGGGTTTCCCGGTCAAGATGGGGTTCTAAGTTTTCTTTGTAGTCAACTGCCTCGATTTTCTTTCCCCGGACAAGCACGCTATCATAAAGTTGCTCAGTATCTTTTCCGTTATAAACGCGGGCATTGTAAAAAAAATTTTTCATTTTCCGGCCTCCTTGCACGGTTGTATTGGTCATTCACCTGAAAATTTCCCCCTCTGGCTTTATCCTTTCAGGGTTTTTTGTGCCTGAAGGGGGAAAAGGCAATTGGGTTTTTAAAAATCAATTTTCTCTTCTATCATTTTTACAAGCAGTTTTACTGCTGCTTCAACATCACCCTTATCAACCATTTCTGCTGGGCTGTGAACGTAACGGCAGGGAATTGATATACAACCCGCCAGAATACCTTCTCTGGTTAAATTTATGGCCCCGGCATCTGTTCCTCCCCGGGAAAGAACTTCGAGCTGATATTTAATTTTTTCTTTTTCCGCTATCTCAACCATTTTATCTTTAACAATGGGACTGGTAATCAGAGAGCTGTCCTTGACTTTAATCGCTGCTCCCCCACCCAATTTTACATCCATTTTTTTTGCTTCTGGGGTATCTCCAGTCATGGTTACATCAACTGCAATCCCCAAACCGGGATTCAGGCCAAAAGCAGAAGTTTTAGCTCCCCTGATGCCGACTTCTTCCTGGGTAGTAAAAACAAAATAAATATCGTTGGGATTATTTTTTATTTTCTTTAAAGCCTCAATTAAAACCACGCAGCCAATTCTGTCATCCATAGCTTTCGCGATCAGGCGATTTCCGAGGCTAACCATTGGTTCATCGGCTACAGCAATATCTCCAATAGTTACGTGTTTTTTGGCTTCTTCCTGGTTTTCGGCTCCGATGTCAAGGTACATCTTTTCCAGGTCCAGTTCTTTAAGTTCTTTCAGGGGTTCGTGAAAGACAACCCCTTTTTGCCCCGACGGAAGAACAAACCGGGCTCCAATTAACCTGGCCGGGGTTAGCCCCCCCACATTTGTGATCCGCAAAAACCCTTCTTTATCAATATGAGTGATCATTATCCCAATTTCATCCATATGGGCAGCAAGCATTACAGGTTTGGTTTGTTCAGAAGCGGTTCCTTTTTTCAGAACAATCAGGTTGCCCAGATAATCAGTCCGGATTTCATCGGCAAGCTTGGATACTTCTTCTTTAATCACTTCCCTTATTCTATCTTCCCGGCCCGATGGGCCGTAAGTTTCGGTTAACTTTTTAATAATTCTTTCCAAGGGGGAACCCTCCTTCGGCAATATCCTTTAAAATTGTTGTTACCAGGTCAACCATGCCCTGCCAATCATCCATGTTTAAAAGAGATACAGGGCTGTGAATATACCTGCAGGGAAGGGAAAGCCCAATAGTTGGTATTCCCTCTTCCACCAGGTGGATCCGGCCGGCATCTGTGCCTCCAATATTGGAACGCCGCAATTGATAACGTATGCCTTCTTTTTCAGCCAGTTCAATTACCCTTTTATTCAGGTTTTGGTTGGCCAGAAAAGATCGATCCATAAGTGTGATGGCTGGTCCTTCTCCCATTGTAGTTGAATATCGGTGTTCGGGGCTTTCGGGAACATCAGAAGCAGTTGTGCCTTCAAGGACAATAGCCAGATCCGGTTTTACATTGCTTGCTGCCACACCTGCCCCTCGCAGTCCAACTTCCTCCTGGACCGTAAAAGCCCCGCAGACATTAACGGGAGGTTTGCTCTTAAGGATTTCCAGTATGGCAGTACAACCAGCCCTATCATCAAAAGCCTTACCCTTCATTACCCTATCACTAATAAATTCTGTTCGGGTGGCGAAGGTAATCTGGTCTCCTATTTTTGTCTTGTTTTTTGCTTCCTCTTCGCTGCTCGCTCCTATATCAATAAAAAGTTCCTGGCGGGAAAAAGGCTTGTTCCTTTCATTTTTCTTCTGAAGGTGAATAGGTTTGGCTCCAACAATACCCAGAGTTTTTTCCTCACCAATGTATACTTTTTTCCCTACAACTACCCTCAGGTCAATCCCGCCAACTGGAGCAAATTTTAATAACCCGCTGGACTCATACCCCATAACCATGAAACCAACTTCATCCATGTGGCTGGCCAGCATAACAAGGGGCGTATTTTTTGCTTCGTGCCGGGCATACATATTGCCCATGGCATCAACACTCAGTTTTAGTTTTTCCAAAGCAAGTTTTTCCTTTAAAAAGCTACGAACCTGACCCTCTCGACCGGCGATTCCTGGCAGCTCAGTTAGCTCTTTTATAAGCATGTCAATCCCTCCACTAATTCGGCATCGGCCTCCTGACAGAACTTTGCAATCAATTTCCCGGTCCTGCGGACGTCCCTGATATCAATAACTTCCAGGGGAGAATGCATATTGGCCAGGGGAATAGATAGTAAAGCTGTGGCAACCCCGCATCTGCTCATCTGAATGGCGTAAGCATCGGTCCCTCCAGGATGAGGAGATGGTTCCAACTGGGTCGGGATATCATTTTCGCCTGCAATTTTCTGAAGGCGGGCAAAAAGATCCGGATGAACATGGGGACCAATTCCCAGGGCAGGCCCTTTATTGGCCTCAATACTCTGTTCCTTTTCCTGTCCCGGTCTTTGAGCAAACCCCACGTCAACTGCAATGCCCAGGGCAGGGTTAAGTTTGAAGGAACTGGCAATTGCCCCTCTTACCCCAACCTCTTCCTGAACTGTGGCCACAAAGGCCACATCAAAGCCAGGGGTAATATCTTCCAGGTCAAGAAGGGCCTGGTGTAAAGCAGCTACTCCTGCTCTATCATCAAGGCTTTTCCCTGTACAGACATTTTCATTGAACCATTGCAGTTCCTGATTAAAGGTTATGGGATCTCCAACCCGGATTTTTTTTGCAAGAGGCTCCTTTTCCATACCGCAATCCACGAAAATTTTATCCAGGGGAATAGCTTTTTCCCTCTCCTCCGGTTTCTGAAGATGGGGAGGTTTTGCTCCAATTATCCCATGAACTTTTTCTTTTCCCCAGATGATAACTTCCTGGCCTGGAAGCAGGCGGGGGTCAATCCCTCCAATTGGTTCTAAGCGAACAAAACCCTCTTTATCAATTTCATTAACTAAAAAACCAATTTCGTCCTGATGAGCTGCGACCATAATAGGAGGTTTGGAATTATCTTTTCCTTTTTTCCAGGCAATAACATTGCCCAGAGTATCAACTTCAACCTCGTCAGCAAGCTCTTCCCAGGCTTTGACAATATGTTTCGTTACTTCTCTTTCCAGCCCTGAAATTCCAGGGGTATTACTGAGAGTTGCTATGAATTTTTTTAAGTCCATTGCTTACCTCCTCTTCCAGTTGCTAATACTATTAACTTCTTTAAGATTTTTATTCTCCCTGCTAATATTTGAAAAGGTTTAAGTAATTTTTCACACCCCTACCGTAAATATCTTAATAAAAAAAAGGGAAATTTAAAAACTGGAAGAATATCTAATAGGATTGAAAAATTACCGAATTGATTTTTGCAAAAAA
>SKTZ01000031.1 GCA_007122335.1 Bacillota bacterium
GAAATGCGGAGATTTTGAAATAATTCAATCAATGGCGGAGGATGCTCTTACCGAATGCCCTGAATGCGGGAACACGGTTAAGAGGTTAATCAGTAAACCCGCCGTTATTTTTAATGGTTCCGGCTTTTATTCAACAGATTACTCCGGGAGCAATAATGGTGAAAAAAAAGGAAAAGCAAAAGATAAATCAGCCTAGTTCCTGCCCTGCAGGGACTATTTTTTTTAATTGGAGGGAGAAAAATGGAAGGATCTCTCTGGAAACATTTTAACATTAAAAAATTTAAAAAAGGTTCCCTGCATCCTGAAGAGGATAGTGTGGTTATTGAAAATCCTTTAACCATAATGCTTAACGGCTTCGAAATTCTAACCCTGCAAATAACACCACAGTACCAGGAGGAACTGGCTACGGGATTTTTGTTTGGAGAGGGTTTTATTGAATCTGCAAAGGAAATTACCCATTTTAAATTTAACTCTGACCTGAGTGTTATTGATGTAGAAACGAAAAATGAAAAAAAACCCGACCTTTCCCGGATGGGAAAACGAGTAATGTCAAGCGGTTGTGGCCGGGGTTTTTCTTTCAGCAGTAAAAGGCAGCGGGAAAAAATAAATACCCTCCCTCCGGGACCAATTTTCCCCGCAAAAATATTTTTTGAGTTAATGGGTTTAATGGAAAAGGAAGGTGAGGTTTTTTCCAAAACAGGAGGAACTCATTCTGCAGCCCTGGGAGATAAAAGCGGAAATTTATTATTTGCCTGTGAAGATATCGGGCGGCACAATGCTGTGGATAAGGTTTTTGGATGGGCGGGGAAAAATGGTTTTCCACTGGAGGACAAAGTGTTGGTTTGTAGCGGTAGAATTTCTTCGGAAATGGTTACAAAAGCCCTGGTTAATAAGGTGCGGGTTGTGGTTTCCCGTTCTGCTCCTACCAGCCAGGGAGTGGAAAGGGCCCGGGAGTTTAACTTAACCTTAATAGGATTCTGCCGGGGCCCCCGCTTCAATCTTTATACCGGAGAAGAAAGGGTTAAACCCTGACCTGCAGGGTTCTAAGCCTGTTTAAAGCAGCGGCTATTTCCAGAGGCCGCGGCCGGGCATAATTCCCCTGGGGTTGATTGGGAAAGGGAGATGCTATTTCCAGGCCCTTTTCCTCGAGTTCTTTTTCAATTATTTTTAAGATTTCTGCAAGAGGTTTTTTACCGTCAATAATATTTTCTTTCAGGGCAAAGAATATCAGATCTCCGATGGCTCTGGTCTGGCTGGGATCGACTATCTGTTCAACATTTTGCAGGTTAATATTTTCCCTGCCAAATTGAATAGCTTCATCCGAGCGAGACTTAATTTTTACCTTTTTCCCTTTGCGGGGGTTTAAACTTTGCGGCTGGGGTTTTCTCTGTAAAATCTCACCGAAGTTTTTACCCCCTTCTATTTTCCTGAGGGTTTTATTATCGCTGGCAATTGACCTGGCTTCCTGGGAAACATCCCGGGCCCTGTATTCATCCATCATAATTACCGTATCTGCAACGTCAAAATAGTCGCCAGAACCACCGATAACCAGTATTGTTGATACTCCAAGCTCAGAATAAAGCTGCGAGATTTTATCAATAAAAGGGGTTATCGGTTCTTTATCTTTCGCAACGAGCTTTTGCATCCGCATATCCCGGATCATGAAATTGGTGGCCGAGGTATCCTCGTCCATAAGCAGAACCTTAGCCCCCGCCTCCAGGCCTTCAAGAATATTGGCGGCCTGGGAAGTGCTTCCGCTGGCTTCATCTGAACAGAAAGCGCCTGTGTCCTGGCCATAGGGCAGGTTACTGATAAAGGGTGTAATATTAACTTTTTCAACCCGGCGGCCGTCTTCGGCCCGGATTTTTAAAGCCTCTGGGTTGGTAACGACATGTTCCCTGCCGTCCCCGGGGATGTGGTTGTAGACGCTTCTCTCCAGGGCCCGCAAGAGGGTTGACTTTCCGTGATATCCTCCCCCTACAATAATGGTGATGCCCCTGGGGATGCCCATACCCTTGACTTTTCCGGTATGGGGAGTGTTGAGTTCAACTTCCAGGGAAGGAGGAGAATAAAAAGGTACTGCTTCCCTGCGAGAAAGTGGTCTCTGGTCAATACCGCTGCGGCGTGGAAGAATGGAACCGTTGGCAATAAAGGCAACTAAACCCTTTTCCTGCAGTTCATCTCGCATAAAATCCTGATCTTCAGCCGTTTGAATGTGGTTTACGAGGGGATTTCTTTCCAAAGAGGTGAAAAACAGGGCGGATTTAACCAGGCGGGGAATTTCTTCCAGGAGCATTTCTTCGGCCTGTCTTCCCAATATTTTGCGGCCCCGGGCGGGAAGCCCAATAAAAAGCCTTGCTTCTACCTGGCCCGAAGTAACCCGGACACTGCTTCTTTCCAGAATTTCCTGTCCCGGGGCATCAACTGCAACCAGCCCACTTTTGCCCGTGCCTCTTCTGCCCCGGCAAATTATCTTTATTTTCTGGTCCAGGATTCGAGTTAGATAGTCATTCAGGGCAATGTTTCTTACCCCTGTGTTAAAGGTTGCCTCGGGGAAACGTGCTATTTTTTGGTCTATTTTAATTGCTACCTGGGAAGGCCCGGCAAAGGGATCCCCCTGGACGTAATAAAAATCAAGGTCAAAATCCGGAAAAATGAAGGTTTGGCCCTGCAAATCCTTGTAAGCCTTGTAGCCCTTATTGTCTATTTGATTTAAGAATTTTTTTAGTTTTTCCATTTTGATAACTCTCCTTTCCGGTTGGTGCTACTTAAAAATATACCATAAAGGTTTGTGTTGATGCAAAGTTCATAAAAGGATTCCTTGATTGTTTCGGCGAAAACATTTTTACTGTACCATTGGAAGGAGGGCTTGAATTTTGGAAATAAAAAAGTACCAACAGGAAGATGCCCAGAAAATGGCTGCGCATATTAATGGAAGCGATCTGGCCTGGCCGGGCAGCGGATTGACCCACGGGGTTCCCTTTACGGCTGAGTTTGTTAAAAATTGGATGGAAGAAGTCGACTGGGAAATTTTCCTGGCCTGGGATCAGGATGATATTGCGGGGTTTTCTTCCCTGACCTGTATTGATGGAAAAAAGAAAACTGCCTACATACCGCTTTTAAATGTTCATCCCGATTTCCACGGTCGAGGAATTGGGCGGAGCTTACTTTTTAAATGTGTCCAGAGGGCTATTGAGGAAAAATACCACAGGCTGGACCTACACACCTGGCCTTCTAACAGGAAGGCTATCCCGTTGTATAAAAAAATGGGTTTCTTCTGGAATCCGGAAACTTCCGTCCATATGGTTAATTATCTCCCCCTGATTTTACAGAATCCCCTTGTCCGGGAATATATTGATTCCCGGGAATGGTATGGGTTTCTCCAGCGGTCTTTCAACCTTTCCGAAGATGAAGAAACCTGGGAAGGGATTGAAGTATTTAATTACCGCTGGACCTGGGATGACGAATATCTGCTGGTTCGGGTGGACCGCAAATCAGAAAAAATTGCTAATATAGAAACTCCTGACTTTTCCATCAGTCTTTTTCTTGAACGGCAGATAAATCCGTTAAATCAAGAGAACTCCTTGTTCTGGAAAATTTCCAAAGATCGAGAAGAAACTCCTGTTTTTATCAGCTTCAGCGGAGATGATCCTTTCTGGCCCTCCGGTAAAATGCCTATACGGGCAAAGGAATGGAAGGAAGAAGAGGAGTTTAAGCCAGCGCCAGAGTTCGACATGCCCGCAGAGGGAAGTAAAACTTCAATCCTGAATGCTCAGGTTCTCTGGCACAACCATCAGCTGGATATGGGAATTGGTCTTGACCTTAATCAGGTTTTAAAGGTTTCGCCTCCTGAAGAATTAATCGAGGTCAAACCCGGGGAAAAAACTGAAATTTGGTTCAACCTGGAAAATAAGCTTGACCGGGATTTAATCGGAGAAGCGCATTTTATAAGTTCTTCCCACCTGGAAATTACTGTACCTGAAACGGGTATTGAAATTTCTCCAGGAGGTAAGGCGGGAATAAGGGTATTTTTGCAGGGCAAAAAAAAGGGAGTAGCCCATCTGGATATGGTTCTTACCTACCGCTTCGAAGAGGAATATTTTCAGGCAATTCCCTGGAAGGGAGATGTCCTGGTAAGATCCGGCGGTGAACTGGTTGCCAGAGAAATCAATAATAAAACCTGGCTGGTAAATGATTACCTTGCTTTGAAAATAAATGGGGGAAAGGTAGAGGTTTTTGATAAAGCAAGAAAAGGTTCGGTAGTGAATATAGAAATGATGCAGTGGGGCCCGCCCTATAACTCGTCGCTCTTTTTCCAGCAAAATTTCCAGCACAGGATCGAGGGACAGCAGGTTTCTATTTCCCTGGAAAGGTTTCAGCCATCTCGAATGCGCTTGACCAAGAAAATTTCTCTGGCCGGATCAGAAATTTATACGGAATATGAACTAGAAAATCTTTCCGATTCCCGGGAAACTATTATCCTTTCCCCGCAAAACAGTATTGCCGGGGCTGATCATGAAAGGGTGGTAATTCCACTGCGGGAGGGATTATTGCGGGAAGATTATGATCAGCAGGTTTTTCCTGGTTTTGCTGATTTTTCCGGACCAGCAGAGCTTTTTGATGCTCTCTGGCAGGCTTTTGAGACAGGGAACCGGGTTGTTGGGAT
Organism: Bacillota bacterium; assembly: GCA_007122335.1. Classification (GTDB taxonomy): domain Bacteria; phylum Bacillota; class Halanaerobiia; order B1SED10-174; family B1SED10-174; genus T1SED10-26. The sequence goes on from SKTZ01000031.1 coordinate 4,667, forward strand.
CTGCTTACCTTCGGGGGAAGGTGAAGTTGAAGTATGGGCGAATGATTTTCTTCAACAGAAACAAACCCAGGAAATCGAGGGCTTTTCCAAAAAGATTTTTCCTGGACCAGCTTTTTATGTTGGAGGTGGGAACTGGCAAAAAGTTGCCCAACTGTCTGAGAAACTGGAATGGCCAAATGTAGGAGGGCCAGTTAAGAATATCGGTGAACCGGAGTGGGACGGGAAAATCCCTGTAATTCAAGATGGTAAAGGTTCGGGTATTATAAAGGTTGCCTATCCAGGACGAAGAAAATCCCTTTTAAACCTGGATCTAAAGGCGCCAGAAGGGCTTGAGCCCCAGCAGGACTCTGCAAAGGTTTTCCTCGAGGAACGCCGGGGTTACGGGTTGCAACTGGATTGGAAGGATGTCCAGGTAAAATCAGGAATTTACTGCCTGCAAACTTCTTACCGCCTGCGGGGGTGGCAAAAAGAAAAATTTCTTCCGGTTGTTGTAACTTCTTCTGAGGACAATCTGACTTCCAGACAGGATGGTTCCTGCTGGGAGATTCAAAATGGAGATCTCCAGTTTAAAATTGATCCCGAATTTGGCGGAACCCTCTATTCCTTGCAGTACAGGGGCCAGGAAGTTTTGAATTCCCCGCACCCTGAAGTTGACGTCATGGAATGGATGTACCCCTGGTTCGGAGGTATCGGGCCCACCCTGGCCTTACAAGAAAGAAGTAGATACCCCGGGTATTTGTGCAAGGAAAAATTCAATCCTCGCTGGGTTGAAAGAAAAACTCCCAGTGGTCTCAACTGGCAGGGGTTGGTGCTGGATATTGAACCCGAAAGAAAAGAATTCAAGGGCCTGGAACTCTCCCTTAGTTATTTAACTCTGCCCCAGATTCCTGTTTTGGCAATAAAATTTACTCTGAAGAATAAAACCCGTTTTAGCTTTGGAGTAAATCCCCGCATTATATTATTCCCCCGGACCGATTTTATCCCAGAGGGTTCGGTTTTGAAAACAGGCAGAAAAGATGTAACCCGAACCCGGGTTTTAGGGGAAATGGAGGGGGCTGCAGGGAAACTTGATTGGTGCAGCCTTCAGGCTAAAGAAAGGATGGTTCTTGCTACAGGCTGTGAACAGGGAATTAATTTTAGTGAAATACCTCACCCCTACCAGTACATTTTTAACGTTGCATACCCGGGATTGAAAACCCTGGGACCCAGGGAAGAGTTATCCTTGAAGTTATTTGGGTTCTGGGGGGATGGTTTTAAACCGGGTAATTTTTGCCATTCCCTGGCAGATGAGTTTAATATTTTGGAGGATAACTGATTTTGTTCGCGAATCTGAATAAATAAAAGCTGAAAAAGGGTGAAAATATGAAAAAAGCAGGATTGATTTTAACAACCTTCCTTTTATTTTTGATTTGTAGTTCAGGCCCGGTTCTGGCCCTGCAACCACCCTGGGTAACAACTCATGGTGGAGAAGTTAGTTTGATGGTAGTTGGTGATCGGGGACTTGTTCTTGGCGGTGAATACGGGTTTACAGATAATCTGGCAATTTCGGGCCGGATAGGAGGTCCTTTCGGTAGACTGGGCGTAAAAGTCCAGGCCAGGCCTGCGTTCGCAGTTATTGGAGGAGTTACCCGCGGCCAGAAGTTTTATTTTGGGTTTACTGCTGCTCGCTCCTTAAATACTGACTTTCTGGGAATAGCTGAAGCAGCCCTGGTTACCGATGGAAGGAATTTTGGGTTGGCATATCAAGTGGGAATCAGGTACAGGGTAAATCCCAATTGGGATCTTAGAGGCGGAGTAATCAGCAGAGATCTTGATTTCCCGAGACTTCAGGTGGGTGGAGGATACAGTTTTTAAACTGAAGTTGAAAAATGGAGGCGAAAACTGATGACCGGAATTTGCACCTGGAATTTACGTTTTTTGGGAGTGAATTCCCTGAAAGAAAAAAGGAAAATAATGCGCAGCTTCCTGGACCGGGTCCGCTGCCGCTATAATGTTTCTATCGCCGAGGTAGGAGCTCAGGATACCTGGCAGAGCGCAATTATAGTTGCTGCCCATGTCTCCAATGACCGCCGCCACATTGAACGGACCATTCAGCAGGTTACTTCGATAATCGAACGTGAATGTGAAATTGTTAACCTTGAACTTGAGTTCATTTCATAGAGGAGGATAAATATGCAAAAGCGCAGTTTTGGTTCCAACGGAGCAAAGATAACTCCCATATCTTTTGGGGCAATGAGAATCCCCCACCAAGCAGATAAAGCAACTCCAATTATTCGGAGAGCCATTGACATGGGGATCAATTATATTGATACCGCTCCCTTTTACTGCGACAGTAAAAGCGAGGACCTGGTTGGTGAGGCTCTTCAGGATGGTTACAGGGAAAAAGTTTATATTTCTACCAAGTGTCCGGTGGGCACGAAAGATGAATATGACCTGGACGAATTTTTGCATCAGTCGCTAAAAAGACTTAAAACCGATTATATCGACTTTTACCACCTCTGGAGTTTAAATGGGGAGAATTACCGGGAAAAAGTACTGGCCCCAGGAGGTTTCTTAGAAAAAGCGGTAAAAGCCCAGGAAAAGGGGTTTATCAAAAATATCAGCTTTTCTTTCCACGGGGAAGTTGAAGACCTCATAGAGATTATCCAGGATGGCCATTTTACAACTATGCTGGTTCAGTACAACATCCTTAACCGGGAGAACGAAGAAGCGATTGCCCTGGCCCGGGAAAAAGGCCTGGGTGTTGCAATAATGGGGCCGGTTGCAGGTGGTCGCCTGGCCAGACCTTCAAAAGTCATTGAAAAGATGCTCCCTAAAGGAGTCAGTACCTCTGCAGAACTTGCCCTGCGCTTTGTCCTTGCCAATTCTGATGTGAGTACTGCTGTTTCGGGAATGGAGAACATAGAAATGGTGGAAGAAAACATAGCCACGGCTTCCCGGCCAGAACCTTTAAGCAAAGAAGAACACGAAAAAATCAAGTCCACTACAGAGGAACTCAAAGCCCTGGCTGAGCTGTACTGCACGAGCTGCGGGTACTGCATGCCCTGTCCACATGACGTTAATATTCCTGCTAACTTCCAGTTGATGAATTATTACCGGGTTTATGACCTTAAGGATTATGCCCGCGAGGTATATCAAAAAATGGAAGCTGGAGAAAAATTTGTTCCCCAGGGGAAAACCGCGCAACACTGTATCGAATGTGGAGAATGTATGGATAAATGTCCGCAGAATATTGATATAATTAAACAGTTGCAAGAGGTTAAGGAAGCATTAAAAAAATAGGCCCGGGGGGCCTATTTTTTTGCTATTAATTCCGCCGCTGGAAAGCGGAGATTAAATCTGATTGAGCTCTCTCGCTCAATCCCAGTTCCGGGAGATCTCTTTCCAGTTCTTCTGAGGTCCCGTAACCCATGATATAGCCGTTTATTCTTGCTGCAGCTGTAGAATAAACCAGGTCAGTAAAGTCAGGATAAATTTCTTTCAATTCTCCGATTAATCTTCGATTGGCCTGCAGGTAATATTTTTGGTGGTAATCTTCAGCAGAATAAAAATTGGTGTAGGGTTCAATGGCAGTATAAACGTTTCTTCCTGTTTTTTCAGCAAGTTCTTCCCGTGTTTTTTCAGCAAGTTCTTTTTGTTCAGGGTTGTGATAAAATACTACAGCCCTGTACTGCCGGGAATAGGGGTAAGAGGAAGGGTTGTGGTCACTCCAGAATATTTCCAGGAGAGCGGAATAAGAAATCTGGTCGGGATTAAATTTAATCTGTAAGGTTTCCGTGTGATCTCCCATATTTCGGTAGGTGGGGTCGGGAGTTGTCCCGCCAGCATAACCCACTACAGTACTGATGACACCATCTAATTGCCCGAACCGGGCATCCGGTCCCCAGAATCAGCCCAGAGCAAATGTGGCAAGTTCATAATTTTCAGGAGAGTTGTCGTCGATAGGTGGTATTTCGGCCTGCACTTCATTCACCTCCAGGGGAAAAGCCAGGAAAAGCAGAGCAATAATAAAAGCACCAAAAAGGGTAATTTTTAACATCACTATTCCCCCCTAAATTATTCGTGCTTATATTATAACTCTTTTTAATAATAATTACCATTATTATTTTAACTTTTTTTAGCTGAGAGCGGGAGCAGGATAGCAAAAATAGCGGAAAGCAGGAATGAGAAAAGAGCAAACAGGATTGAAAATAAGTAGGTCCCTGAGAAATCGTATAAGAACCCCCCCATAAAAGTACCCAGGGCAGGACCCAAACCCATACAGATAAGGGTTGAGAGTCCCCAGATTTTTCCCAGAGAAGCCCTACCAAATATTGAACCGGCATATCCAGCCACTCCCCCCGGCTCAATTGCCCAGTAAATTGTGAAAAGAATTGCAGAGATGGCTCCTCCGATAAGGGAAACCCGGGTGGAAAAAAGGAGTAAACAGGCCAGAACCCCTGAAAGCGGGGCAATTATCAGCATTATTTTCCGGCCCCGCGCTTCTTTGTCCTGGCGGGCGACAATTCGGTCTGCGAAAATACCCATCAGGGGCATGAGCACTATCCCGCTTAATCCTATAAGGACATAAAGGCCGGTTGCAGTCCTTAAGGGAAGACCGATTTCCCGGACCCAGAACATAATCACCTGGGTCCAGATTAAAAATTCTCCGACCAGGCTGAAGAAGAAAGCCAGGATTGCTCCCCAGATTGCAAAGGAAGAGAAGGCCTGCTTTATGGTCCAGGTGGTAGCAGAGGCCGCTTTTGGCTGTCCTCCCGGTTGAATACCATAATTTTCGGGGTCTTTTTTACTGAGCAGGGTTGCCAGGATAAGAGCTCCGAGAATAACCAGACTGAGAACCTGCATTGCTGCCCGCCAGTCTACAGTAGAAAGAATATTTTCTACCCCCAGGCTTAATATTACCTGGGAAACGGGGGCTCCCATGAACGCCCATCCCCACATTCTGGCGTAGTTGGGTCCAACAAACCATTTTCGAACTGACACTGTTGAGGATACCCAGAGCATTCCAGTGCCAATGCCAGCAAATATGGCATATGAAGCCAGGTAGGCGGGATAAGTCTGGACCTGACTGGTCAGAAAAAAACCGAGAGCTCCGAATACTGCTCCAATTGCATAAGCTGGCCGGGGCCCCCAGCGGTCGATAATTACCCCGCTGCCAAAGGCGGTTAGAGCATAAATGGTCATCATAAGGGAGTAACCAAGGGAAACCTGACCGACTGTCCAGCCCAGGTCCTCCTGCATGGGGTCCAGGAGAACTGAAAAGGTTGCCCGGTAGCCAAAAAGGCAAAAAACAGCCAGCCAGGCTGAGGCTATTACCTGAATTCCTAACTTCTGGTCTGGTTTTAACATTGCCTTCCCTCCAATTTTTTTTGTTTATTGGTTTTGCCATAAAGGCCGGTTTTCGTTATAATGTTAATAGCCTGTAAAAAGGAGTGAATGGTTAATGCAATGTCCGCAAATTGAAAAAAATATGGAAGACTGCAACTGTACCTATGAACCCTGTCCCCGCAAGGGAAAATGCTGTGAATGTATTGCCTTCCACCGCAGGAGTAATCAACTTCCGGCTTGCTTTTTCTCTGCAGAAACTGAAAAAACCTATGACCGTTCTTTCGCCGCTTTCATCAGGGAGAACTCCTGAAAATGACGCAAAAAGCTTTGGAAAGCATTGAATTATTAACCCGGGGAACCGGATGTTTTGCAAAAACTGCATGTCTTTCACCTGAGGAGCTTGCTGATGCAAAATCCCGGGGAGGAATTGACTTTTCCGGGCTTCCCTATGTTGTTTCAATAATTGCTCCCTTTCCTGCCGTGCTAATCAACCAGTTGCGGGAAGGACCTTCTTTAACCTACCTTTACCAGTACCGGGTGGTAAATACCCAGCTTGATCGTTTGATGCTCGAGATTAGCACCTTCCTGGAACAAGCCGGAGGGCAGGCCTTCCCCATACCTGCTTCCCAACGCATTGGCAATAAATTTCAGAGTATTTTTCCTCATAGGACTGCCGCTCGAGCAGCAGGGCTGGGGTGGATTGGCCGGAGCAGCCACCTTATAACAAAAGCCAGAGGGCCGAGGGTAAGGCTGGGAACGGTTTTAACGGATCTACCCCTGCCCCAGGGAGAACCATTAAAAAATGGTTGCGGTGATTGTCGAGCCTGTGTAGAGGCCTGTCCACCCGGGGCAATTAAAGGTCCGGAATTTAATCCCGAAGATTCCCAGGAGAAACGCTTTGATCCGCAGGCCTGCCACGATTATAAAAACCTGGTTCGGGACCATTTTGGGAAGAGGGTTTGCGGCATCTGTCTGGCAGTTTGTCCTCACGGACCATTTCAACTGCCCGTTAACGGTCGGGATAATGATCATCCCCTGGTGCCTCCAAGGCAAAAAGGATAGGGGGATTGTTGGCCTGGTTGATAAAACTGTACTGGAGGACAATAACTTCTTCCTGGTTGAGGGTGGGTAAGAATTTTTCCAGAGCAGCCAGTTCTCCCTTGCCCTCAGTATGTCCGTGATAGGCTACGATGGTAATTATACCTCCCGGGGCCAGCATTGGCAAAGCTTTGCGGATAGCTGTTATGGTACTATCGGGATTTGTCGAAATTTCGTGGTCACTTCCCGGCAGGTAACCCAGGTTAAAAACAATTACCCTGAAGGGTCCCCGGGTTAACTCGTCCAGGTTGCGGTGATCTCCATTAATTAGCTCTACTCGTTCGGAATGGCCTTCGTCTTCCAAAAGCTTGGCGGTCTTTTTTACCGCTTCCTCCTGGATATCGATGGCTACAACCTGGCCCTGAGGGCCAACGAGGTTGGCTAAATGCCGGGTATCCTTTCCGTTGCCGGCGGTGGCGTCCAGAGCCCTGTCTCCAGGCTGGAGAGCCCGCTCCATTAATTCGTGGCTGAATTTAAGAGCATTAGATAAAAGCATTTTAACCTTCCTTTCCTTTGAGGTGATAGATTTGAAAATTGGTGTGCTTTCCGATACCCATATTCCCCACCGGGCGTGCCGTTTGCCTGAAAACCTGGTTAAGGATTTTGCTGGAGTTGATATGATCCTGCATGCTGGGGATCTTGTTACAGAAGACGTATTAAAAAAATTAGAGGAATTGGCTCCCTGCCATGCTGTGCGAGGAAATATGGATGGGCCCGCCCTGCAACAAAAGTTGCCGGAAAAAAAAGAAATTAAAGCAGGAAATATTCGGATCGGACTTTTACACGGTCACGGGATGGGGGGCAATGCTCTGCAGAAAGCCCAGGTTGAATTTGGTTCCCGCAACCTTGATGTGGTTGTTTTTGGCCATTCCCATCATCCCTACAATGAAATCCACCGGAGCTGTCTTTTTTTTAACCCGGGTTCTCCTACTGATAAAAGATGGGTTCCCTATTTTTCTTATGGGTTCCTATACATTGAAAAAGATCGAGTTAAGGGGAAAATAATAAGTTTTTGAGTTCAAAAGGGGGTTTTAAAGTGGCAGTTTACGATCTTGCCCATAAGCTAGGCGAACAACTAAAAAAATCAGAAGAATACCAGGAATATCAAAACTATCGGCAGGAATTACTAAAAGATGAGGAAACAAAAAAAATGGTTGATGATTACCAGAATATTAGTTTCCGGGTAAATTCAGCGAAAGCCTGGGGCCAGGAAGTTAAAGAAGAGGATCAAAAGAAACTGGAAAAACTGGAAGAACTGGTTCAACTAAATATCAGGGCCAGGAAATATCTTGAAGCTGAAACCAGGATGAGTATAATCCTTCAGGATATCCAGAAAATAATCTTTGAAGATCTGGAACTTGGTTTGTTTCAGGAAAAAGAGGAGGAAGACGGGTAAATGAAGAAAAAAATGGTGGCCCTGGATATTGATGGGACCCTTGTTGATAAAGAAGGAAAACTTACTCCCCGAACTGCAAAAGCGATTAGTGGAATAAAGGATATGGGGGTAAATGTTGTTCTGGCAACGGGGAGGAGATATTTTTCCTGCCGGGAATTAATTAACGAGCTCGCAATTACCCTCCCGGTAGTAACCCATAACGGGGCTTTGGTTTTAAGTTCCTGTGGGCAGGAGGTTTTCCAAAGCCGTCCTCTCGATGCAGGCTGGCTTCCGGGAGTGCTTGCGGAAATGGAGGAGCAACAAATTGATCATTACTTACACTCTCTGGATAATATTTGGCTTTACCGGGAACCCCGAATGGAGTGGGGGGCAAAACACCTGGAAAAAAACAAGGATTTTGTTGAGTGGTTTGAATTTTCCAGTTTTCCCAATCGTCCCTTTCACCGAGTAATGGCTGTGGGCTCAAAAGAACAGATAAGTGGTTTTCTGCAGGAAAGCAGGAAAAGCATAAATGGTTCCTGCCGCTATATCCACTTTACATCTGAGTATCATGAAATGGATATCCTTGAGTTTCTGCATCCACAGGCTAACAAGGCCAGCGGACTGAAATTTATCGCCGAAAACCTTGGAGTTAAACCTGATGAAATTTTAGCTGTTGGCGATGAAACCAATGATATCGAAATGATTAAGTGGGCGGGGCTTGGAGTGGCCATGGGTAATGCTCTTCCCGGATTGAAAGAGGAAGCAGACCTGGTTTGCGGGAATAATGATGAAGATGGCCTGGCAGAATTACTGGAAAAAATATATCTTCTTTGAGGAGGTTTTCCAATGGAAATTCGGTTTCTTGGTCATTCCGGTTTCTGGATTGATGAGGGGGATTATAAACTGCTTATTGACCCTTTTATTACAGGTAATCCCCAGGCTGAGGACGAGTATCTGGAATTGAAACCTGACTGGATTCTCCTGACCCACGGTCATGGTGACCACCTGGGTGACGCTATTACAATGGCCAAGGAAAGCGGGGCAACTATAATTGCGCCCTTTGAGCTGGCAACTTATTGTGAGAAAAAAGGGTGCCAGGTTCATCCGATGCATATTGGAGGGGCTCATGTTTTCCCCTTTGGCCGGGTAAAAATGACTCCTGCGTTACATGGTTCGGCAGTTATAGAAGATGATCAGATCATTTATACTGGAAGCCCCTGTGGTTTTCTCATCCAGATAGAAGGGCGTTCCATCTACCACGCTGGTGATACAGGTCTTTTTTCAGATATGCGATTGATTGTTCCTGAAGGGGGACTGGACCTGGCGATTCTTCCCATTGGAGATAACTTTGTCATGGGGCCTGATGATGCTGCCCGGGCAGTTGATTTCTTAGCTCCAAGGCGGGTAATTCCCATGCACTACGATACTTTTCCTCTTATTTTCCAGGATCCTGATCATTTTAAAAAACAGGTTGAGGATAAGACCGAAGTTATAATTTTGAAACCGGGTGAAGTTTTAAGGATTTAGTAATAAAAAAGGGGGGAGTCTAGGCCCCCCCCTTTTTATCTATGCTTCTTCAACTTTCTTAACTTCAGGAATTTCTTCCTTTAAAATTCTTTCAATACCATTGGCTAGAGTCATGGAGGCCATTGGGCAGCCCTTGCAGGCTCCGGTAAGGCGAACCCTTACAACGCCATCCTTAACTTCAACCAGTTCCACATCCCCGCCATCAGCCTGGAGAGCGGGGCGGATTTTTTCCAACGCAGTTTTTACTTTTTCTTCCATGTTTCCACCTCCTTGAACCTCAAATACCTGTTCCTGATTTTCCTTCGCGATAAAAACGTTATTTCCTCTAGTTTATTTTACCCGGATTTAAAAAAGAAGGTGATTTGCTTGGCTCCAAAATACCTGGAATTGATAAGATTTATTGAATCCCTGGAAGAAGGGGAAAAAATTTCGGTGCGCAAACTTGCCAAAGAACATGGAGTAAGCCAGGGTACTGCTTACCGGGCTATTAAAGAAGCTGAAAATCAGGGTATCGTGAACACAATTGAAAGAGTTGGAACCATCAGAGTTCACGGAGATCCCCGCCAAAATACCCAGGAACTCACCTACAGGGAAGTAGCAAGAATAGTTGAAGGGGAGCTTCTTGCCGGAGAAGCAGGGAGTCAGGAAAAACTGAAAAAATTTCTGATTGCTGCCATGGAACTTCCCGCTGCAGCCTCATACATTGCGGAAGGAAACCTTGTTATTGTGGGAAATCGCCATGATATCCAGGAATATGCTTTAAACCACGGGGCCCCGGTTCTGGTTACCGGGGGTTTCGGGGTGGAAAAAGATATCCTAAAACTGGCTGAAAAAAAGGGATTGCCGGTAATTTCATCCTCTTACGATACCTTTTCCACTGGGGCCCTGATTAACCGGGCTTTATTCGAGAGAAGTGTTCAGAAAAGGATTCTCCTGGTCGAGGATATAATGGTTACTGATGTGTTTTCCCTTAGCCCTGATTCAACAGTTTCGGACTGGTACCAGCTCCTGAAAAATACTCACCATACCCGGTTTCCCGTTATTAACAAGAGCGGCAGGGTGGTAGGGGTTGTCACGGGAAAGGATGTAGCGGAGGCTCCGGAAAAAAGGAGTGTTTCCCGGGTTATGACTCCCGACCCCATAACGGTGAGCCCCAAGACTTCCGTGGCCACGGTCTCCCATATTATGGTCTGGAGGGGAATTGAACTGTTGCCGGTTGTAGGAGAGAATCAAAAACTCCTTGGAATTGCCACCCGTCAGGACGTGATGCAGGCTCTGCATCAACTGGAAAAACAGCCCCACATGGGGGAGGGGCTTGAGGATAATGTTTTAAGATCTGTTAGTGTCTACCGCCAGGATAAGCGGTTTATCCTCTCGGGGAGAGTTACAGGTTATATGCTGAACAGGCTGGGAGTAATGAGCACTGGAATTATGAACCTGCTTTTTTCCAACCTGGCTGCCGAAATAATGCAGTCTGAAAATAAAGAGCGGGGCGAAATGGAAAATTATAATTTTTATTCAATAAAACCCCTGCCCCTGGGGAGTAGTTTCCTTATTGAAGGCGAATTACTGGAAGCCGGTCGTCATGGGGGGCTTGTTGAAATGAGGGCCTATAATCAACCCGGGGAAGAGCTTGTTGCCAAAGCGACGGCCTGGGTAAAAGTCCTGGGGGGTTAGGAAGTTAAAGAGCCTGCGGGAGAAAAAATCCTGCAGGCATTTCTTTTTGTTAGAACGAATAAAACTGGGGATTGGAAGGAATAAGAGGGGGAAAAAAGAAATAATTAAGGAGAAGGAGGGGTTGGGAATGTCGGAATTTGTTCACCTCCACCTGCATACTCAGTACAGCCTGTTGGATGGAGCTGTAAGTCTGAAGGGGCTTTTTAAAGCCCTGACCGAAAAAAATATGTCCGCAGTGGCTATTACTGATCACGGGGTTCTTTACGCTGCTATTCCTTTTTATCAACAGGCCAAGCAGGCAGGTATTCACCCTATAATAGGGTGTGAGGTTTACCTGACCCCTGGGTCCTATAAAGATAAAAGTCGCAAGGAAGAAAACCTTTATCACCTGGTTTTACTTGCGGAAAACCTGGAAGGTTACCGCAACCTGATGGAACTGGTCAGTATTTCCAATACAGAAGGCTTTTATTATAAACCCCGAATTGACAAAGATATTCTTTATCGCTACAGGCGAGGCTTAATTGGCCTAACCGCCTGTTTAAGCGGTGAGCTGCCCACTCTTGTAATTCAGGGGCAGGAAGAAAAGGCTGATCAGGCCCTGGAGGAATATCTGCAGATTTTTGGCAGAGACAATTTCTTTTTAGAATTACAGGAACACGATTTAAAAGACCAGGTTCAGGTTAATAAATTTTTACGGGAAAGGGCCAGGGCCAAAGATCTGGGACTTGTTGTAAGCAATGATGTCCATTACCTTTCTCGGGATGACGCCGAAGCGCACGATGTGCTTTTGTGCATCCAAACGGGGAAAACCCTTGATGAAGAAGAAAGGATGCGTTTTCCCAATAGCAATTTTTACCTCCGCTCACCAGAGGAAATGGCCGAGCTTTTTCCCGATGAAAAAGACGCTCTTGCCAATACGGTTAAAATTGCTCAGCGTTGCAATGTAGAATTATCCTTTGATAAATTCTTCCTGCCGGAATATCCGGGTTCTTCGGAGAAAACCCCCGAAATGGAACTGGAAGAAAAATGTCTAGAGGGTCTAAAAAGGTTGCAAATGGATACCCCTGAGATTAGTCAACGAATGGATTATGAACTGGAAATAATAAAGAAAATGGGCTTTGCCTCATATTTTTTGATCGTCAACGATTTTATTGAATTTGCCCGAAGGGAAGAAATCGCTGTTGGCCCGGGGCGGGGTTCTGTGGCGGGGAGCCTGGTAGCCTATCTCTTAGGAATTACGGGGATAAACCCCCTGAAATATGGCTTGATTTTTGAACGCTTCCTTAACCCGGAAAGGGTTACCATGCCGGATATTGACATTGATTTTTGTTTTGAACGGCGGGAAGAAGTAGTGGAATATGTAACGGGAAAATATGGGCAGGACCGTGTAGCCCAGATAATTACCTTCGGAACAATGGCCGCCCGGGGAGTTATCAGGGATGTAGGAAGGGTTCTCGGTTTTCCTTACGGGGACGTGGACCGGGTGGCCAAGGAAATCCCCGCTTCTCCCGGGATCCACCTCAAAGAAGCCATAGAGTATTCTCCAACCCTGAAAAAACGCTACGAGGAAGAACCTGCAATAAGGAGGCTTTTGGATCTTGCCCTAAAAGTTGAAGGTTCCCCCAGGCACCCCTCTGTCCATGCCGCAGGGGTGGTTATTGCGCCGGACAGGATCACGAAATTTACTCCGCTGCAGAAAAATAAAGAGGATATTACAACCCAGTATGACATGGGTTCGATTGAAGATATAGGGCTGTTGAAAGTTGATTTTCTGGGCTTGAGGACCCTAACTGTAATTGACCATGCGACCAGAATGATTAAAGAACAGTTGAAAGTGGAGGTGGACCTGGAAGGGGTTGGGCTGGACGATAAAAAAACCTATGAATTATTGCAAACCGGGCGAACCCTGGGTGTTTTCCAGATGGAATCCGCCCTCTATCAAAGGCTGGCCCGGGATTATCAACCCGATTCTTTTGAAGATATAATTGCTATAATTGCCCTGGGTAGGCCGGGGCCAATGGGAAGTGATCGTTTTCAGGACTTTATCCAATCAAGACATGGCCGCCAGGAAATCAACTATCCCCACCCCCTGTTAAAAGAAATCCTGGAAGAAACGTACGGGGTGATTCTCTATCAGGAACAGGTAATGCAGATTGCAAGTCACCTGGGTGATTTGACCATGGGGGAAGCAGATAATCTGCGCAGGGGAATGGGCAAGAAGAAGGAGGATTTAATTCAGCAGTACAAGGAGAAGTTTATTGAAAATTCAATGACCAAGGGGTTGAGCAGAGAAAAGGCCGAGGAAATTTTTGAGCTTATGGAATATTTCGGGGGTTACGGGTTTAATAAATCCCATTCGGCTGCTTACGCTCTTTTATCCTACAGAACGGCATACCTGAAAGCCAATTATCCCCTGCAATTCATGGTTGCCCTCCTGAATTCCGTTAAAGATAATACTGATAAAGTGGCCCTGTATCTCCAGGAATGCCGGGAGATGGATATCGAGGTTTTACCTCCGGATATTAACGAGAGTGGCTATGATTTTACTCCTGCCGGTCCTTCTTTGCGATTCGGCCTGGGGGCGATAAAAAATGTTGGGCAGAGCGCAATCGAAACCATTGTCGAAGCCCGTAAGGAAGGTGACTTCACTTCTCTATACGATTTCTGCCGGCGGACTGACCTGGGCAGGGTTAACCATCGGGTTTTGGAAAGCCTGATTAAAGCAGGAACCTTTGCTTCCCTGGGTTTCAAGCGCTCCCAGTTAATGGGGATCATGGAACAGACCTTTCAGAGGGCATTGAGCCAGAGAAAGGCCCGGGATCAAGGGCAAAAATCACTTTTTGGTGGGATGGAAGAAAAGATTTTTTCTGGAGATATTGAAGTCCCGGACATCGAAGAATTTTCTTCCCAGGAATTAATGAGAATGGAAAGAGAAACCCTTGGTTTTTATATCTCCGGCCATCCCCTGGATCCCTATCAAAAACTTTTGGCAAGAGAAGGTGTAACTCCCCTGGAGCATCTGGGCGAAAAAACTGACCAGAGCAGGGTAAGGATTGGAGGATTAATTTCCAGGATAACACCTCATCAAACCAAAAGAGGTCAACAAATGGCATTCATTTTGTTAGAAGATAGAGTTGCCCAGGTAGAGATTATTGTTTTCCCGGATATTTTTAGCAATAACCGGGAACTTATTGAAGTGGGGCAGGCTGTATTAATTGAGGGAAAAATTGATCAGCAGGAAGAAGAGGGTCCCAAAATTCTTGCTGAAGAAATAAAAAAATTAGAGGTTCCTTTCCGGGTGGAGATGGATTTTGAAAAGATCCCCCCTGGTTTTTGGAAAGAACTCAAGGAAATTTTATATTCATATTCCGGCTCCTGCCCTATTTATCTTGAACTGAAAAGGGGAAATGAGAAAATTACTATTGCCCTAGGCAATGCCTTCAGGGCACCTGCTGATGAAGGGGAAAGAAATAAGTTGAAGGCTGACATTAAAAAACTTCTCGGCAGGAATAAAGGAAAGGAAGCAGGTAAAAATGAAAGAAAAAATAATTGATATGCTTAAAGAAAGAGGGGTTACTCTGGAGGAAATAGCAGAGATTGTTCTGAATATGCAGGCCCCCTATAACGAAGGTTTGAGTTTTGATGAATGCCTCTGGAGTGTCCAGATGGTTTTTGAAAAAAGAGAAGTCCAGCATGTGATCCTGACCGGGCTGACCCTTGATAAGTTAACAGAGGAGGGGAAGATTCAAGAACCCCTGCAAAGCATTATTGCCAGTGATGAGCCGCTTTACGGGGTCGATGAAACGTTGGCAATGGGAATTGCCACAATTTATGGGACTATTGGGATAACCTCTTTTGGTTATTTAGATAAAGCTAAACCAGGAATAATGGAGAGGCTTGATAACAAGGAAAGTAAAAAAGTCCATACATTTATGGATGATATTGTAGCAGGTGTTGCCGCAGCTGCAGCTGCAAGAATTGCTCATACAAGGGAAGTTGGCGAAATCGAAGACGATATTTCCTGAAAAGGAGCGAAGTAATTATGCAGGAAAGAACAGAGTTCGATGCCCTGGGGGAATTAAAAATCCCCGCAGATGCTTATTACGGAGTTCAAACCAAGAGAGCTGCCGAGAATTTCCCGATAACCGGTTACCCGGTTCACGGAGCCTTGATTAAGGCCCTGGGAGTGGTAAAAAAAGCAGCGTTATCTGTTAACATGGAACTGGGCATGATTGAGGAAAAGAAGGGGCAGGCATTACTTCAGGCTGCCCAGGAAGTCGTTGATGGGAAATTCCAGGATCAGTTTATTGTAGATACCATCCAGGGAGGCGCTGGAACTTCATTCAATATGAATATGAATGAGGTTTTAGCCAACCGGGCTTTGGAAATACTTGAAGAACCCCGTGGAAATTACCGGGTTATTCATCCCAATAATCATGTAAATATGGGACAATCCACAAATGATGTTGTGCCAACTGCTATCCGACTTGGGGCAATCAAGCTCCTGGATAAATTGATGGACGAGTTCAGAGGTTTAATTCACACCCTGAAAGAAAAAAGCGAGGAATTCGATTCGGTGATAAAGATGGGGAGGACTCATCTCCAGGATGCAATTCCCATCCGTCTGGGGCAGGGGTTAAAAGCTTATTCAGCTGCTCTGGAAAGAGACGTTGAAAGGATGACCGATGCCCGGCGAGATTTAATGACCGTTAATTTAGGAGCTACTGCAATTGGGACAGGGTTGAATGCCCACCAGGAATATGTGAAAATTGTAACCAGAAAATTAAGGGAGCTGACCGAACTTGAAATGAAACAGGCCCCTGATCTTGTTGATGCAACTCAAAACCAGGACGAACTGGTTCAGCTTTCGGGTTGTCTCAGGACAGCAGCCGTTAATCTCTGCAAAATGGCCAATGATTTACGCCTGCTGGCTTCAGGACCCCGGGCCGGTTTAGGGGAAATAAATTTGCCGGCGGTGCAACCGGGATCATCGATAATGCCGGGGAAAGTAAACCCGGTGATCCCAGAAGTAATTAACCAGATTTCTTTCCAGGTCCAGGGTAACGATCACACGGTAGCCCTGGCCGGGCAGGCAGGCCAGCTTGAATTAAATGTAATGATGCCGGTCCTGGTCTTTAACCTGTATCAATCCCTTGATATAATGGTGTATGGTGCGAAAATATTTAACGAAAAATGTCTGCAGGGAATAACCCCCAATCGGGAGCGGTGCCAGAAAATGGTTGAAGATAGTTTGGGTATTATCACCGCAATCAGCCCCCATATTGGTTATGAAGCAGCTTCCAGGGTGGCCAAAAAGGCCCTTGATACTGGAAAAGCACTACGACAGATTTTGCTGGAGGAAGGAATGTTAACCAGCGAAGAGCTTGACATAATCCTCGATCCCAGGGAAATGACAGAACCGGGAATAGCAGGAGGAGAATTGCTGAGAAGGCTTAGTGATGAACAGGGAAGTGATAAATAATGGGGTTTCTATCTGAAATCCCCCCGGCTATCTGGGTTGTCATAACTGGAGCGGCTCCTATTTTTGAGTTGCGGGGAGCCATTCCCCTGGCCTGGAGGCTTGGCTTTGATCCGGGGCCAGCATTTTTGCTTGCGGTACTGGGAAATCTCCTTCCAATAATTCCCCTGCTATTGTTTTTAAGGATTGTCCGGGAATTTCTGGAGGCAAATGTTCCGGTCTTTGAAACTTTTTTCAACTGGCTGGACAGAAGGACCTACAGGCGCAGCGAGCGGGTTGAAAAATATGGGATTATTGGCCTGATTATTTTAACTGCTATTCCCCTGCCAACAACTGGGGCATGGACTGCTTCTCTCGCCGCAGTTTTATTCAAGCTTCCTTTCTGGCCTTCCTTTTTTGCGATTCTTACCGGGGTGTTTTTAGCGGGTATTTTGGTTATGTTGATTACTTTTGGTTTTATTTCCAATTTTTTTCTGGTAGGTTAAGGTAAATAAAAAAATTAGCAGGCAAAATTTGGGCAGGGCGCGGGTTGATAATGTGGATGAAGGAGGACAAGAACAATGAAAAAGATCGGGGTAATAACAAGTGGGGGAGATGCGCCTGGAATGAACGCCGCCCTGCGGGCGGTTGTAAGAAATGGAATATACAAAGGTATCGGCATCTATGCTTTCCAGCATGGTTTCCAGGGTTTGATTAATAAAAAATTCAGCCCCATGCAGAGAGGCAGTGTTGCTGATATTATCCAGCGGGGAGGCACAATATTGCAAACCGCCCGTTGCGAGGAATTTAAAACTAAAGAAGGAAGAACAAAAGCCGCAGAAAACTTGAAAGAACTCGGTATTTCGGGTCTGGTAATAATTGGAGGAGACGGTTCTTTTCGAGGCGGCGAATTAATACAAAAAGAACACGGAATTGAAGTTGTGGGAGTTCCTGCGACTATTGATAATGATATCGGGGGGACAGATTTCTGTATTGGTTTTGATACAGCAGTGAATACAGTTATTGATGCTGTGAATAAGATCCGGGATACGGCAACTTCCCATGAAAGGATTTTTGTAGTGGAAATAATGGGGAGAGAACGAGGTTTTCTTGCTCTTTATGCGGGTCTTGCCGCCGGGGCAGAATCAATTCTTATCCCCGAAAGACCTACTTCTCTTAAAGATATTTGCGATAAACTGGAACACGGCTTCAAAAGGGGCAAGAAACACAGCATAATCATGGTCGCCGAGGGAGTAGGCGGTGATTTTTATACCAACCGTGACCTAAGAAAAACTCCTGCTTTTGCTCTGAGTGAGGCAATAAGCGATAAACTTGGCCACGAAACCAGGGTTATTGTTCTCGGGCATCTGCAAAGGGGAGGTGCTCCTTCTGCCCGGGATCGAATTCTGGCCAGCAGGATGGGAGCTTCTGCAGTTGATTTATTATGCGAGGGAAAGTCTGGTTTAATGATTGGGATGGTTCATGAAGAAATGAAGGCAACACCACTGGGAGAAGCCCTGGCTCAGGAGCCTCAAATCAACGAAGAAATCCTGCAGCTTTCTCATATTCTATCCCTTTAAATACTGGAGGTGCGTAGATTGAAGAAGATTTTAAGTCCCAAGGAAGCAGCAAAAAAAGTTAAAAACGGCATGTCAGTTATGGTCGGGGGGTTTATGGTTGTCGGTAGTCCGAACACATTAATTGATGCTCTAGTGGAGGAAGGAACTAATGATCTGACCCTGATTGTAAATGATACCGGTTTCCCGGATAGTGGTGTGGGTAAACTGGTTGCAGCAGATCAGCTCAAAAAAGTTATTGTCTCTCATATTGGAACCAACAAAATAACCGGGGAAAAAATGAATAATAAAGAAATTGAAGTTGAACTTGTTCCCCAGGGAACCCTTGCTGAACAGATCAGGGCCGGGGGAGCTGGATTGGGTGGAGTTCTTACCCCTACTGGAGTTGGAACTGTAGTCCAGGAAGGGAAAAGGGTAATAAACGTTGACGGTCAGGATTATATTCTAGCCACGCCCCTAAGAGCTGATGTTGCCCTGCTTAAGGCCCATAAGGCAGACTTGGCGGGAAACCTTGTTTTCCGGCGTTCAGCCCGCAATTTTAACCCGCTTATGGCTACTGCCGCCGACCTGGTTATTGTAGAAGTTGAAGAGATTCTGGAAATAGGGGAAATTGATCCCGACGAAGTTGTAACTCCCGGGATTTTCGTAGATTATCTGGTTAAAAAGGGAGGTGCAGCATAGTGGATAAACAGCAAAAAAGAAACATGATTGCCCGCCGGGTAGCCAGGGAATTTAAAGATGGTGATGTTGTTAACCTGGGAATTGGAATGCCAACTCTTGTAGCCAATTTCATTGATGGTGATAAAAAAGTAATACTGCAGTCGGAAAATGGTTTTCTGGGAGTAGGGCCTGCTCCAGAACCGGGACAAGAAGACCCGGATGTGGTAAATGCAGGTGGGCAGCCAGTTTCCATACTTACCGGTGGAGCATGTTTTGATAGTGCTACCTCTTTTGGGATTATCAGGGGAGGTCATGTGGATGCAACGGTTCTGGGGGCCCTGGAGGTTGATGAAGAGGGGAATCTTGCTAACTGGATGATCCCAGGCAAGCTTGTTCCGGGAATGGGTGGAGCCATGGACCTGGTTGTTGGCGCCCAAAAAGTAATTATCGCAACGGAACACTGTAATAAAAAAGGCGAACCCAAAATACTCCGGAAGTGCAAACTACCCCTGACTGCAACCAAAGAGGTGGACCTGATTGTTACCGAACTGGCAGTTATTGAAGTCACTCTTTCTGGACTATTGCTCAGGGAAGTTGCGGAAGATTCTTCAATTGCAGAAGTTCAGGAAAAAACAGAAGCAGAACTAATTATTCCCGATGATGTGGGAGTTTTAAAGTAAATTATTAAAAGGAGGGTCAATTTTGGAGCGAGTAGTTATTGTTGAAGGTGTAAGAACTGCTATTGGTGGATACGGGGGGACATTAAAGGATTTTGCTGCCTGGCAGCTCGGGAAAATAGTAATTGAGGAAGCTTTAAAACGTAGCAAAATTGAGGGGGATCAGGTTGATGAAGTTTTAATGGGGAATATTTTGCAGGCTGGCCAGGGAATGCACCCCACCAGGCAGGCTTCTCTTGCTGCCAATGTTCCCAACGAGGTTCCGGTTATGACAGTTAACAAGGTTTGCGGTTCCGGCTTGAAAACCGTAGCCCTGGCTGCTCAATCTATTAAGCTTGGTGAAGGGAATATTATTGTGGCCGGGGGAATGGAGAGCATGAGCCAGGCCACCTATTACCTACCCCAGGCCCGCTGGGGATATAAAATGGGGCACGGGAAAGTTGAAGATGCAATGATAAAAGACGGCCTCTGGTGTTCCCTCACTGACCAGCACATGGGTAATACTGCAGAGGCTATTGCAGAGAAATATAATATTTCTCGGGAAGAACAGGATGAGTTTGCTGCTGGAAGCCAGGCCAAAGCGCAAAAAGCTCTGGAAGAAGGCTGGTTCAAGGAGGAAATTGTCCCAGTTGAAATACCCCAGCGGAAAAAAGACCCGATAATTTTTACCCAGGACGAGCATCCCCGCCCAGGAGTAACAGCGGATAAATTAGCCAAAATGAGGCCTGCTTTTAAAAAGGACGGAAGTGTAACTGCGGGGAACGCTTCAGGAATAAATGATGGAGCAGCAGGCCTGGTTATTATGAGTGAATCCAAAGCCAAAGAACTCGGACTTGAGCCCATTGCTTATCTAGAAAGTTATGCCTCTGCTGGAGTCGATCCTCTCTACATGGGAATGGGTCCGGTTCCTGCAGTGAAAAAAGCTTTAGATAAGGTCAACTTAACAATTAATGATATTGACCTGATCGAGGCCAATGAAGCTTTTGCAGTTCAGGCTCTCGCAGTAGGCAAAGAACTTGGTTTTAAAGAGAATCGGGTGAATGTAGGCGGAGGAGCAATAGCTCTGGGTCATCCCATAGGAGCAAGTGGAGCAAGGATCCTTGTTACCCTGCTCGGACACATGAAGCGCCTGGATAAAGAGACAGGGCTGGCGACTCTATGTATTGGTGGAGGTATGGGTATAGCGGCAGTTGTAAGAAGAGCATAGAAAAAATTCAGGCCCCGTAAGGGGCCTGGTTTTTCCAGAGTCTGGCTAGCAAAGGAGGTGGGAAATTGAGAAAGACCAAAATTGTAGCAACTCTTGGGCCCGCTTCAAAAGGGCCGGAAATGATTAAAAAACTCTGCAAGGCTGGTGTTAACGTTTTTCGTTTGAATTTTTCCCATGGCACCCAAGAAGAACATTTTGAGCACATCGAAAGTATCAAGAAAACAGAAGTCCCGGCTGCAATAATGCTCGATACCCAGGGGCCCGAGGTAAGAACAGGGCTTGTTGAGGGTGAGGTTGAACTGAAAAAGGGTGAAGAAGTTATTCTAACCGGAGAAGAAATTCCCGGCACATCTGAAAAAATTTCAGTATCCTATCCCGATTTAGCCCAGGAAGTTGAAAAGGGAAGTACAATTCTTCTTGCCGATGGGTTGATTGAACTTAAGGTAATTGAAACTTCGGGAAAAGAGATCAGGTGCAAAATCCTTAATGGAGGGAAAATTAGTTCCCGCAAGGGGGTAAATTTACCGGGAACTAAGCTCAACCTGCCCCCCATGACAGCGAAAGACGAAAAGGACATTAAGTTTGGTATCGCCCAGGAAATTGATTTTATCGCAGCCTCCTTTATCCGCAAGGCAGAAGATGTTATCGCAATCAGGCGGGTTCTGGAGGAGAATAACTCCCAGGCCCAGATTATTGCCAAGATTGAAAATCAAGAAGGGGTTAATAATATTGATGAAATCATAGAAGTTGCGGATGGGATTATGGTTGCCCGAGGAGATATGGGAGTTGAATTACCCGCTGAAAAAGTTCCCATGATTCAGAAACAGATAATCCACAGCTGTAATCGGGCCGGCAAACCTGTAATAACAGCAACCCAGATGCTGGAATCCATGGTAAATAATCCCCGGCCAACTCGCGCTGAAGCAAGTGATGTTGCTAATGCCATCCTTGATGGTACTGACGCTACTATGCTTTCCGGGGAAACGGCAATGGGGAAATATCCTTTAGAGGCAGTTGAAACAATGGCCCGGATTGCCAGGGAAACAGAAAACTCACTGTCCTACCAGCTCAATGTCTTTGAAAGCCAAAAAGAAAAGATGCCTTCAACGGTTACAGACGCTGTCAGTTATGCTACATGTGCTACAGCAACTGATTTAAAGGCTTCGGCTATAATAACTTCAACTCGTTCGGGGCATACTGCGCGTATGGTATCAAAATACCGCCCCCAGGCCCAGATTATCGCTGCTACGCCCAATCATCAGGTCCGCCGGCAGTTAATGCTATCCTGGGGAGTCTATCCTCTTTTCGTAGAGGGAACTGGAGACACCGACGCTATAATTGAAAGTTCAGTTCAGGGAGCCCTGAGGGCAGGTCTAATTAATTCGGGAGATCTGGTTGTTATTACTACTGGCGCTCCCGCAGGAATTCAGGGAACAACAAACCTGATGAAAGTGCACACAGCAGGCGAAGTATGGGCCCGGGGAACTGGGATAGGCCGGACTTCTGCAGTTGGGAAGTTAAAGCTCGCCCAGACTGCTGAAGAGGCCATTGAAAAAGTTGAACAGGGGGATATCCTGGTAGCTTTTGAAACTGACAGGGATTATATGCCTGCCCTTGAGAAGGTTTCGGGATTAATTACTGAGGCCGCAGGCCTGACTTCCCACGGAGCGATTGTGGGTTTGAGCATGGGTATCCCAGTTATTGTTGCAGTTGAAGATGCTCTAAATCGTCTCGAAGATGGTGAAATAGCAACAATTGATGGCCTGCGAGGTTTAATCTACAGGGGTGAAGCCAAAGTACTTTAAAAAGGGGTTGATAGTTGTGGAAAGAGCTCTGATAACCCTTGATGTTGCTGAAAGCAAGCGGCTCATTGCAAGGTCAGTTATTCAACTGCCTGAGGTTCGGGAAGCTTTGCGCAAAGGAAAAGTAATTATAGCTGGTGGTACGACCAATGCTTATATCTATGAAGAAATTACGGGCAAGGAAATTCCCAAAGAACGCTATACTGCGGGAATAACCTGTGGGGGAAGAATGTGCGTATCACCTGCTGAAGGTAGAATTTCCCCTGCAGTATTTATTGAAGGAGAAGAAGTGGAGAAAGACTGGCTTGAGGTTTTGGAAGAATTTACAGCAGGGGATATCTTTTTTAAAGGTGGAAATGCCTTTGACCTGGAAGGAAACGTCGGTGTAATGATTGGTAATCCTGTGGGGGGGACAATTGGAAAAGCCCTTCCCATTGTTAACGCTAGGGGAGCCGAACTGATTTTCCCCATTGGTTTAGAAAAGTTGATACCCTCAGTACCTGAAGCAGCATCCCTAATGGGGATAGATGTTTTGCGGAAGGGAATGGGAATGAAAGTTGGAATGAACTCTGTTAATTATGGAGAAATATTTACTGAAATAGATGCCCTGGAAAGCCTCTTTTATATTGAAGCCTTTCCTGCAGGGGCGGGAGGCATTGGAGGTAGTGAGGGAAGCCAGACAATTCTACTTATAGGTGACGAGGAAGAACTTGAAAATGCATTGCAGTTTGCCAGGAGTGTAAAGGGTGAACATCCTTTACCAGGGAACAAAAGACCATGTCCCTGCGACGATGAGTGTATTTTATAGTTGACCATCTCTCAATATTTGTGTTAAGATATTGGTGAGCCGAAGTGGTGGAATTGGCAGACGCGACGGACTCAAAATCCGTTGGGCCCAAAGCCCGTGTGGGTTCGAGTCCCACCTTCGGCACCAGTTTAAAACAATATTTTTGGTTTTTCCCGGTGGGATTAATTCCGCCGGGTTTTATATTTTGGTAAAGATAATTTAATTCATGGGAATAAAGTGGTGAAGGGAAAAGCAAAAAAAGACAGAATATTAAAAAAATAGAAGTTAAAAAGTTTATTTAAAAATTAACAACCCCCAGTTTTTTTAGAGATTGTTGTTTTTCTTGAGTCGGAGGTGGTTCACTATGCTTATTTTTGGTGTTTTTATTAGGAAAACAAACCTAAAGATATTAAACAATAAAAGAAAAGGTTAAACCGAAAGGAGGGGATATTAATTGGCTTTAAGTTCCTGTAACAAGAAAAATAGGATTACCTTAAAATATTTTTTTATTGTTTCCCTTGCTGTTATCCTTTTTTTCTCAATAGGGTCGGGCTGGGTAGTTTCCGGAAGTGATGATTGTCCTATACCGGATATATTTGTTTTGCTGGAAGGGATTGACGAGGGACTCCAAGATCTTTTTTTGAGAAAAATAGTTCAAGAAAATCAGGATGAGGTCAAATTTTCTATACCCCTAGGGGAGGAGCTAATAGCGAACGATTCAAGGTACATTATGAAAGTATCCTCCAGTAGTTTTGATGATTCCCCTCGCTGGATAGAAGTAACGCTTCAAGATCCCAAAGGAAGGGTTGTATTTGGTCAAAATGTTTTAACTCCGGTAAATGGTCGCGACGAAACTTCCATTAATAACTTCTTAGTTGACCAGCAGGTTGCTTATTGTTCTCCCTTATTAAACAAAGTAAGGGAACATCAAAAGAGAATTAGAGAAATCGAAAATTCAGCAATTGAAGCCAGTATTGGAGGTTTATATGACTTTATCGAAGTTAATCCGGGAACCGAAATTTCCTTTGATTTCTGGCTCAGGGATTGTGATGGCTATTATCTTGGTAACAGGGAAGTTTCAATTGAATTTAGGGGGGTTGGGGATGTTTTTCCCGGGGAATTAACAACTGATGATGCCGGTAGGGGATCTTTTACTTTTGAAAGTGAAGAGGAAGGATTGGCAGAGGTTCTTATAAAATATTTATTCGAAACCCCCGAAGGAAAATCTCGTGAAGCATTGGGAACTAACAAGATGGTAATAAAAGTTGGGAGAAATTCAGAATTTTTCTTTCAAAGCTGGTTTAACTGGAAATTAACCAGAAGTCGTTCGGATAATGTGGCCTGGGTTACCGGGAATTTTTTAGCAAAGGTTCCTTTAAAAGAAGTGGAAGGAGAATCAGGGGTTTTTGAAGGAAGGGGGAAATTTTATTTATCTGATGTAATTTATTCAAGTGGAGAGGGTACATTTGAACCTATGCTCAAGGATGGGAGAATGGATGTAATTATTCGAACCGGAGAAAAAGGAGAGCCAATGGTTGAAATTAATGTTAAGGATCGCCCGGGAGAATATATTGAAATAAGTTCAGAAGGGGCAGCCTGGATTGAATATCTATGGTTTGCGTGGGCTCATTATTTCCTTTCAGAAGCTGAAGGTCAAACAACAGCACCCAATATTTATTGGGGCCCTTTTTATTTATATTTTGACTGGATGGATGATCCTTCAAGAACAGGCAAGCTGGGTTATGGAGAGTACGAGCTGGTTTGTCCCTTTCATCGAGCCCATTGGGGTATAGATTTTCAGGGAACCCTGAAAATATATTTTGAAGTATTTATAGAATAACTTTTAAAATTTTCTTTTAATTAGGGTAAGCAAATAGCAGGAATTGTGAAGCAAGATACCCTTGAGCCCAAAGGGGTTTAAGCGGGATTACCTTAAGCTTTCAGACCCAGAATCCGCTTGAATATCGAGGTTTTAAAGGTTTTCGGGACGTTGATTCTGCCCCATGGACTCAAAATCCGTTGGGCCCAAAGCCCGTGTAAGTTCGAGTCCCACCTTCGGCAACAATTAAAAAAGTAAGGAAATTTTGTATAGCCAACGCGAGGAATCGCGCTGGTTTTTTTTGAAAACCTGGCAACCCTTTTACCTTAAATAAAAAAACGGTGGTTTTGCAAGTTTTATTACTGCTCTGGTCATAAGGGTAAATCAAATGGAGAAGCCTTAAAATTTTTTCAGGTAAAGAGGGAAAAACCTTTTGGAGAATAATTATTTTAAAAAGGAGTTTACAGGATTTTGGGGTCCTTAAATAAGGAGATTGGACCATGGAAAAAGAAGGAGAAGTAACTCGGGAAATGAATTAAATGTTATTAACGAGATAACCATTTGAAGGGAAAAATGTTTTTCGAAGGGAGATGTTCTATTGGATAAAAAAGACAAAAGTGCACTTTATTTATTTATTTTGCTAGCATTCGGAATTTCCTGGGGGTTTTGGTTGATTGCTTTCTTGTTCGGGTATAGAGATATTTCCTTCGTTGATATCATCAACTGGGAATTTGCCAAGGCTGAGGGAAAAAATGCTTTTCTCCTTTTTAGAATAGGTATTTATGGCCCGCTTCTGGCTTCCCTGGTAGCCACTTATTTTTTGTCTGGAACCCGGGGTTTAAGGGATTTATTCACCCGAATTTTCAAGTGGAATGTTGGGTGGAAATGGTATTTATTTATGGTTCTTATTCCCCTGGGAATTAGTTTGCTTTCCGTCCTGGTAGGTGTAATTTTGGGAGTTCCTTTTGGTGAATTTTTTAGTGGAGGGATTCCTTTATCCCTGATTTTTATCTTTTTTTTATACCAGGTTTTTACCAGTGGGTTGGAAGAACCAGGCTGGCGTGGCTTTGCACTGGATCTTTTGCAAAAAAAATATAACGCAGAAAAAACCAGCTGGATTCTAGGACTGATCTGGGCAATATGGCACTATCCCTACGTTGTTTTTATTTATTCTGATACTGGTTTTTTTGCTATAGTTATGTCTCTGGTTGGTTTTTCCATGGCAATAATCGGACAGACGTTTATCTTTACCTGGTTTTATAATAATACCAGGAGTGTTTTTATTTCAATATTATTTCATGCAATGCTTAACACATCAACAACCTTTATCCTGGGGGAAATTACTCTTGTCCATCCTGTGATGGGAATAATCCCGGCCCTGATTACCTGGGGGATTGTAGTAATCCTGTTAAAAAGATTTGGGGGAGAAAAATTAATGACCTAAGCTCTGGTTTTAACCCGGGAAAACATTGATAACTTATGAGGTTTTGGATGTACCGGAGTTAATTATCGGTAACCCTCCTCGAAAAAAGCAAATCCGCAAGGAAAAGCCTTTTTATAAGGAGAAGGTGGATGTTTCTCTGGAGATTCTGTTTAAAATTAAACAGGTGATTTTGGTAAAAATGATTTAATTATTTTTAGTTTTGGGTTAAACCCCAAAAAATTCTTATTCAAACTATATTTAAAAAAATCAGCAGAGGATAAAAAAGATTAAGGGGTTTATTCCCGGTACAACCGGGTTTGGACCGCTTAATCATTATTTTTAGTTGGGTTTATCTTTCTTTAATTCTTTAGCCCCGGTCCGGTTGTTTTTGAGCGTGTTTATCATTCCCGATAGAATTTCCATTTTTAATCAGAACACCTGCGAAACCCATTATGGTTGCATAACCAGGAAAATAGTTATTGGGGGTGGAAAAGGTCCCCTTTTCCGGAG
The DNA here is from genome assembly GCA_007122335.1 of Bacillota bacterium. Classification (GTDB taxonomy): domain Bacteria; phylum Bacillota; class Halanaerobiia; order B1SED10-174; family B1SED10-174; genus T1SED10-26. Next base: position 31,595 of record SKTZ01000031.1, read on the forward strand.
TGGGTTTTTCTAAAAACTCCATAACCCAATACCATGTTATTTCTTTGCCGATTGTAATTGCCCACAGTTCATAGTTTGTACCTGGCATATGTTGATAAAGGGGCTTAAAGTATGCAGTAAAACCTTAACAGGTTTTATTTTTCAATAGTTTCAGCCTGACAGGAAAAAGAGGCTCCCTCATGGAGGAAATGCCTATACCCAGACCAACCATGATCTTTTCAGCAACTTCTCTGGTTTTCAATCCTTATTTTTTTGCAATTAGAAAATAATTTTTGTTCTCCATAGTAAATTTAAGGTTGTGCCAATAAAAGGGAAAAAGAAAGGATTAAAGAGATAACTTTTTAACCTGAATTATAGTTTTCTTAAAAATTTTTGTTGCCTTCCTGGTATGGGCAGGTAGTTTTTGGATCTTTTTTGGTTGGTATTTCCAGCCCCGCCCTACTTTTTTGAAAGGAAACAAAACTTTTTATTGACAATGAGTTAATTATTTAATACAATAAAGAAATAATTAATTTTTGGAGGTGAGGTTAGTGAAAAAGGGTTTTTTATTAGCGTTTTTACTAGTCGTTATTCTGGTGGTTTCTTCTATTATGGCGAGTTCAAGTGAACCAATTAAACTAGGTTTGGTTGGACCCATGACCGGCCCACTAGCCCCCTACGGAGAAGGTGTTCGTGATGGTGCCTTGCTTGCAGTTGAACAGATAAATTCCCAGGGTGGGATTAATGGCCGACAGGTGGAATTAATCGTTCTGGACAATCAAGCTAATCCGCAAGAAACAATCACTTTGGTAAACCGCCTGATCCAGCGGGAAGGAATAGTTGGTTTAATCGGCCCAGTTATTAGTTCTACTTCAATGGTTGCGGGACCAGTTGTTCAACGTCAGGGGATCCCCATGATTTCCCCTACTGCAACTGCAGTAGATGTTACATTACAGGGTGATTTTGTTTTTCGGGTATGTTATCTGGATGATTATCAGGGTCTTGCTGCAGTAAATTATGCTGTTGATGACCTTGGGGCAAAAAAGGCCGGTATTCTATTTAAAGTTGGGGATGCCTACAGTGAAGGATTGAGAGTAGTTTTTCGGGACAATTTCCAGGCGGCAGGGGGCGAGGTTGTTGAGCTTGCTTATAATCTGGGAGATACCGATTTTAGTGCCCAATTAACCCGGATGAAGGATCAGGGAGTAGAGGTAGTTTATTCGCCCTTCTACTATGAAGATGCAGTTCTGGCCCTAACCCAGGCAGAATCAATTGGCCTGGATGCTATCTTTATTGGCGGAGATGGCTGGGATGCCCAGGAGTTGCTTGACCAGGCAGGTCTTGCTGCAGTCAACTCAGTTTTCACAACACATTACTCCACAAGCGATAGTCGCTCTGTTGTCCAGGGATTTTTGAGTAATTTCCAGGGCAAGTTTGGGCGACCTCCCATTGTCCTTGCAGCACTTGGTTATGATGCGGCAGCACTCATGATGGACGCTGTTGAAAGGGCCGGTTCTGACAATCCAAGAGAAATCAGGGATGCAATAGCTGCTACCCAGGGTTTTGAGGGAATTACCGGGCAGAGCATTTCCCTTGATGAGGACGGAAATCCGGTTAAAGATATTACTATTATCCGGGTAGTAAATGTTGAAGATAATCCCCAGTTTGAATTTGTTACTCAAGTGGGGTATTGATAAGTCTTATTTGTTTTTAAGGGGTTAAAATCTCTGGAATGTTTCTTTGGTGGGATAAATGGGATTACCCCTTTATCCCACCAATTTTAGTTTTGAGTTTGGTAATAAGAGGAAGGTGGTAAAGCAATGCAGCCAGTATTCGGTTTTGCTTTGTTTGCAGTATTTGTTGCTTTAATTGTCGTTTTAGCCAGGAATAAAAAAAGATTTCCTGCGAATCCAATCAGCAGTTTTTTCTTTGGTTTTATAATAGTCCTCCTAGCAATTGGAGCTGCAAATTATTTTATGGTTGCTATTAGTGCAAACCGCCTTTATTTCTGGCAGCAGACTATCTACGGAGTTTCCCTGGGCAGTGTTTATGCCCTGATTGCCCTTGGGTATACCATGGTTTATGGGATAGTCCGGTTGATTAATTTTGCCCACGGTGAAATCTACATGATTGGAGCTTATGCAGGTTTTTTCGGCGTTACATCGCTGGGTTTTCCTTTTTACTTTGCGTTGATATTTGCAATGTTGACCGCAGCTTTAGCGGGAGTCATAGTAGAGAGAATTGCCTATAAACCTTTACGCAAGGCTCCAAGATTGGCAGTTTTGATCACCGCTATTGGGATGTCTTTACTTCTTCAGAATGTAGGCCAAAAAATTTTTGGTTCTATTCCCCGTTCTTTTCCCAGACAGTTTACCGGATTGTATCGTATTGGAGAAATTAACCTGGATCAATCCCGGGTAATTGTGTTTGCAGTCACCTTTTTATTAATGGTTGCCCTGCAGTACTTCGTTACTTTTACCAAACCCGGCAAGGCGATGCGGGCTGTCTCCCAGGATAGGGATGCCGCACAAATGGTTGGGGTAAATGTTGATCGGACAATATCCCTGACTTTTTTTGTTGGGTCTCTACTTGCAGGGGCTGCGGGGATCCTCGTGGCAATAGTTTTCCCCCAGATACGCCCAACAATGGGCTTAATGCCTGGCCTCAAAGCTTTTGTTGCTGCAGTAATCGGAGGGATAGGGATAATTCCAGGGGCTGTGCTGGGGGGATTAATAATTGGTGTATCGGAAAACCTTGTTACTGCTTACATTTCTTCGAGCTGGCGGGATGCAATAGCATTCGGGCTTTTAATCCTAATCTTACTGGTAAAACCTTCAGGAATCCTCGGGCGTAATACAAGAGAAAAGGTATAGGCTGGTGAAAACAATGAATAAACATCCCAACAAAATTTATGCTTCTCCCATTTTAATCTTTCTGGGCTTTGCAGCCTTAATATATATTAACCTTCAGGTTAGCCTGGACAGGGTTAATTTTTATGTTATTGGTGTCTTGAGTGTAGTGGCGATTAATATAATCCTTACCGTGAGTTTAAATTTAATCAACGGGATTACCGGACAGCTATCCATTGGGCATGCGGGCTTCATGGCAATAGGTGCTTACACCACCGCCCTTTTTTCTATTCATCTGGGAACCCCGATTTATTTCAACCTCCTCGTTTCAGGTATAGCAGCAGGGTTTGTTGGTTTTCTTATTGGCCTTCCTACCCTTCGCCTGAGGGGGGATTATTTAGCAATTGCCACCCTGGGGTTCGGGGAAATTATCAGAGTAATTTTGCAAAACCTCCGCTTTACTGGCGGAGCAGCAGGGCTTGGAGGGATAGATTGGGTAGACAATTTTTATTTAACCCAGTTCATGGCCATTGTAGTAGTAATTGTGGTCTGGCGGATTGGGGCTTCGGCTCCAGGAAGGGCCATGGTGGCGATCCGGGAGGATGAGACAGCTGCAGAAACAGTAGGAATTAATACAACAAAGTTTAAGGTAATGGCTTTTGCCCTGGGGTCCTTTGGGGCCGGGATTGCAGGCTCGCTTTTTGCCCACCGGATGACCTATATTGCCCCCGATGGATTTACCTTTATGAAATCAATTGAAGTCCTTGTTATGCTGGTTCTTGGAGGACTGGGAAGTATTACAGGGGCTATTTTTTCGGCAACCCTGCTTACCGTTTTACCAGAATTTTTAAGATTTATTGACGAATGGCGGATGATTATTTACCCGGCCCTTTTAGTTACTGTTATGATTTTCCGTTCCCAGGGTTTATTTGGGACGATGGAATTGGATTTTGCAAGAGTAAAAAGTATCTTGAAAAAAGTAGCACCAGAAAACCTGGGCCCGGAAAAGGGAAAATCCAATCCCCCTATGCAGAAAATAAAAGCTTTAGGATTTGACTCCCAGGAACAAAAGCCAATCCTGGAAACAAAAGACCTTTCTATTTCTTTTGGAGGCTTAAAGGCTGTTAAAAACCTGGATATGCAGATTACCCAGGGTTCTCTGCATGGCCTTATTGGCCCCAACGGTGCGGGAAAAACAACGGTATTTAATATGCTTACGGGTGTTCACCTGCCAAGTAGTGGGGAAATCCTTTTTAACGGGCAGCGGATTGATGGGAACAGCCCCTATTCCGTTGCTCAGGCAGGAATAGCAAGAACCTTTCAAAATATCCGCCTGTTTAAGGACCTAACTGTTTTGGATAATGTCAAGGTTGCTTTTCATTTGCATGCAGATTATGGTCTGGGAACAGCGGTAGCCCGCCCTCCAAAATTCGGAGCCGCTGAAAGGCGGATAACAAGTGAAGCAAAAGAGCTTTTGGAGATATTTAAACTTGGGGACCATTGCATGACTATAGCCAGGAATTTACCGTATGGAGCCCAAAGACGCCTGGAGATTGTCCGGGCTTTAGCAGTTTCCCCGAAACTTCTTCTACTTGATGAACCTGCGGCAGGGATGAATGTTCTGGAAACGGAGAAATTAATGGAACTAATCCACTGGGTTCGTGATGAATTCGACCTAACAATTTTTTTGATAGAACATGATATGAGCCTGGTTATGAAACTATGCCAGACAATTAGCGTTTTGGATTATGGAATGAAAATTTTTGAGGGAACTCCGGAACAGGTCCGAAAGGACCCCCGGGTTATCGAGGCTTATCTCGGCGAGGAGGTGAGCTGACCATGTTAAAAGTAACCGATCTACACGTATATTATGGGGGAATTCATGCCATAAAGGGTATTAGCTTGAGTGTAAAAGAAGGACAAATAGTGTCTTTAATTGGGGCCAATGGTGCCGGCAAAAGCACCTGTCTCAATACTATTTGCAATTTGGTTAATAACTCCAAGGGGAAAATTAGCTTTCTAGACAGGGACATTACCAGTGCTCCTCCACATAAAATTGTTAAACTCGGAGTTGCTCAGGTTCCCGAGGGAAGGAAGGTTTTTCCCCAAATGACTGTCGCGGAAAACCTGGATATGGGCGCTTATGTTCGCAAGGATAAATCCGGGGTCAGACATGACATGGGAAAGGTTTACAAACTATTTCCTCGTCTACTGGAAAGGAAAAATCAGTTAGCGGGAACTCTTAGCGGTGGTGAACAGCAAATGCTGGCTATTGGAAGAGGCCTAATGGCTAAACCGCGTATCCTTCTCCTTGACGAGCCATCCATGGGTTTAGCACCTCTTTTAGTTCGAGAAATTTTTTCCATTATTCGGGAGATCAATTCCCTGGGAACAACTATTTTGCTGGTTGAACAAAATGCCAACATGGCGCTGTCAATAGCTAATTATGCTTATGTCTTAGAAACCGGCCGAATAGTTCTGGAAGGAGAAGCTAAAGTTTTGGCGGCTGATGAAAAGGTAAAGGCAGCTTACCTGGGTGGTTAAAGGAGATGAATTCCTTACTTGGTTTTTGTTTTCAGGTTAAGTAATCCAAGGGGAGAAATGGAGAAAAATTGGTGAAAAAACAAAGAAAAAAGGTCCCCCTTTTCAGGAAACCTTGAGGTTCTTAGTTTGGCTAAAAGCCTGGGGTCAGGGGACCTTTTTATGTTCCCAGAATAATGGGAAAGAGAATAACGTGCAGGACAATATCAGCAGAAAAGTGGGATGTTATTGCGCTTTCTAACCCGTATTTCCAGAACAACCAGCCAAAAATTGTTCCGGGAATTGCATTCAAAAGGAGGGTTCGGAAAACAGTAAGGGGAGTTAAACCAATAGATAATTCCAGGGCAGGCAGGTGAGAAACTGCAAAGAAAAGAGCTGCCATTATGATCCCGATCCAGTAATAGTTTTGAGGGGCTTCTTTTTTATTTCGGGAAAAAATAATTTTTAAAACCCAGATAATAAGGGTGGCAAAAAAGAGGCGCGATAGGACTTCTTCAATTATTCCACCGTAAAAAGATGCCAAGAAACCCTGCCAGGGAGCGGGAACCGTTAGTTGTTGTAATTGGGGGCTGAAAGGGTGAAAGAACAGTATGTCCACAATGGTAATTCCTATTCCAAGGCCTACCCCGATAAAAATAGATTTTTTAATTAATTGAACGAACCCGGCCCGATCGAAATTTCCATTCAGGAAGCCTTCCAACCACGGTAAACCCAACCCCAGGGACCTGCCCAGTAACAAACCCACAAGGGCCGAGAAAGAACCTAACACAAAAATTGTCAGGACCTGCAAAATGGGGTTGAACTCGTCTTCTTCCAGAATTATATCCCCAATTGTGGACGTAATGTAGGGCATAGCAAGAATTGAACTGATCAGAACGGCGAAAGCAAGGATTAAAAAAATTCGCCAATCAAGCTTATTTTTCATTAATTCACCTCTTTAAATTAATTAAGATTTGGAATCTCCAGAACTTTCTGGTTTGGGAAGAATAATAGAAGTTATGGTTCTTAATTTGCGTCCTGGAATTGGTTTATTTGTTGTTTTTTCCAGAAGGATTTCCTGGATTTTTCCTGCTAGTTCCATTAACTCTTCATCACTTAAAAAGACATTGCTCTGGCGGTACATAACTCCTTTTTCTTTTAGACCCGTGGAACTTTCTTTTAGAATTTCCTGGAAGTCTCCAAGAAGCATCATTAGAAAAGAGAAGAAGGCTTCAAAATGCTCCTGAGGAGTTTCAATGTTCGCAAGTGGCTTTATTTGTCCTTTTTCAATATTCAAAGAAAATACTTTTTCCAATGTTCCCCGAATTTGATTTTCCCGTGTCACTTTTATGGCTTCTGCCTCCAGCAGTTTATTGATATGTCGGTAGAGGGTTGCCTGAGGGATATCGGGTAAAGCACTGGAAATTTCAGCTGTAGTACTTTCTTGCTGGGTTAAAATCCACTGGATAATCCGCATCCGGATAGGGTGTAGAAGTAAATTAATCCTTGATCTCATTAAAAATTCCCTCCCCTAACGTTATCTGAAATGATAATATTATAAAAAATGAAAATAGTCAAGATATTTTTTCCAAAAAAAGAAAAACTCAAATAAAGTTTTGCCCCAATAAAAAAACCGGGTTTCCCCGGCGATTATGTTTTTCTTTTTTGTTTTATGTTTTTTCAGCCCAGCCCAATTGTTTCATGGTAAAACTATCATTCCATATTTTGGTCATGTGTTTGATTTTATCTCCCTCAAAATCCATTACATAAACATACTCAGCTTCAGCTTTATTCCCCGTAGGGGGGACCGGGCCGCCTTCCCCAGTATTAGTGCCCCGGAAAACACCAAAACCGATTACATTATTACGCTCTTCATCAACGGCAAATGAACGAATTTCATAGTTTCCATCAGGAACAGGTTTAAACAGGTTCTTCATAAACTCTGTATAGCCTTCAAGCGTATTAACCCCCTCAAGGGTACCGGTCTGGCTGGAAAAAGTGGCTTCAGGGTGACAATAATCCTTGCATCCTTCCCATCCCTTTCCTGTTTCACAGGCATCAAAAAACTTTTCTGCAACTTCTTTCGTTGAACCCATTTTTTTATCTCCTTTCTTTTTTAATGGTAAGCTTGATGGCCCTGGCCACTCGACCTACAGGAGTTTAAATCGGGTTCAAAAAGATTGAAGAAAAGCTATTTAGGAGTTTAGCGTAATAAAATCATACTACCTTGGATGGATAATGTCAATTTAAAAGGGAAAATATGGAAATGAAAAGTTTTGTTTTCTCCTAATAATTAGCAGGGGAAGACCGAGTACAAGAAGAAAAAGGAAAGTTTGTTATCGAAGGAAAAAATTTAACAGGTTAATACTCGGAAATAGTGAAGGAAAAAGTCTAAAAAAGGGGAAATAGGAGGGTAAAATTAGATTTTTTCCAAAAGATTGAATTATTTAAGGCTGGGTGGAAAAATGCAGGGGAAAGAAAACAAAGGGGAAGGGAGAAGATAAAAAAAGTGAAAAAGAAACCAAAAAAAATAAGGGGGGCTATGTTCCAGTCTGGTTTTAAAGTTATTTTTATCCTTTCCGTAATAATTGTAATTTTAATGTTTATTGCCTCAATTGGCGGGCTTTTGGCCGGGGGATTGTATCAGGATAACCTGCAGGTGAGGTCAGCCTGGCTGGGTAATGACTTAATAACACTGTTTTTAGCATTGCCTCTGTTAATTGCTTCCCTGGTTTATTCCAGGAAGGGTTCTCAGCGCTGGCAGCTGGTCTGGTTTGGAATGTTACTATATACCTTATATAATTATGCTTTTTATTTGTTTGGAGCTGCTTTCAACAGCTTTTTCCTGATTTATGTTGCTCTCTTTACACTTGCTCTATTTGCGTTATTATTGGGCCTACCTTACCTTGATGTTAGAGGTGTTGCTGCAGAATTTAAGGCAAGTACCCCGGTTATCTGGCTTTCCGGTTATATGGGCCTGGTTTCAATAATACTGGGAGTTTTCCATGTTGTTATTTCCCTAGATTATGTTTTTACTGGACAGATTCCGGAAATTGTTATAAATGTTGGCCATCCCACAAATTTAATTGCTGCCCTGGACCTTTCCCTTGTGGTTTCATTCGGTTTTCTTGGGGCAATTTGGCTGTGGCTCAAACAACCCTGGGGCTATGTTCTCGCCCTTATCTGGAATGTTAAGGGAGGGGTTTATACCACTGCGCTAACTTCTTCTACTTTATGGGCCTTTTTTGCCGGAGCTTCAGATAGCTTTGTCCAAATAGGGCTCTGGCTTCCTATTGCAGCAGGGTGTTTTATTTCATCCTATGTTTTGTTGAAAAACATGAAAAGCTCCTGATAAAGTAAAGACTTGGTTGACCAAAATTAATTTAGTTTTTTTTCTAGAGTTGCATAAATTCGAAAGCTCACCTGTTTTAGAGAGGTGAGCTTTTTTTGTTGTGATATAAAAATCTCGAGGATAATCGAACCAGAAGTTAATTTTTTCTTTCCTGATTTCTGGGTTATTCTTAGCTTGATCCCCGGCTTTAAAAATACCCAAAAATGACTAAATCAAATTGCAAAAAAAACAAGTTGGTCCAGAACCAAAAACTCTATTTTTGTTGAAAATGCTTTTTTTGGGATGGGTATTTTGGTAATAACTTATCTAAAAAGGGTTCCGGGGACAGAACCAATTGGAAAGATTATTTTCCGTTTTATTTTCCAGGAAAAAATTCTTAATAACATGGAAAGCAAGGTTTTAAAAAAATTAAGTTGGAGGGTGGTTAATTCAGCCTTCTTTATTAGTAATAGTTATTAATAAAGATTAGGAGTTTATCCCAAAAAATCCCGGAAAAACAGCCCAGAAAAGTTTATACGGGGTTAAATGCTCCTTTACAAATAAAATAAAATCCTGTAAAATTCGTCCATAATTTAATTTTTTAAAGAACAATTAATTCCTTTGGTAAAATTTTTATTTCAAGTAAATTCGGATCGTCCAAGATAATAAACTTCGTTTTATATACTTGAAAAGAGTTTTTCCAGCAGCTTTACTCCAGATCTTTAACTCTGGTTGAAAAATAGAATGGAAGTTAAAAAAGGAGGAAAAGAAATGAAAAAGGTAATGGTTTTGGTGGTTCTGGCGGTTATGGTTATGGGATTAGCTCTCCCCGTTTTTGGTCAGGGTATGCCTGCAGCACATGGTGTGGATGGTCGTACTTTTGGTGGAGCTGTTTCCGGACTTGCCCAAACTGATCCAGGTGCGCTTGTTGCTCACGTTAGTGGGTGTGGTCTTGAAAATCAAGGTGGTATGCCTGCATTGCATGGAGTTGATGGTCGTACTTTTGGTGGAGCTGTTTCCGGACTTGCCCAAACGAACCCAGCTGCCCTTGCTGCTCATGTAAGTGGCAAATAGTAGAGAGTCAAAACAAAAACCAGGAAGATAATTAAAAATAACATAACTCTTTGGCAAAAGAATAGCCAGGAAAATCCAATAGGATTTATCCTGGCTTTTTTCTTTACCTTTTCCGGAACTTTTTTTTAGGGTTTTCAATTGAAATATTTCTTAAAGGCTTTTCCCTTCTTTTGGTGTTAGTTTTTTGCGGAAATGGTGGGAATGATACTGGAGATTTAGAGAGTTATTCATCAATATCAGGGATTTCATATATATTTTCCGGACTTATACTTGTAGTAATTTTTACCCGGCGATTTCCAAGAAATTCCCAGACCATGTTAAAGTCAAGCAGGGTATCGGTAATGAATATGTCATCTCGGTTATTCTGAAATTCTTTTATTTCTTCTGGGGAAAACTGAGCCATGGTAGCCGATAGAGATTTTTTGGTTGGTACCGGAGAAGTATTATTTTTAACCGACTTATTTGCCAGGAAAAATTGCCAGATCTCATTTCTGTCCGGACTAATAACCGAATATCTCATCCTTATCCCCCATTTCTCATTTTTTTTGGGACCCCATATTAAATAAAAAGTTTTGGAACCACTTTACCACTAGATGAGCTTAATTTTCCGGTTCTCCTCCAAATGAGTACAGTTGACATTCAATAATTTTTCTTAAGATTTATTGCCTGAAAAATTTTGATTTTAAAATACTCCTCATCATGGAACCCCCTGGCCTTCCTTTTTACTACTCCGATTGTGTTATTGTAAGCTTCAATTATCCCGGTATGTATTGGGTAGAAACAATAATTCAAAAGACC
>SKTZ01000016.1 GCA_007122335.1 Bacillota bacterium
CGGTTAGGTTGGCCATGAATTGGGCTTCGAAATCTCCCTCCCGCTCCGAAGGAGTCCTAACGTTTTTCAGAATAACCTCCATCAGGTCTTTTTTTATTTGTCCTTTTTCCCAGATCTTAACTGGAGGCAGGATCAATCCCTCCTGGAAAATAGTCCCGGATAGGGACATCGAACCTGGAGCACTTCCACCTACATCCGCATGGTGGGCCCGGTTAGCTACATAAAAGCAGGGCTCTTCCTCTTCTCCGGAAAAAACCGGGGCAACCACTGTAATATCCGGGAGGTGGGTTCCCCCCGCAAAGGGATCATTTAAAAGCACCATATCTCCCGGGGAAAAAGAAGTGGATGCGATAGCAGAGGCCACGGAAAGAGGCATCGACCCCAGGTGGACAGGAATATGTGCTGCCTGGGCCACAAGCCCTCCATCTCCCGCAAAAATACCGCAGGAAAAGTCCTGCCTTTCCTTAATGTTGGGAGAAAAAGCTGTCCTCTTCAGGGCAACCCCCATTTCTTCAGCAATTGAACGAAACCGATTATGAAATATTTCCAGGCGAACGGGGTTAATAGGTTTATTCATCAGCCTACCTCCAGGATCAGATTATTCCAGGGATCAACCCGGCCTTCCACTCCCGGGGGAACCACAGTTGTCGAAGAATATTCCAGGATCAGGGCCGGACCGGGAATTCGGTTGCCATAAAGCAGGGCCTCCCGGCGATATAATAAGGTATCCTCCTTGATTCCAGCAAAAACAACGGAGCGGGAACCATAAATAGCCCCGTCCGGAATATCTTCGACCGGGTTATCCCGATGGGGCCAGGTGGGTTTTTCCGGCCTTCCCCAGCCCAAAACTCGCAGGTTGACTGCCTCTACAGGACGACCCTTGCGATGATAACCGTAACGCTGCCGGTGGCGGGCATGAAAATCTTCCAAAAAATTATGTGAATAGGGAACTCTCAGTTCGAAGGATTGGCCCCGGTAACGCATATCCAGGGAGCGTTCCAGGGTGATTTCATCGCGGGAAAAACCCTCGGCGGACATATCCTCGAGAATTTCTTCTTCCAGGGGAGCAAAAAGTTCCTCCGCCCTGGTTTTTAATTCCTCGGCCCCCATAAGCACTGTGCGGGAAGTATCTCTGCTCACGTCTGCCAGGAGCATGCCGATGGCGGAAAAAATTCCGGGGTAAGGGGGAATAACCACCCGGGGGATATTCAGGCTTCGGGCCAAAAAGGCAGCATGCATTCCCCCGGCACCACCAAAAGCAAAAAGTGAGAATTCACTGGGGTCGTGCCCTCTTTCAACTGAAATTACCCGTAAAGCCCTCTCCATATTAGCATTGGCAACATTGCATATACCCTCTGCCAGTTCTTCCTCTTTCAGCCCTGCCTTGCGGGAAAGGTTCTCCAGGTAGGGCCTGACTCGCTCCGGAGTCAATTCCATGCCCCCTCCCAGGAATAGCTCGGGAATCAGCCGCCCCAGGAACAGGTTGGCATCAGTCACTGCAGGGATTTCGCCTTTGCCGTAACAGATGGGACCGGGATCAGCTCCTGCACTTTCAGGGCCAACCCGCAGCGCTCCTCCTTCATCCAGGTAGGCCAGGGAGCCACCTCCTGCTCCCACAGTGTGAATGTCAATAATCGGCACCTGCAGCGGCTGTCCACCCATGGTGGTTTCTGTAGTAAGAGGAAGTCCCCCGTCAACCAGCGCTACGTCGGTAGAGGTTCCCCCCATATCCAGAGTCATCAACCGCCTGTGCCCGGAAATTTTGCCCAGCTCATAGGCCCCGACTACTCCTCCCGCAGGCCCGGAAAGGACAGTCCGCACCGGTTCTTTGCGGGCTATGCGGGAACGAATTCGCCCTCCGTTAGACTGCATTACCGCAAGCTTATCCCCACCAAGTTTTTGTTCCAGGTGACCCAGGTACCCATCCATCCGGGGCATCAGGTAAGCGTTAACTGCGGTGGTAGATGTCCGTTCATATTCCCTGAATTCTTTAAGGATCTCATGGGAAGTTGAAACCGCCAGTCCTTCCTCGCGCAATATTTCTGCTGCTCGCTTTTCCGAAGCGGGATCGAGATAGGAGTATAGAAAAACAACTGCAACAGATTCTACCCCTCTGGCCCTCATGTCCCGGGCTATCTCCCTTATTTGCCCTTCATCGAGAGCTTCCATTTCCCGGCCATCAGCAAGCAAACGACCCCGAACTCCGAAGCGCAAGTCCTGCGGGATAATGGGCTGTTCGCGCCTGTAAAAAAGATTATATAGTTCGGTTCGGGCCTGGCGCCCAATTTCCAGAACATCTGTAAAACCACGGTTGGTCAGAAGAGCAGTTTTAGAACCCTTCCTTTCCAGTAAGGCATTGGTAGCAACAGTTGACCCGTGGACAATTTTTTGTGGTCTGCCCGGAGCAATTTCTCCCAGGCCCTCCAGGACAGCATCCGCGGGGTCATAAGGGGTCGAAGGAGTTTTTAAAATCTTCCATTCCCCGTCGTCCCGAAAAATGAAATCGGTAAAAGTACCGCCGGTATCGACTCCAATCAAGCTCATTTCCCTGCTCCTTTCTTCACACCATTAGTTATTTCTCACCTCCCAATGCAAAATCCTTCTCCTGGGACTTTTTGAAATATGAGGTGTTCAGCCTGTATTTAATTTTTCGTTCTGCATAAGGAAATGGTCAAGCTGAAAGCGCAAGTCCCAAACTGGAAGGGTAGTACCCCGGATTTTTTTGTTGCCCTCCTCGAATTTAAACTCCCCCGGGGAGCAAATCCCGGGGGAAGTTTAGATAAATTTTAACACTGAAATCGTTGTAGCAGCAATGAAAAGGGTTAACTTAAGATTTTCGGGTTTTTTTGTTCTCAACAATTTTACTTGAATCATTTTAAAGTACCGAAATATCTATAACTAATTTAGAGAAAGCAGCTCATTTAATTCTGCTTACCAGGCCTGGCTGAGGGTAATCGAATAACGGATATTTTCCGGGTCAATATTTCCTTCGGGAACAAACATCCCCAAAAAGTCCCCTGTTTCTCCATCTCTGAGATCCTGGCACATGATCCCCCCATGAGCAACCTCCTGGCCATCTTCGTCAAAGAAGATTACTTCAAAAATAATCACGGAAAAGTTTTTGCCGCTATAATTGGTAATCCGGGATTCAACCTGAAGCATGCCCATCAACATTTTCACTTCAAGTCCCTCCAGGACAAAATCATCATCCAAAACCGCACCGACCTCTGTCTTCTGCTCCTCGGCGCGCATCTGGCTAAACCAGCGGCTAACCTCAAAGCTAAAACCCGGTTCGGCAAGATAGAAAGGCTCGGAATATCTGAAAGTTCCCAGTTCAGTGTGATGGCCTTCGGTTCCAGTGATTTGCCGCCACCTCTCGGGGTCCCGCAGAACCAGGGCAAAAATATCGCCGTTTTCCAATCCCAAAAACATAAGCCCCATCCCATCGGGAGCAAATAGAAAAACAGGGCTCTGTTGATCCCCTTGCGAACTCAGTTTTTTATAGTATTTAAAGCCCGGATTGATTGCCTGCAGATCGTAAAAATTCAGAGGTAAAGAAGTGCCAAAAGCCTCTGCAACCTTTCCTCCGGTGGCAATAACCTCCTTATAATGGTAGAAATCGGGGATGATGGCCTGATCTGGTGGAGCAAAGAAAATATATTGAGAATAAAGGAACCCATCACCCAAAAGATGGACTGGTTCCCCCTCGGCCTGGTTTAACCAGGGACCCCAGCTGTCATCCTTTGCTGAAAATGTAACCTGAATCAGCAACAGGTTCTTTCCTCCCTGGTCAAAATGAAAAGACAGTGGAGAAGTTATTGAATAAAAAAACAGTTCTTCTACCTCAGGGTTTAACTGGATAAATTTTTCCTGGGAAATTGGTGCTCCCCAGGCTGCTCCCGATGAGGCAACAATCAATATTAAGATAGCAAACACCAACAAAGCCCTGATGAATAAAAAACCCCTTTCCCCCTTTTCTTTCAAAAAAGTTCCTCCCTCCAGTTTTATAGATCACACCTGTAAATCTTTTCCTGAACTTCTTTTCAGTACCCGCCCGTAAACTCAATCTCAAAGTAAAGTTCGTTTATATCTGCTTCCTGCTCCGGCAGGGTTTTCCCTTCCAGAACAGAAAACACACTGGTTTCCGGCACCTCCCTCCTTAAAATTTAAAACCACTACCCCCGGACTGGAAAAGTCCTTCTGTAATTATCTTAGTTTAAACCGTAATAAATTTTAGATTAATTAAAACAATTTTCTCCGCCTTCTGACAATTAAATTTTACTCCACCTTTTCCTCTGGTTTTGGATCACCATAATTCCCAAGGAGGCACCGCCTGCAACTGCAAAAACCAGGATCAGCCCCCCCAGGCTTTCTATTGCCCGGGGGTTAATTAAAAGCATGAGTCCCAGAGCACCCATTAGCATTCCACCAACAAGCCTGAAACGGCGTCCGTAAATTTCCTGAATTCGCAAATATTCCATTGTAATTATTACTATCCCTACCACCAAAACTTCTACAAAAAGGTAGGCAGCCAAATAAACTCCCAGCAGGCCAAGAAAATAGATCCCTTCAATACCTGCTTCCCGGAGGAGCCCTGTCCAGATTACTGGAAACCCCGCAGTGCAGGGTAATTCAATCAGAGCAACTCCCGCAGCAAAAATAACGGTTAAAAGCAGGGTAAAAATTAGCGGTCGGTCCTTTCCCAGCTGACGGGAACTCTTAACAATAGCCGGTTTCCAGCGGGAGGAAATGCCCAGAACAGGCTGCTCTCCTCCCCCCAGGAAATCTCTGAGGTTTAAGGCCGCCAGGCCCAGGGCAAGTAACCCAATCAGCCAGCGCAGGTTCTCCAGGTGAGATATTACCGCCATCGCTGCAAAAACCCCGGCAATAAACAGGCCATAAACCAGGGCAGTTACCAAAAGAAATACTCCGCCAACTGCAGCTATGCGAACCCGGGAGCGGGTATTCAAAATCATGGCCAAAAGTACAGCCAGAACCCAGAGAGAACATGGATTAAACCCATCTACTGTTCCCAAAAGCAGGGTAGCGACAAATAGGGGCTGGCGGGATAAAAG
>SKTZ01000154.1 GCA_007122335.1 Bacillota bacterium
AATAGTCTTTAGGATCAAACATTTCACAACCTCCCCAAAAGGAAAAATCAGAAATAATAACTTAAAACCACATTACCCCCTACGCTGACATCTCCTTGAACATCCCTAAGGAGATTCCCCCCAACTCTCAATTCAACTCCACCTCCAAGGTCTGTTTGATAATAGGGTACCAGGCCAATGAGCCAGTCTCCCGTTTCAGTAATAAAGGCTGTACCGGCCTGGGAAAAAGGGCCAATTTCCATGGAAAGATTTGCAACAAATAAATCGAAAAACTCCGGGGAGTTATTTTCATTTAGGATTTCCCCCGAAACCAGGTTACTCCCCTCCCCCATTTGCATAAAAAACAGGGGCCCAAGTTCTTTTTTAAAAAACCTCAGGTATTCTCCCTGGAAATAGACGGTTTGTTCCTGATATTCGGGACCAACCTTCCAGCTATAATCGATTCCCACCTGCCCCACAAAATCATCCATTTCCAGGTCCCGGAGAATAAAATAGCCCAGGGTTCCGTAAACTCCCAGTGAGCCAACATCACCGCTATATGTCAGCCCCACTCTAAACAGGTTATCTTCCAACTGCCCTAAAACAAAGCTAATGGGCTGGTCAATTAAGTTTAAACTAAAATCACTCCCTGCCCGGGGAACCCGGAGCCGGGCTCCATAACCCAGCCTTTCCAGGGGTTGTTCTCTGAGGCCTTCGGAAAAACCTGTGACAAACTGGAGACTTGCTCCATCCCCCAGGGAATGAAAATATCTTATCCCATCAATCTCCGGACTGATACTTTCTCCGGCAAGATCTTCAACTCCAAAGCCATAATCAAGGGGATTTATGATTGCGCCGTAGGACCAGGAAATGGGCTGCCTTCCCAGGGTTATATGCCCGTTTTCCAGCTGTCTTCGCAGGTAAAGATATTTTATTCCCAGTTCAGGTGATAAATCATCCATTTTTGCCCTGAGAACCAGGCGGGTACTCAGGTTCCTGGTTTCGGGGAGGAAAAACTCCAGTTCACCCAAACCCGAAAGGTTTGTTTTTAAATCTTCATTATAAAAAAGGCCGGTCTGGATTTCAATTTTCCCACCTACCTCCAGTGCCTGGATGTTTTCAACTCCCATGATCAGGATGAAAACTAAGATCAAAAAACAGGTTAGGATTTTTTGTCCAGGTTTTGGCTCCATTTTTTAACTCTCCTTTCCTGGAAAAGTTTCACTATCCTTATATTTTTTACTGCAGGGAATCAAGGGAGATTTTTCCCTCTGGAATTTCATAATCCAGGTCAATTTCTTTAATCCGGTAAATGGTTTGCGATCCTTCCCGGAGCTTATCTTCCATTACCATTTCCGTTGGCATCCAGCGTCCTTCAGTGATCTCTTCGACTTTTCCTGTAACCATCTCCTTAAGCAGGCGGCCGTCCCGGGCGTACATTTCTTCTCTCAATATTACAAAGCGTTCAATATCCACCCAGAACCGGCGGCTGTGGTAGGCAGGTTCCTGGTCTTCGCGGGCCGTGGCCTTGATCTTGTAAACGGCCCTCCCCTCAATTTCTTCCTGGTCCTCTTTGGTAAATTCATAAAGTTCACTTAGCTGTTCAGATTCCAGGGCATCCTGGTAGGAAAAATCGCTGCCCATCATGCCCTCCCTCAGCATGTGTCCGGATATCCGGATCAGGTCTTCCGCATCAGGAAAGTACATCCACAACTCATCATCAAGCAAAAGGTATTTGGTTCCCCGATCCCGGGGATTGGTAAATTCAACCAGGCCATTTGTTACCTGCCCATCACTTTCCACAAACATTACCATTTCCTTGGTGCTTTCCCTGCCCCTGTCTTTGATAATCATTTCTGCTTTGATTCGCCCCGCAGCAATGAACTGGTTCTGATCCACTTTATTCATTATTTCTTCCCCGGTTAATTCTTCGGCAAAAAGTCCAGCGGAAAAACCAAACACCAGGATAATAATAGAAATTAAAAACTCAATTCTCCTTTTTTTGAGCACAATCATCCCTCCTTATTAAGGGCTTTTTCAACCCGGGAAAACAATTATTCTTCTGTATAGTTAAGGGCTTCAACCGGTTCCATTTTAGCAGCTTTGAATGCCGGATAAAAACAGGCAAGAGCAACAATCACCGCCCCAAAAACAAAGCTGATCAGCAGGTTTTCCAGGTTAAAAGCAAGGTAAAAAACAGGCTCCACCAGGAGTTCTAAATCTGCAGACATCTGAGCAAAAGCATCAACATGCAGTCCTTCGATTGAGTAATAAAAGGTTATCAAACCTCCAACAAAAACTCCGAGCAGGCTTCCAATAATACCCATGAAACTTCCTTCCAGGACAAAAACCTTCATGATTTCCCGGCCCCTTAAGCCCAGGGCCGCCATCATCCCTATTTCCGATGTCCTTTCCCGGACAATCATGGTTAGTGTACTTATTATTACAACTGTTCCCATCAGGATAAACAGGACATAAACCAGGTTCATTATTTTGTTCATTTCATAATATACTTCCACAAAAGGGTCAGCCTGGTTCCAGACTACCGTCGAATATTGTTCTCCTCCCTGCTCGGAAAGAAAAGCCCGGAGGTCTTTTTGCAGGTTTTCTGCTCTATCAGCGTTGGTCCCAAAAACAAATAATTCTGTAACCTCGTCCTCCAGCCAGAGCATGTCCCGGGCAGTTTCAATGGGCAGGTAAAAAAAGTTGTCGTCCAGGGCTGCTACACCAGTATCTTTTATCCCCACAATAGAAAATGTTCTGCCCCGCAGGGACTGGTGGACATCGGAAAACATCAGGGTAACCCGGCCTTCAATATCTGCTCCCAGCTCTTCAAGTAAACCTTTGCCAACAAGGATTTCATTCCCTTCTTCAGGCATCCTGCCCCGGGAAACATTTCCCGGTAAACTCCCGTGGCTTCTTTCTCTCAGGATATCAACGCCAACACCTACCATTCTAACCAGGTGATCATCCCTGCTGGCCAGGGCGCCGAACCTGATCCGGGGTAATATTGATTCCACGGAATCTATTTCTTCAATTCCCCTGATCATGTCCTCTGCTCCCCGGCCATTAAAGCCATCTACAGTATATTCAAGGGGCAAAAGAGCCTCCCTGATTTCATACTCCTCGTCAGTTATTCGAACATGCCCGAAGAAATTATCGATATACATCCGGAAAGAGGAGTCGGAAAAACCCACCATCAGCCCTCGAGAAAAAACAACAATGGCCACAACAGTTGCAATTGCCAGGACAGCGATAAATGTCCTTACTTTATTCCTATTTAAATTTCGCCAGGCTATTCTTGCCAGGTCCATTTTTTCACCTCCCCTTTCTACCTGTCCCTGATAGCCACAACGGGATCTTTTCGGGCAGCCCAGTATGAAGGAATCAGGCTGGCTACCATGGATAAAATTATTACAAAAACAAAAATCAGGAAAAAAGAAATCGGGTTCCAGGCTCCATAGATTTTGCCAACCATGGGAACTCCAAATTCACTCAGGTCAAAAAAAGCCTCCATATCTATTCCATAGGTTTTCATAAAAAATATGACAATTGCTCCTAAAATACACCCCAGAAGTCCACCAACAGCACCGATGCCCCCTGCTTCCAGAATAAAAATCCTGACTATCTCACTTTCCTTTAAGCCCATGGCCTTCATCATGCCAATTTCTTTTACCCTCTCTATTGCAGCCAGGACAACAACGCTGATAATACCTATTGCTCCCACCAGCAAAAACAGAGCCAGGATAAAATAGGTTTCAATAAAGCCCCAGGTTTCCAGGTGAACCAGGATCTCCGCACCTTCCCGGTAGGAGCGAACTGCTAAATCGCCGTTGCCCAGTACTCCTGAAAGGTTTTTAGCTTCATCCCGGCCAATATCCCGGTTTTCCATGCGAACCATGACCTGGCTAATTTTGCCTTCCTCAAGCCCCAGGGCTGCCTGGGCCTGGTCTCTGGCAACAAAAACTGTTCCCAGGTTCATTTCCGGGTGAGGAACATTGACAATTCCTTTTACCTCTCCCTGCATTGTATTAAAAGACCCGCCTGTATCCTGAAAACGCAGGGTATAAAAATCTCCAACTTCCAGGTTAAAAAAACGGGCCAGCTCCCTGCCAATTACTATTCCCGGATCTCCAGTTTCCACAAAATCACCGCTCGTAAGATATTCCTGGTTCCGAAAAACCTCCCCAAAACTCTGCGGATCAATGGACCTGACTCTTACGGGGAACTGGTGTCTTCCCGCGATAAAATCAGCGGAAAATTCCAGGATAGGAGTCAGGGCAACAAAACCATCTCTTGCTTCTAGCTCTTCCAAAAGCTCTTCCCCGGGAGTGAAGGTTTCTGCCAGAGGTAATTCTCTACCCTTTTGGGCTTCCTCGAAAAAACCTTCCCGTGCCACTTCGATATGAGGGGTTTCAAAATCAATGATATTTCCGAAAGAAACATCCATGAATCCGATCATAAAGGACTCGAGCCAGAGGAAAAGAAAGACCGCCAGGGTTAGAATACCGGCTATTAAAAAAGTCCTGCCCTTACGGCGAAATAAATTCCTTAAAGCAATCCTGACCAGGTACATCCTATTCCCTCCTTTCGTCCCGGGTTATCCTCCCGTCACGTATTTCCAGGAGACGCCTGGCATATTCCATTACCATGGGGTCGTGGGTGGAGAAAATGAAAGTGGTATTGAGTTCTTTGTTCATCCTGACCATAATTTCTAAAATCCCCCTGGCCGTGTCAGAATCCAGGTTTGCAGTTGGTTCGTCTGCCAGGATCAATTTTGGTTCTTTTACCAGGGCCCGGGCAATTGCCACTCTTTGCTTCTGGCCTCCGGATAATTCCCTGGGGCGGCGGTGCAGCTTATCGGCAAGGCCTACCATTTCCAGGATACCCCGAGCTTTTTCCCCTGTAGGAGATCCGTTTTTTGAGGCTATCTTGAGAGCGAACTC
>SKTZ01000109.1 GCA_007122335.1 Bacillota bacterium
GCCTCTTTTATCTGTCCGTAATAGGGAACCCTACCCGACCACAATTCGTCTCGGTGTTTGCTCATGAAATTGGAAAAGGCCTCTTTTAGCTCCCGGCAGCGCTGCCAGTGGATAAAAAATTCTGCCCCATCCCTTTCCATTGCCTCCAGGGCCTGGGGATTATCCTCAAGCAACCATTGAAAAAACAAATCATCAAAGAGCCTTCCCCCGAGCATGCTGTCTCCCCAGGAATCAATTACCTCCAGTTCCTGCATCAGGGCAAAATCACAGGTTCCCCCACCAAAATCTACAATCAGAACGCCTCCTAAGGTTTCGCTGGGCGTAATGTCCTGTATTGACAGGTGGTAAAGTAGAGCCCCAACAGGCTCATCTTTTAACCTGACATTGGCAAATCCAGCCTCCCGGGCAATATTTTTTATGGTATTTTTGTAATTATCCCCGATATTGCTGGGAACTCCAATATAAACATCTATATTCTCCCCTGTTAAAGGCACCCGACTTTCCCCGGCGTAACTCAATAACCCGGAAAAAAATTCCTTTGCTGAAGCCCGGGCTTTTTCATTGAGGTGAATTTCAGGTTTGAAACCGAGCCTTAAATCCATCTTTTTTCTTTTTTCCGGATCCTCGTTACCCCAGGTCTGGACAGCCTGGGCCCCGATCATGGTTCTCTTTTCTGCTCGAAAAAGGACAGCAGTCTCAATTCCCAGGTATCCGCTTTCCAGAAGAACTGGCGTTGACTGCAGGGAATCAGGAGGACAGCGGCTGATAAAGGTATTGCTGGTTCCAAAATCTATGGCAACGGTGCTTTTTCCTTTTGGTCTTTCCATCCTTCTAACCCCTCCTTTTCCCGGGAATTTTCCGAACCATCCCTTTTTTTATTACCTCGCCCTGGAATATAATTGCAGGCTCTTCGATCCTGACCCGGTCTCCATCTTCAACTTCTCCAAAAGGTTCATACTCCTCTTTTAGTTCCGGGGACCATTTAATCTTTCTTTTCTGGGAATTTTCTTCTGAACTGTCCGTAAAAGCAGGCTTTCCGGAAAAACCTTCAAAACCCAGTTTTTTCACTTCCTGGATCAATTCCCGGCACGCCGTTTCCAGTTCTTCAGCAGGGGATTCATGTAATCGGTAAGCGGCTTTAATAACTGGTTCGGGAATTATCAATCGGGATTCAGTTCCCCCCTCCTTCCGGGAGGCCGAAGTTATACTACCCAGGAAGAAAATTGCCTCCAGCCAGGCAAAAACCGAGGTTTCAATTATACTCCCCACTTCTTTTACGTTGGGATACACAATTTTGGGTCTGCTGATCAGGGCCAAAAGAGCTGCCAGGGGAAATATTAAAAAAGCCTTGCTGGCTTTTCTGCCGGATATAAACCTCCAGAAGCCTCCCCAGCCGGGAATTAAACCCATTATTTTCTTTGCAGCAGCAGCAACTCCTCCCACTCCTGCAACTACCAGCATAATATTTCGTCCTTTTGGACTGCGGACGAGGTAATTAATTCCCCAGGTGGTCAGAAAAGCCCCGCCCATGCCTGTTACAAGTACAATTTCCTGCTGATGAATCCCTGCAAGGCGTAATAGGGGTCCGAAGATTAATAATCCCAGGAAAACCCCCAGGGCAGCGGCCAGAGGCAGCCTCCAGACGGGTAACTGGGGGTGTCCCTGGGGGAAGGGAATTCTTATCTGGGGTAGTTTTCCTTCCAGTTTCCAGAGGTTAAGATTTTCCATGATTTCATCTTCGGAATTATTTTTTAAGATTTCCAATAAGGAGTTAAAAGCATCTTCTTCCACATCTTTATTGAAATATTTCCAGGAAGTTTTATCTGCAGTTCCCCTTTTTACCCATCTTTCCGACCAGCGCAAACCCGCTTTTTGAGCTTCCCCGGAAAGTTCTTTGCTTATTTTTTTCTCTTTTCTCTTATCCAAAATAACACCCCCTGTGGGCTTGAAATCTGAATTTTGTAAAAACAATTGCTTTTTTGGAAAAATATAATTAATTAAATCATAAATTTGTTAAATTTTTAAAAATCCTCCAAATTTATTCTACCAGAGATTTGCAATTTAATAAAGGAGAGCGAATTCTCCGGCACTTCTTTTTCTGTCCCGGTTTTTCTGAATATCTTATCTGAACAAATTTACTAAAAAAAAACCAGTTTTTCCCTTTTTTCTACTATCCTGAACTCCCTACTCCTTTTCTTGGGACAAAATAAAACCATCTTCCACCTATCAGAAGAAAGGGGAAGATGGTCTGCGGAAAATTGGTTTCAGCAAGGGAAAAAGGTTATCCGGTCAGGGAACTGCCCGGGCTCTGCACCCTGCAGAGATGGGCGTAGAGCCCTTTTCCTTTAAGCAGTTCTCTGTGCTTACCCCTCTCCACGATTTTTCCATCCTTAAGCACGATGATCTGATCGGCATCTTCTACGGTGGACAGTCTGTGGGCAATTACAATCGCCGTTTTGTTTCTTTTCAGGCGGTTTAAAGCATCCTGAATTAACTTTTCTGTATGGGTGTCAACAGATGACGTTGCTTCATCAAGAATTAAAATCGGTGCATCCTTCAAGATTGCTCGGGCTATTGAAATTCTCTGTTTTTGTCCCCCGGATAATTTTACTCCCCGTTCCCCAATTTTGGTTTCGTAGCCATTTTCCAGGCTGCAGATAAATTCGTGGGCGTTGGCCAGTTTTGCCGATTGGATTACGTCTTCTTTTCTGGCCCCGGGATTCCCGTAAAGGATATTTTCCCAGACAGTGCCGTTAAAGAGAAAAACATCCTGAGAAACCAGGCTGACCTGCCGCCGAAGGCTGTGCAGGGTAATTTCTTCAATATCCAAACCATCGATCAAAATTTTCCCCGAATCTGGCTCATAAAAACGGGGAACCAGGCTGGCAATGGTTGTTTTACCGACACCGGTTGCACCAACAAGGGCCAGGGTCTGACCCGGCTCTGCTCTAAAAGAAATGTTTTTCAGAACGGGAATTTCGTCAACATATTGAAAACTAACGTTTCGGAACTCAACCTCACCTTTAATATTACTCAATTCAATTGCCCCCGGCTTATCAGCAATTTCAGGTTCTTCATTCAGGATTTCCACCACCCGTTCCGCACTTCCCAGGGCCTGCTGTAAGCCTTCGTTAATTCTCCCCAGGGCTGCTATGGGTTGGTAGAAAATATTCAGGTAGAGGAAAAAGGCAACAAGGTCTTCCAGGGGGACCTGTCCCTGCAGGGCCAATCGCCCCCCAAAGAAGATGACAATTACTGTTCCAATGCTGGAAACAAATTCAATTCCAGGGTGGAAGGCATTGCTCAAGCGAAGGGCATCCAGGATAGCTCTGGTATAACTGGCCAGGCTTTTTTCAGTCCTTTTGCTGACTAATTCTTCCTTGGTAAAAGCCTTAATCTCCCGGATCCCCGAGAAATTATCCTGGAGCAGAGCATTAACTTCTCCTATCCTTTCCTGGGCCTTGCGGAACCTGGGCCGGGAAATTTTGCTAAATTTTAAAACAAGCCAGGCCAAAAAGGGAACCGGGATTAAAGTATATAGAGCCAGGGTAAAGTTCATGTAAAAAAGAATCAAGGACACTCCAACAAACATAACCCCGTTGACAACTACAGTAGGGATTGCGTGAGCCAGGAGAACCTCAAAATTCCTGGTATCATCAATTACCCTGGACATGAGCTCCCCCGTTTGCTTGTCACTGTAAAAGCGCAGGGAAAGCTTCTGCAGGTGACCGTAAAGATAATGCCGGATATTCTCCAGCATATTCCAGGCAGCATAATGGGATATGTATTCGGTCCCAAAGCGGGAAATTGCCCGGACCAGGTAAATTAAAATAACCATAATGGCCAGAAATGTGACCTGGTCCAGTCCTCTCTGGCTTTCTACACCTTCAGTTACAGTTCCAATTAAGGAACGGATTGCCCAGGGACCGGCAAGGTTCATGGATGTAACCAGGATCATGCAAAATGTTGCCAGTATTATCCACCATTTATAGGGTTTTGCAAAGGGGAGAAGCGCTTTAATTTCTCTCATCTGTATTTTCCACCTCTATTTTTCCCTGTTTGAGTTTTGTCAGCAGTTCTTCAAGAAGGATCAGTTCCTCATTGCTTAAAGCTTCCATTCTTTCCCGGATATTTTCGTGATGCTGGGGAAAAATTGTGGCTTTCTTTTTTTCTCCCTCGGGGGTTAGTTTCACAAACCAGACCCGCCGATCTTCAGAGGAGTGTTCCCGGTAAACCCAGCCGTTCTCTATCATTCTATCAATAAGTCCGGTCATGTTGCTGGCATTACACTGCAGTTCCTGGGCCAACTCATTGGAAGGAATGCCTTCCTGGGGAATATGGTAAAGAGCATGGAACTGCTGCCAGGTGATCCCGTGCTCTTCTAATTTGGTTCGCAGTTCTTTTTTTAAGCGGCTGGCGGTTGTTTTTAAAAGCCAGTAAATTTCTTTGTACCGAGCTGTTTCCATTCTCTAATCCCACCCCCCACTTATAATATGCTACATCCCTAAATATTTCATATCTGAATTATATACTATTTAACCAGTTTGTCAAGACAAAAAATTCCGGGATTTTTCCGTTGCACTAATCAGATAAACGAAAAACCCGGTTTTTTTATGACCATCCCAAAAATTTGATTTTTTAGCCAGAACAGATCTTGGGTTTTCATCCAACCCTGACAACAATATCCTTGCCCTTTTGCTTGCCCTGATATAATGCCTTGTCTGCGGATTCCATTAATTCATGGCCGCTATATCCCGGTTTTAACTCGGCCACACCCAGGGTTAAAGAAATCGGTTTTTGCAGGGGAGAAAATTTCATGTTTTTTATTTTTTTCCTTACCCTCTCCGCTACTTTGTTCGCCCCAGAAATATCTATTCCGGGCAGAATAATGGAAAATTCTTCTCCACCAATTCGACCTGCC
>SKTZ01000054.1 GCA_007122335.1 Bacillota bacterium
GATTGAGGGAATTCTTAACTGTGCCGGAAAAAAAGCAGGCTTACTGGGAACGGTAACCTACCGCTACAAGGATAGGACCTTCCCGGGAGAAAGAACAACCCCTGAATCTCTAGATTTACAAAAACAACTAGCCGAACTTGTTTCACTCGGGGCAAAAAGTGTAGTTATGGAAGTATCCTCCCATGCTCTAAAACTTAAAAGGGTTGCTGGATTGGAGTTTGATATAGGGGTTTTTACAAACCTTACTCCTGAGCATGGAGAGTTTCATCCTTCCCAGGCAGACTACCTGGAAAGCAAAGCTCTTTTATTTAATAAATATCTAAAAGAAACAGGGCAGGGAGTTATAAACGCTGATACCGATCAGGCTCCTTATCTTATGTCGCAGAACAGGGGAAAATCCCTTACATATTCTCTCCAGGGGCGGGGAGATTTAAATGGTGAGATTTTGGAAACTGGTCCAGAAGGTTTAGTTTTACGAATCTTTTGGGGGCAAGAACAAAAGGATATTGGTTTAAGCCTGGCCGGAACTTTTAACGCTTATAATGCTCTTGCAGCGATAGGTACCGGTCTCGCCTTGGGTTTAGACCTGGAAAAAATATCCCGGGGAATAAAACAGGTCAAGGGTGTTCCCGGTCGTTTTGAACTGGTTGGCCGGGGGGAAGAAGTCGGGGTTATTGTTGATTTTGCTCATACCCCGGACAGCCTGGCTAACGTATTAAAAACCGCCCGGGATATTGCCCCCAAAAATCTTATTCTTGTTTTTGGATGTGGCGGTGATCGAGACAGAGAAAAAAGACCTGAAATGGCGAGGATTGCAGTTGAACTTGCAGATTATGTAATAATTACTGCAGACAATCCCCGCAATGAAGACCTTAGTCAAATTATTGAAGACATGAAAACCGGGCTTGGCAGGGAAAAGAACATGGAAATTATTCCCGACCGGGAAAAAGCGATTTTCAAGGGGATAGAAGTTGCTGGAAAAGGCGACCTGGTTTTGATTGCAGGCAAAGGCCATGAAACAGGGCAGGAGATCAGGGGGGAAGTTTTTCCCTTTGATGACCGAGAGGTTGCCAAAAGAGCTCTTGCCAGAAAAAAAAGGGGGGCCGAAAATGGAAAAGATGAATGCTAAAAAAGCTGCCGAAATTTTAAAGGGGAAATTTTTCGGCCCTGAAAGTTTAAATTTTTCTGGAGTCAGTATTGACAGCCGGCAGATTCAAAAGGGAAATCTTTTTGTCGCAATCAAGGGAGAAATACATGATGGACATGATTATTTGGAGCAGGTATGGGAAAAAGGAGCTGCAGGTTCCCTTGTTTCCAGGGATATTACTCCGCCTCCTGGAAAATTTATAATTCGAATTGATGATACTCTGAGAGGTTTGCAGGAACTTGCCGGTTATTACAGGACCCTTTTTGATCCCCTGGTTATTGGTATTACAGGAACTAATGGAAAGACTACAACGAAAGATTTCATTGCTGCCATCACAGCAGAGGAAAAGCCAACCCTGAAGACGCCGGGTAATTTGAATAACCAGTATGGACTTCCCCTTACCCTGTTAAAACTGGGGGCAGGTAAAGAATTTGCCGTGGTTGAAATGGGAATGAACGCTCCTGGAGAAATAGCTCTTTTAAGTTCCATTGCCCGACCAAAAATTGGCGTTCTTACCAATATTGGACCGGCTCACCTTGAATTCCTTACAGACCTGGAAGGGGTAGCAAAAGCAAAGGGTGAGATGGTGGAATCCCTGCCCGCAGATGGCGCTCTGGTTTTTAATGGAGATGACCCTTACGCTACCAAAATCGCCCAAACATATTCGGGTAAAAAAGTCTCTTTTGGGTTTGGGGATAACAACCTGATCAAAGGTGAAGAAATTAAAAGACTTGGTTACCAAAATATTGCCCTGGGGGTTTCCATCAGGGATGATTATCATCTTTTCAGGCTGCCTCTCCTTGGAAAACATAACGCTTATAATGCCCTGGCTGCAATAGGTGTTGGCTGGTTATTGGGGATCTCCCTCAGCAAAATTGGCGAGGGGCTTTTAAAGGCTGAATTATCCGGAAACAGAATGGAAATTAAAAAAATGCCCCAGGGGTACCTGATGATAAACGATTCCTATAATGCCAACCCAACCTCAATGAAACACGCCCTGGAAATCCTATCTGAAATTGCAGTAGATAGAAGCATCGCCCTTCTGGGTGACATGCTCGAGCTGGGAGTTTCGTCTGAAAAATACCACCGGGAAATCGGATATTATTTGGCGGAACTAAACATCGATCTGCTTTTAACAAGGGGTCCCGGAGGAAAAATAATCGGGCAGGGAGCACGGGAAAAAGGGTTCCCGGCCAGGCGAATAATTAATTTTCAGGATAATGATCAGGCCCTCGATTTTTTGCGGGAAAACCTTACTGGAAAAGATACCTTATTAATTAAGGGGTCCCGGGGCTTGCAGCTGGAAAAGATTGCCCAGGGGCTGAAGGGGTGGGAGAGTTGAGCCAGACAATTATATCCGGGCTGGTAAGTTTTGGTTTGATGGTTTTCTTGTTGCCTTTTGGGTTGAAGGTTTTAAAGAAAATTCAGGTAGGACAGAAAATAAGAGAGGATGGGCCGGAAAGCCACCTGAGTAAAGAGGGAATTCCAACCATGGGTGGAGTGCTTTTCTGGCCAGTTCTCCTGGTCACTACTTTTTCTCTGGGCAGGATTAATCCCTTTTTAATCTGGACCCTTTTGGTTACCGCTGGATTTACCTTGATTGGAGGGCAGGATGATTACTTTAAGATCAAACAAAGCCGTTCCCTGGGGTTAAAAGCTCGCCAAAAAATTTTGTTTATGGTTTTACTTTCAGGGTTGGTTGGGATCTACATTTTTTTCTTTCATCCCGGTGGTTCAATTCTACTTATTCCCTGGTCGGGAGGGGAAATAGATCTGGGCTGGATCATTATTCCTTTTATCATTCTGGTTTATCTGGCTTCTGCTAATGCTGTGAATTTGATTGACGGCCTAGATGGACTTGCAGCCGGGGTAACCGGGATTATTTTAATTGGTTTTGCGATATTAAGTCTTTTTCAACAGGAAATAACAGGGGCTATTATAGCCGCCAGCGGGGCAGGATTATGCCTGGGGTTTTTATGGTTTAACTGTCACCCTGCAGGGGTTTTTATGGGGGACACAGGCTCTTTAATGCTGGGTAGTCTGCTTGCTTCCCTTGCAGTGTTTCAGCAGATGAGCCTCTTTCTTTTGATACTGGGCGGTTTATTGGTAATTGTTACCCTTTCAGTGATAATCCAGGTTATTTATTTCCGCTTAACCGGGGGTAAAAGAATTTTTAAAATGAGTCCTCTGCACCATCATTTTGAACTTAGCGGCTGGCCTGAATCCCAGGTTGTGATTAGATTTTGGCTGGTCGCGGCCATTTTTACCCTCCTGGGAATCTGGGGGGGAGTGTAGTGGAATTAAAAGAAAAAAGAGTTTCAGTATTGGGCCTGGGAGAACGGACAGGACCTGCGGTAATTGAGTTTTTGCAACAAAAAGGGGCAAAAGTTTTTGTCAGTGAGGCCAGCACATCCTCCCCCTTTCAGGGCCATCTTTCCGGGGTGGAAATTGAATTTGGGGGACATTCTTCTCGAGTTTATAAAGATAAGGATTTAATTGTAGTAAGTCCTGGAGTTCCTTCCGATATTCCCATTCTTAAAGAGGCTTTCCAGGCGGGGGTCCCTGCCTGGTCCGAAGTTGAACTGGCTTATCGTTTCTCCCAGGCCCGTTTTATTGCAGTGACAGGAACGAATGGTAAAAGTACCGTTGCCAGTTTATTAGGTTTGTTCCTGGGTAA
This sequence comes from Bacillota bacterium, assembly GCA_007122335.1. Classification (GTDB taxonomy): domain Bacteria; phylum Bacillota; class Halanaerobiia; order B1SED10-174; family B1SED10-174; genus T1SED10-26. The sequence goes on from SKTZ01000054.1 coordinate 3,825, forward strand.
TCTTGATCAAAAGGTTGTAGTTGCCGGCAATATAGGGGTTCCTTTAATCAGCAAGGTTACCCGATTGGAAAAGAACGATTTTGTTGTTGCCGAAGTAAGCTCTTTCCAATTGGAGCTCATTGAAAAATTCAAGCCTGAGATTGCTGTGATTTTAAATGTTGCCCCCGATCACTTGAACCGGCACAGGGATATGGAGAATTATTTTGCAATAAAAAAGAAAATTTTCCACAATCAGAAAAAAGAAGATCTTCTGGTTTTAAATTATGATAATACCTGGACAAAGAGCCTTGAAGAGGAGATAACCCTACCCCAAAAAATTTGGTATAGTCTTGAAAAAAAAGTAAAGGGTTTTTACCTTGAAGGAAAAAATCTTATTGATGGGCTTCAGCAAAAAACTTTATTGGAAACCGGAGACGTAAAAATTCCCGGGGGACATAACCTTGGAAATGTTTTGGTGGCTGCGGGGATCGCTTCTCTTTTAGGAGTTAGTAGTGCTGATATAAAAAGGGAGGCTTCCCGGTTTAAGGGTTTGCCTCACACGATGGAACTGGTAGGGGAAATTTCGGGAGTGAGATTTATTAATGATTCTAAGGGGACCAACCCCGAAGCAACTGTATCAGCAATCAAAGGCCTGCCGGGGAATAAAGTATTAATTGCTGGCGGGCAGGACCGCGGCCTGGATTTAAAGGGGCTGGCCAGGGCGATATCCGAGGAGAAAATAAGGGCCTTAATTCTTACTGGAGAAAATAAAGATAAGATTAAACAAGCAGTTTTATTAGAGGGATATCAGGAAGTCTTCCCTGTAGAACGGTTAAAGGATGCAGTCTGGCTTGCCTGGGAAAAAGCTCAAAAAGGGGATTGGATCCTCTTTTCTCCCGGGGCTGCAAGCTGGGATCAGTACCAGAATTTTGCGGAGAGGGGAAGTCTTTTTAAAAAATTAGTTAATGAAATTGAGGGGAGGGGAGCAGATGGAACGCCGAGGAATTGATATTGCCCTGCTTGTAGTTGTTTTAACCCTTGTTGGGTTGGGGCTAATAATGGTTTTAAGCGCAAGTTCCATTCAAGCCTTTTCCCGCTATGGGGATACATATTATTTTCTCAAAAGACAGTTAGTTTGGGCTATTTTGGGAATTATATCCATGTTCATTCTTTCCCGGATTGATTATCATTTTTGGGGGCGTATTGGAAAATTAGTGCTTTTAATGGGGATTGTGGTTTTGATTTTTGTTTTAGTTCCCCAGTTTGGCTATATTGCTGGTGGGTCAAGGCGCTGGATTGTTCTGGGGCCGATAGTGGTCCAGGCTTCTGAAGTAGCTAAATTTGCTTTAATAATATACATGGCGGGTTACCTTGCTTATAAAAATGAGCGGGTCAGATCAACCTTAAAGGGATTGGTTCCTCCCCTTTTGGTTCTGGCCTTTGTTTTATATCTGATTATACTTGAACCGGACCTGGGAACCGCAATTAGTATTGGAGTTACCGTTTTTCTTATGTTGTTTGCTGCAGGAGTTAGAGTTGCCCATTTAGGCCTCTTATTTTTAGGGTCTGTTCCCATCCTGTATTATTTTATGATGGGAGAATCATACCGCAGGCAGAGATTGATGGCTTTTATTAACCCCTGGCAGGATCCTCTGGATTCTGGATTTCATATTATTCAATCAATGTATGCCCTGGGATCAGGTGGTCTTTTTGGTGTGGGTTTTGGCCAGAGCAAACAAAAATTTTTCTACCTTCCTGCGCCAAGTACTGACTTTATTTTTGCAGTAATTGGTGAAGAACTGGGTTTTTTGGGAGCGGCTTTAATCATAGTTCTGTTTTTCATTCTGGCCTGGAGAGGGTTGGCCATTGGGCTAAATGCTCCTGATCTCTTGGGAACACTGCTTGCAGTGGGTCTAACCACAATGATAGTAATCCAGTTTATAATTAATATTGGAGTTGTTTCCGGTTCACTTCCTGTTACTGGAATAAGCCTACCCTTTATCAGTTACGGGGGCTCCTCCCTGGTTGTTATGCTAAGTGCAGTGGGCATTCTTTTAAATATTTCCCGACAGGTCAGGAGTTAGGAGGGGTGCTATGAGGATTGCCATCGTTGGAGGAGGAACCGGAGGGCATGTGTACCCCGGAATAGCCGTTGCTCAGGCCTGGAGGGATAGGGCGGAAATAGTTTTTCTGGGGCAAAAAAATAAACTTGAGGGGCAGGCTGTTCCGCAGGCAGACTTTAAGTTGATACCCATCGCTGCTTCCCCTATCAGCAGAAAAATATCTCTGGATCTTTTCAAAACCGGGTGGAATTTGTTGCGGGGAACCTTGCAGTCTTTCCGTTTCCTTCGCAAATTTAAACCAGATCTAATTTTAGGAACCGGTGGATATGTTGCCGCTCCTGCATTACTGGGAGCACTATTATTAAAAATTCCCATAATTCTTCATGAACAGAACGCCTATCCCAGCCTTACCAATCGACTTCTTTCCCGGGCTGCAAAAGTGGTTTGTATAAGTCTTTCTCCCGCAGAAAAACATTTCCCTCGGGCTAAAAAGATCATATTGACAGGTAATCCTGTCCGTTCAGATATTCTGGATTATGACAGGAAAAAAGCACGCCTGGAGTTGGGCTTGGAAGAACAGGATCAAATGGTTTTGATTGCTGGGGGTAGCCAGGGGGCTCGCTCGGTTAACAGAGCGGTAGTCCGCTGGTTAAAAAACAACGAAATTAAAAAGAACTGGAAAATTGTTCACGCCACGGGAAAGGATAATTACTCGGACGTGCTTGCTTATTATAAAAAACTTGGTGTAAAACCCGAAGAAAAAAGTTATCTCCAGATGCTTCCTTATATTGATAAGATGGGACAATTTTTGGCAGCTGCGGATCTTTTTGTGGGCAGGAGTGGAGCCACCACAGTTTCAGAAATTATCGCCCGGGGAATTCCTGCAATCCTTATTCCTTACCCCTTTGCAGCAGAAGACCATCAAACAGCCAATGCCCGATTTTTAGAAAAAAATGGGGCAGCAATTATTTTGCCGGATGAGGAATTAGAAGCAGGAAAACTGGCAAGTTTAGTAGAAGAACTGCTAAATGATCGGAAAAGATTGGAGAAAATGGGCCGAGAAAGTACCATTTTGTGCCAGGAAAATTCAGTTGAACAAATTTCTAAAGTAATGGAAACAGTTTTGCAAAAGCCCAATGTTGGAAACAAAGGTGGTGAAAACCTTGGGAAATGAACCAGAAGAACATAGCAACCTTGATGGAAAAGGACCTTTCCATTTCATTGGCATCGGCGGAATTTCCATGAGTGGAATTGCTCGCCTGCTTTTAGAAAAAGGATATCAGGTAACCGGTTCAGACCTTAAGGATTCAGATCTTTTGCAGACACTCCAGGAGGCTGGCGCCAGGATTTCCATAGGGCATGACCCTCAAAATATTGCTGGAGCGGGGACAGTAGTAATTTCTTCGGCCATTCCTGAAGATAATTGCGAGGTTAAAGAAGCGCACAGGCAGGGTCTTCGTGTCTGGCAACGGGCCCAGATGATCGCCAGGTTAATGGAAAACAAAAGGGGTATTGCTATTGCGGGGACTCATGGAAAAACTACTGCGACTTCCATGGTTTCTCTCCTGTTGGCGAAGAATGATTTAGATCCAACTGTTTTAATTGGGGGAGAATTAAACGATCTGGGAGGAAACGCTAAGCTCGGAAGTGGAGAACTTGTTGTAACAGAAGCGGATGAAAGCGACGGATCTTTTTTATTTTTTTCTCCAGAAATCGCTTTGGTAACAAATATAGAGATGGACCACCCCGATTATTATTCGTCGTATCAAATGGTTCTTAATGTTTTCCAAAAATTCATTAAAAAAGTTGCTCCCCATGGAAGAATAATCATGTGTGTTGATGATCCCGGAGTTCAAAAGGTCCTGGAAAATGGGGCAACAAAAGCCCCCGTTCTTGGTTATGGAATAGAAAACGGTGAACTCCAGGCCAGAAAAATTGAATTGAAAAATGGGGGGAGTTGTTTCCGGGTTAATTACAAGGGGGAAGATCTGGGGGAAATTGTTTTAAAAGTCCCCGGCAGACATAATGTTTATAATGCCCTGGGAGTCATTGGTATTGCTCTGGTTTTGGGTCTGGAGTTTCCAGGGATAAAAAAAGGGTTGGAAGCTTACCGAGGAGTTCAAAGGCGTTTTGAACAGGTGGGGATAGTAGAAGGAATCCGTATTATTGACGATTATGCTCATCACCCTACAGAAATAAAAGAAACGATTAACGCCGCAAGGAGTAGTAACCCCAATCGGGTTGTTGTTGTCTTCCAACCTCATCGATATACAAGGACCCAATCTTTACTGGATGGTTTTGTCCAGGCCCTGCAAAAAGCGGACAGAGTTGTTGTAACTTCAGTCTATTCAGCTTCAGAAAAACCCATACCAGGAGTTAGCGGGGAAAATATTGTTCGTTTAATTGAGGAAGAGGCTGGCCGGGGTAAGGCAAGCTTTTGCTCAAGCCTAGAGGATGTCCCGGGGGTCCTCGGTGACGAGTTAAGGTTTGGAGATCTTGTGCTCACTCTTGGAGCCGGGGATATATACAAAGTTGGACCACTACTATTAGATTTTCTTAAGTCAGGAAAAGGAGTTTCTGCAAGAAGCGGTTAAAGCAAATAGCAGGAGGCATTGGTGATGCAGGGAATAAAAATCCGCCAGGGCGAAAAACCATTAAGAGGTCAGGTTAAAATAAGCGGGTCCAAAAATGCTGCTCTGCCAATAATGGCAGCAACAGTTCTGGAGCCCGCTGAATATATTCTCTCCGATATTCCTGTTTTGCGAGATATCAAGGTTATGAAGGCGGTATTAGAAGCCCTTGGAGGTAAGGTTGAGCAAAAGGGAAATTCAATGCGGATTGACACCCGGGATTTAAATTCAGCTGAAATTCCAGATTTCCTGATGCGCCGGATGCGAGCCAGCATTCTTTTTATGGGTCCATTGCTGGGTAGGTTTGGCAAGGTAAAGGTTTCCCAGCCTGGCGGTTGCAGCATTGGCCCCCGGCCGATTGACTGGCACGTTAAGGGTTTAAAACAATTGGGAGCAAGATTTCAGGAAAGCCATGGTTTCCTTACTGGTTGGGGAAGTTCGCTTAAAGGCAAAGAGATACACCTGGATTTTCCCAGCGTGGGAACAACTGAAAATATAATGCTGGGGGCAGCCAAAGCCAGGGGCAATACCATAATAAGGAATGCCGCAAGGGAACCAGAAATTGTTGATTTGCAGAACTTTTTAAACTCCATGGGGGCTGAAATAATTGGCGCCGGGACTGATATGATAAAAATAACTGGAAAAAAAGAGTTGAGTGGAACCGAACATACCGTAATTCCTGATAGAATTGAAGCCGGGACTTTTCTGGTTGCCGGGGCAATTACCAGAGGAGAAATTAAGTTACTTAATGTAATTCCCGAACACCTGGAATCAGTAATTGCAAAAATTAAAGAGGCGGGTTTTGAATTGACCGAAGAGGGAGATACGCTGACTATTAACTCTGCAGGGACAGCTCCCAACTCCCTGGATATTAAAACTCATCCCTACCCTGGATTCCCAACTGATATGCAACCTCAATTTATGGCCCTTTTGTCTCTGGCCCGTGGCACAAGTGTTTTAACAGAAAATATTTTTGAAAATAGAATGAAACATGCCGAAGAACTCAAGCGGATGGGAGCAAAAATCCGGGTTGAAGGTAGAGCCGCCATAATCGAGGGAGTTCCCAGGCTTTACGGCGCATTCGTAGAATCCCCACCTGCTCTCCGGGCAGGAGCGGCACTTGTTCTCGCCGGTCTTGCTGCCGAAGGAGAAACATGTGTTGTTGATATTGAACATATTGAAAGAGGTTATGAAAACCTGGTGGGTAAATTACAGCAATTGGGAGCTGAAATCGAAATAATCCACCTTGAAGAGGAAGAGAAGAATGGGTAAAAGAAGGTTTGGGCGCCTTCTGGTATTTTTTTTACTGGTTCTGGGCGCCCTAATATTTTTGAATTCTGATTTTTTCCACGTAAAAGAACTGGAATTTGTAGGTATGGAAGGAATTGTCCCCGGGGAGTTAGTCCCAAAAGAGGATGTAATGGGTTTCAATATTTTCCATATTGACAAAAAATACCTGGCGGAATTTGCTCTTCAGGATTCAACCATAAAAGAAGTTGAAATACGGAGGAAATTTCCCGCAACTCTTGTATACTATTTGGAAGCTAGAGAACCTCTGGCCTGGGTGAAAACGGGCTCAGAATTTTTTTTGGTAGATGAAGAAGGTTATTCCATAAAAAAAACAGAAGAGATTGAAGAATTGGATCTCCCGCTCATAAAATTGGAAGGAGTAGAACTAAAAGAGGAGGTGAGGTTAGACGAAGAAAATTTGGCTTTTTGTTTAAATTTACTTGAAAATCTGGAAAAATGGGTTTTAGAAAGAGTTACTGATGTTGTCCTTGGTCAAAGAAGAAACGTCAGGCTCTATTTAGAAGGTGGTGGGCAGATCCTTCTGGGCCAGGCTTATACATCTGATGAGTTACCGGGGTTAATAATGGGCTTCATGCGGGAACTTGAGAAAGATCTCGATCGCCTAGATTACCTTGATTTAAGATTTGAAGGCCGTCCCGTTTACAAATTAAAATAAAGTTTGACAGGAGTTTTGCTCCGAATGGTGAAAATAATTGATAATACGTTGAAAAAGGAAAGGGGGCCTGAATAAATGCCCCGAAAGGAAAGAATTGCCACTCTTGACGTGGGAACAAGCAAAATTTGCGCTCTCGTGGGCGAAATTGAGGAAAATGGTACTCTGGATGTCCTTGGAGTCGGCCTCAGCCCTTCGGTTGGCATCAGAAAAGGCGTTGTAATAGATATTGAACGCAACGCCCAGGCTATTCGACTTGCCTTAAAAAGAGCAGAGCAAATGGCCGGTATGGGTATTGACGAAGTCTGGGTTGGGGTAGCAGGAGCGCATATTGCATCGCAAAATGCCCACGGAATGGTGGCAGTTACGGGAGAAAAAAAAGAGATAAAAGAATCTGATATCAAAAGGGTTATTGAGGCTTCCCAGATTATTTCACTTCCACCGAGTCGGGAAATTTTACATGTTCTTCCCCGGGAGTTTGTTGTTGATGGAAATTCGGGGATAAAAGATCCCGAGGGAATGTCTGGAGTAAGGCTTGAAGTCCATTCTCACATTGTTACTGCTTCGGCAACTTCTCTGGAAAACCTGATCAAAGGGGTAGAACGGAGCGGACTCTTTGCGCGGGGGATCATTCTGGACCTTTTAGCAGTGAGTGACGCGGTTTTAACCCCTGACGAGAAGGACCTGGGAGTGGTCCTGGTGGATATGGGGGGTGGCACCACTGATATTGCGATTTTTAAGGATGGAGGATTGGTTTTCACCAAGATTTTGCCCGTGGGAGGAAGCCATGTAACCAATGATATCGCTGTCGGCTTGAGAACCGCAGTAAAAAATGCTGAACAAATTAAAGTATTGCATGGACAGGCCCGAAATGATAACGATTCAGATGAGACAATAACTGTACTTACCACAAGTGGAAAAGATGAGCGCGAAGTTCCCAAGAGAATGCTTCTGGAAATAATTGAGCCCCGGATGGTAGAAATATTTCAGCTGATAAAAACCGCAATCGAAGAATCTGGTTATGCCGGATTAACTCCAGCTGGTGTAGTATTTACCGGGGGCGGCTCCCTGTTAAAAGGAGCGATGGAAGCAGCGGGAGAGACTCTAGATATTCCAGTTCGCCTTGGCTATCCCGAGGAGGTTAAGGGTTTAAATGAACTGGGTGAAGGTGCTTCTGGAGAAGCAGGTTTGGGCTATGTTTTAGCGCCACCTGTTTTTTCCACGGCTATTGGTTTGATGTATTATGGAATGGGCAGCAAACCGGATAAAAGAGCCCCCATTAAGGATTCTTTTTGGGGGTACTTGAAAAAGATTGGCGATAAGCTTAAGGATACTTTTTAAAGGGAGGGACCCCTTCCATGTTAGAATATGGAACCGATATGGAGCGGTTTGCTAAAATAAAAGTTGTTGGTGTTGGTGGAGGCGGAAATAATGCTATTAACAGGATGATCGATTCCGGCTTAGAAGGTGTTGAGTTTATTTCGGTAAATACAGATGCCCAGGCCCTGTTATCTTCCAATGCTGAAGTTCTTCTGCAGATTGGGGAACAGTTGACTAAAGGTCTTGGAGCTGGAGCAGAGCCAGAAATTGGGGCTCAGGCTGCCGAAGAAAGCCGTGAATTGATTGCTGAAGCTCTTCAGGGAGCGGATATGGTTTTTATCACTGCCGGGATGGGTGGAGGAACTGGAACAGGAGCAACGCCAATCATCGCTGAGATTTCCAAAGAAATTGGTGCTCTAACTGTTGGGGTTGTTACCAAACCATTTTCTGTTGAAGGTCGCAAAAGGATGAATCGGGCAGAAGAAGGGATTGAGATTTTAAAAAATAACGTTGATACCCTGATAACAATTCCCAACGACAAACTTCTGGCTCTCGCGGAGCAGAAGACCAGCCTGATTGATGCTTTCAAAATTGCAGATGATATTCTCCGACAGGGAGTAAAAGGGATTTCAGATCTGATTACAATTACCGGCTTGATTAACCTTGATTTTGCTGATGTCAAGGCTATCATGACTAAAGCAGGTTCTGCCTTAATGGGAATGGGCCGGGCCAAAGGAGAGGATCGGGCAGCAGAAGCCGCCAGAATGGCAACAACTTCTCCTCTCTTGGAAACTTCAATTGATGGCGCCAAAGGAGTTTTACTTAATATTACCGGTGGACCAGATTTAGGACTCCTGGAAGCAAATGAAGCTGTCAGAATTATATCTGAAGTTGCTGATCCAGATGCTAACATAATTCTCGGTGCGGTGGTAGATGAAAACATGGGTGAAGAAGTAATGGTGACAGTAATTGCTGCTGGTTTTGATGAAAATCAACAGGTTGAAGAACCAAAAAAAGAAAAAGAAAAGAAAAAAGAACAAAAAAAAGAAGATGAAGAAGAGGATTTTGAAATGCCGGTCTTTACGGAAAGCGACCTGGAAATTCCAGCTTTCCTCAGACAACATAAAAAATAATTCCCCCGCAAGGGGAATTTTTTTTGTAAAAAATCAAAAAATTATTCTTTTTAATTTTTGCTTCTGGCTTAAATGAATTTAAATTACAATAATTAACTCATTGCAACAAGGAGGGGAAACATAGTTAAAAAGAGAATAATTAATGGCAGAAGGAGGCTGAGAAAAGTTGAAATGTCCTTACTGTGGTTACAATGATTGCCGGGTCCTGGATTCCCGGGGCACCGATGAACAGACAGCCATCCGCCGCCGGCGGGAATGCAACCAGTGCAAAGAACGTTTCACGACCTATGAAAGAATTGAAGAAGCTCCCCTCCTGGTAATTAAAAAGGATGGAACCCGGGAACTTTTCAACCGCAATAAAATTCTAAACGGAATTCTCCGAGCCACAGAAAAAAGGGGAATTGAACTTGAGCGGTTAGAAAAAATTGCCCGGGATGTTGAACAGGAACTCAGGAATAGAATGGACCCAGAAATCCCCGCCCAGGAAATCGGGGAGTTGGTCATGGCTTACCTTTTAGAACTTGATGAAGTTGCTTATGTTCGCTTTGCCTCAGTTTATAGGCATTTTAAAGATATAAACAAGTTTCGCCAGGAACTCGATCGATTGCTTGAAGATAACTGAAGAAAAGGGAGAAATTATTTTTATGATTTTACAGGGTGGGCAGGTAAAATATCTGAGATTTGAGGATTGGAATTGGCCCTGGCTGATTCATGGTTTTTCAACTCGCTGGGGAGGATCCTCCCCAAAAGAATATCGCCAGCTCAACATGGCAGGTAGGGAAGATAACCCCAGCAATATTAGGAAAAATCGGGCCCTTTTTTTAAGAGAAATTGGTTTAATAAATCCAAGGATTTTCATGGGGGAGCAGGTTCATGGAACAGAAATAAAACTGGTTAGCAAGGGATCTTCCCCAATAAAAAAGGATACCGATGGGCTTTTAACCAGAGAATCAAAAAATGTCCTGATGGCTTTTTTTGCTGATTGCGTTCCTCTTTTTCTGGTTGTCCCCGAGCTTAAAACGGTGGGGATAATCCATGCGGGCTGGAAGGGAACAGCAAAAAAAATTGCTTTCAGTGCAGTTGAAATTTTATGTAGAAATTTTGAGATTGAGCCCGATAAAATCCAGGTAGGTCTGGGGCCCTCGATTGGGTCCTGCTGCTATGAGGTTGGGGACGAAGTTGCAGGGGAGTTTTCAGAAAAAGAAATTATTTCCCGACCGGGTAATAAGAAGTATTTCCTCGATTTGACTCTGGCCAATATAATCCAGCTAGAGGATGCAGGGGTTCCCTCGGCGAATATTGGGAGAAGTGGTTTTTGCACTTCCTGCAATCCCCACCTTTTTTATTCCCACCGGAGAGATAGGGGAAAAACAGGAAGAATGGCAGGCTTAATTGCTATAATTTAGGGAGAGAGAGCGGATGAGCAAAGCAAGCAAAAAAAATTTATTCCTGGTTATTTTCTGCGCCTCCCTGTTTTTAATATTGGTTATATTTATATATTCACCCCCGAGAAACTCTCTATATACTGTTCAGTATGGGGAAATTCGGGAAGAATTTTCTTCAGACGCGATTTTAATCCGGGAGGAGCTTGTAATTGAAAGCCAGTATTCGGGCCATGTCAATATTTTGATTGGAGAAGGACAAAGAGTAAGAAGTGGGACCCCGGTTATGACTGTTGGAGAAGAGGAATTTATGGTGTATGCCTTTGATACCGGGGTAATTTCTTTCAAACATGACAGCGATGAGAATCTTTTCTGCCCCGGAGACTGGACTTATCTGGAAAGAGAACTCATAACTGGGGCTCGAAATAATTTTTCAACGTTACGCGATGGCCAGTGGGTTAGAGAGGGTCAATTCCTTTTTAGAGTTGTTAACAATTTTAATCTCTACCTGGCAATCTTGTTTCCTCCTGACCAACCGCTTCCCTCCGATGGAAGCAGTTTTAGAATTGAATTCCCCCGACTGGATAGGGAAATTTACTGGGTCCAGGTGGTGGATACGATATTTAGAGACAGGATTGTTATTGTTGAGATGAGGCAATTCGTGGACGAGTTCCTTTCTTTGCGGACTCAACAAGTTAATGTGGTCAGGGGTATTCACCGTGGTGTGGTGGTTCCCCGGGAAGCAATTGTTGAAATAGAAGATGGATACGCGGTTTTAGTTCCGGGTCGGGGTGAACCGGTCTTGCGTAGGGTGGAATTAAGGGGAGGAAATGAAACTATGGCAGTTGTTGATGGATTAACTCCAGGAGACGAAGTTTATTTGCAACCGGATTATTAAAAGCAGGAGGTGTAATTTCTTTGCAGGAAACCAGGAAAGAGAATTTAGGACAGAAAAAAAAAGAATTAAAAATCCCTGAAGACAAGGATATAAAGATTGTCGGGGTTACAAAAAATAGAACCTTCGAGGAAATCGAGAAGGTTCTAAATAAGGGTTTGGATGATCTCGGGGAGAACAGAGTCCAGGAACTATTGAAAAAAACGGAGATGTTCCCCACAGGAGTTGGCTGGCATTTTATTGGACATCTGCAGCGCAATAAGGTAAAATATGTAGTGCGTCTGCCCCATTTAGTCATGATCCATTCTGTTGATAGTCTCCGTCTGGCCAAGAAAATTTCCCAGGAGGCCAAAAGGATCCAGAGGGTAATACCTGTTTTATTGCAGGTAAATATTGCCCGGGAAGATCAAAAATATGGTTTTTTAGCTCAGGATTTAATCAGAAATTTAACCGAATTGGATGGTTTAGAGAATATTGAAGTTAGAGGATTAATGACTATGGCTCCTTTTGTCAAAGATTCAGAGGAAACCAGGCCTTTTTTCGCTGATTTGCGGAAACTTTCGGAACATATTAAAGAAAAAAACTGGAAGCGAATAAAAATGGAGGAATTATCAATGGGAATGTCCCAGGACTATTTGGTTGCCATTGAAGAAGGAGCTACTATTATCCGTTTAGGTCGAATTTTGTTTTCTGACGAAGGAGGAATTTGATGGTGTTATTAACTCGGGCGATCCTTTTTTTCTTCGAGATCCTTTACTGGCTTATAATTGCAAGGGTGATTATTTCATTTTTACCTCTGCAGAATATCCAGAACCCCTGGAGAAAAATTTTAAGATTTTTATTTGAGGTTACTGAACCGATTTTAAGTCCCATTAGAAATCTTTTACCCAGGAATCAAATGGGAATTGATTTTTCACCTTTTATTCTGATCTTATTATTAATTTTAATCAGGCAACTTGTTATCAGTGCATTTCTTGGCTAGGGGGTGAAAAGAA
>SKTZ01000148.1 GCA_007122335.1 Bacillota bacterium
CTCATCCCCCTACGGTCCTCTCGGCTCCCGCGTCTCCTTCAGACAACCCCTCAGGAGACTACCCTAGACTAGGCTTTCCGAGTTGCACCGCCGCTCCCGAGGGAGGACTTTCACCTCCGAGATTATTGCTTTCCGAACTCCCGACCCGTTTTTACCACCGTAACGTAGTCGCTGTTCTTAACGGCAATATTGTTGCGTTGTTCCACAACGGATGCGACTGCCCGTCGCACGGAAAACCCCAGCCCTCCTTTAAGAGCTGGGGTTATTATTATCTTCCTTTTAATATTGCTCTTTCAATACTATAACATTATACTAATCTTGCCATTGCAATCTAGGATATTCTTCTTTGGTTCCAAAGACCCAGATTGTATCATCCCATTGGTCATACATCAGGTTATCTGGATTCTCTTCACTATCCTCAGTTCCGTCTGGTTTAATAAAATCTCCTGGAGTACCAGCCTGCATCTGAAGTGTTGTTCTTCCTTCTCCACCATCTGATTCATCCTGCTCTGAACTGTCGGTGTCCCAGTAACTTGCCATTATACTTCCTCCAGATCTTGTCCCAATTAATCCACCCTTTGGTTCATCCAGCCCTGTTACTTTGCAGATTGAATAACTATTTTCTATTTCTCCACCTGATAAAAACCCAGTAAGGCCTCCAACTTGGATATTCCCATCAACATTTCCTGTTGCATAGCTATTAATTATTGTACCATGGGTTATCCCCACCAGACCCCCTGCGTTGGCTCCTGTTCCCTGAGTTTCAGTTACTAGACCTACTGCAAAACACTCAATTATTATGGCTCCAGAATTATTTGCTCCAACCAGACCCCCTATTTGGTTTATTCCAAAAACTGATGCCTCAGCAAAACAATTTTTTATTTCTCCATTTTCCAAATTCTTCCCGACAAGCCCTCCTATTGAACCCAATCCACTAATCTCCCCTGTTGCCCAACAACCTATTATGGTTCCCTCATTTTCTCCTGCTAATCCACCTACACGAACCGAATCACTATAACCATTAACAGTTACATCTTCAAGTTTAACATTCTCAACAATTGAACCTGCCCCTAAAAATCCAAACAAGCCCATATTCTGATTAGAATAACTCACATCTAAATTGGAAATTTTTAAACCATTCCCATCATATTTTCCAGTGAAAGGACCATCTGCATCCCCGATTGGATCCAGACTTTCCCCACCAAAATCTTCCCAGTCAATATCCTCTATCTGTTGGAAATGCTTGTCCAGATAATACCTTACGTTATTCAATTGGCCAGCGGTTTCTACCAGGAACGGATTTCCCTCTGTTCCATCTCCATCAGGAAACGGTCTTGCTGTAAAATCAACATCATCTCTTGCTCCAATTACTTCTTGATCATCTGGATCAAATTCCCAACCAGTTTTATCAGGAGTAACAGTTACTACCCCACCTAAACCGCTTTTACTCCAGGTTCCATCAGATCCAGTAAAAACAGAATCAAAACCTCCAGAGAAAGAAATTTCAACACCCTCTAAATCTTCTCCAAATATATCTTCAACCTTTCCTGATAATGTGTAGTCCGTCTCAACTTCCGTCCCTGTGAAGTTAACATTATCATCTTCTTCATCAACTTCTCGGTTCGATGGCGTAAACGACCAACCATCTTTTGCTGGAGTCACAGTAACCCTACCTTCTAAACCGCTTTTACTCCATCTTCCATCCTGGTCGGTAGTAACAGTTTCATAAACATTACCAAAATGAAGTGAAACTCCCTCAATTCCTTGCTTTCCATTATCAACTATCTCACCAGAAATATTATAAGTTTCCGTTTCAACTTCAACCCCACAACCAGTTAAACCAAAACCCATAACAAAAATAGCCGATAGAATTACCAAACAAAACTTACCAAATCTCCGTTTATTCATTTTCAATGTAGATCCTCCTTTGTAGAATTATAAGTTTTTAGATTGTAAGTTTAAACGGTTATTACTATTTTAGCCAAATCCAATAATTTCCCTTTTTAATATTTTAATTTAGTATAAAACTTCTCTACTCTTTTCATTTTCAACTAGTCTATTAAAACTCGCCCTGATAACAACTTCTCCCCTCTCCAAAAACAAAAATTACCTCAGCCCTTTTTTAGAGCTGGGGTTTTAATTTTCATTTTTCACATCCACTCTCGATACTATACCGTATAGCTAAACCTGCCAAACTCTGTAAAAATATCTTGCCAAAACCACCTAACTATTTTTAGCTTACAACAAAACAAAGGAAATTAACACGGGTTATTGTTTTGACCAAAAGAAATGTACCCACTTATAAATCTAAAACGGGACACTATTGGCACACAAAACAAAAAAACCGCCAGAAAAGGCGGTTAAAAATAATCCCCAAAACCCCTATAATAACTTGCTTTTTAAATGGTAGGGCTAGCAGGAATCGAACCTGCGGCCTACAGATTAGGAATCTGTCGCTCTATCCTACTGAGCTATAGCCCCACCTTGCTTTTAATATTAACCTAATTGGTCAGTTTTTTCAACCCAAAATGGAAAAACTCTATAATTAATAAAAAAATGTTTTTTGGACAGAAGTTTCTTTCTGGAAGTAAAACACTTTATTTTTTTTGCATGCAAACAGATTTTACAATATTGCCTTTTTCTGCTATCCTATCCTTAACTAAGCTGGGGAGGGTGGTGGTGGAATGCCTAAGGTTTTGATTATTGATGATGATGAAAACATCTGCCAAATATTAAAAGATTATTTCGAATACGAGGGATTTGAAGCGGTAACTGCCTACGACGGTCAAGAAGGTTTAGAAAAAGTCCAAAATGAAGATCCCGACCTGATTATACTTGACCTGATGCTTCCCAAAATTGACGGTTGGGAACTCTGTCAGCAGTTGCGGCCGGACAATAATATTCCAATTATTATCCTTAGCGCCAAAACAAAAAACACTGACCGGATTACCGGACTGGAAATCGGTGCAGATGATTACGTGGTCAAACCCTTCAGTCCCAAGGAAATTGTTGCCCGGGCTAAGGCGGTCCTGCGGCGAACAGAACATCCCGATAATAAGAAGTCTTCTTATAGCTATCCTGGATTGGAACTCAACCTGGACAAGAGGGAGGCCATGGCAAATAAAGAAAAGGTTGCCCTTACACCCAAAGAATTCGACCTTCTCTGGTGCCTCGCATCTTCTCCCCAACAGGTTTTTAGCAGGGAAGACCTGTTGGAGCGAATCTGGGGCTACGATTTTCTTGGCGATACAAGAACTGTTGACACCCATGTTAAATCCCTGCGCAACAAGCTCGGCTCCCCATCCCGGGACTATATTAAAACCGTCTGGGGGGTCGGGTATAAATTCGAGGTGAATAGCGATTAGACCCTATTCCCTGTTTTACAAGCTCCTATTCCGGTTTTTATTAATCAGTTTAATTATAATTCTGGTTCTGGGTTTTGCCACCATCTACTTTTTCGAAAACTTTTACTTCGACAAGGCAGAGGGAGACATGATCCAGAACAGCCAGATTTTGATTCCCTTCCTGGTAAATTCCATTGATGATGAGCAATGGCAGGATGTAAATCAATGGCTGCAGATTATTGCCCAGCAAAATTCGGGACAGGCCTGGCTTATTGACCGGCAGGGATATCTGATTATGAATTACCCACCTATTTTTGGAGAAGAAGGACATCACGTTCAATTTGTCCACTCCGAGAGATTAATGGAGGGAGAAATTGTATCTCAACGGGTAGGGTCCCCTTACTTCGAACGCCCCATGCTCCTTTTGGGACTTCCCCTGTTTGAAAATGGGGACGGGGTTGAAGCAGCCCTTTTAATTTTTTCCCCAGTTGCGGGGATCAATTCCACAATCCGCCATGTAGAAACTATGATGTTATACTCCTCCATCCTTGCTATTTTACTGGCCATGGGGCTTGCCTACCGCTGGTCTAAAGTTTTAGCCTCGCCTTTACAGAAGATGCAAAAAGTGGCTTTAGAAATGAGCGAAGGCAGTTTCGGCAAAACAATTGAACTCAAAAGTAACAACCAGGAAATTGATGACCTGGCCAAAAGTATGAACCACATGTCCCGTAAGCTTAAAGAAACAATGGATGACCTGGTTCAGGAGAAAAACAAGCTTAATTATATCCTAACCGGAATGGATGAAGGAGTATTAACAATAAATAGCCAGCGGGAAATTATCCTGATTAATAAATCCCTGAAAGGCATGCTTAACCTCGAGGATGAGGATACTGGACAAATCTTTACAGAAGTAGTTAATGACGATTCTATAATCAAGGTATTCGAACAAAGCCTGCAACAAAACCAACCTTCTTACACCGAAATTACAATTGAAGAAGATAAAACAAAAAAAAGAATTCTTGTCCATTGCACTCCAATTTATTCTCATAAAGAAAAGCTCTGGGGTGTAGTAGGAATTTTCCAGGATATCAGCGAGAGGTGGAGATTCGAACAATTACAAAAGGATTTTGTGGCCAATGTTTCCCACGAGTTAAAAACGCCCCTTTCCTCAATAAGGGGAGCCGCAGAGATGCTGGCTGATGAAGTTGTAGAATCGCCTCAAGATCGGAGGCGTTACCTAAAAATAATTCTCGATGAAGCAAAAGGCTTAACCAATCTGGTGGATGGTGTTTTAGACCTTGCTGAATTTGATTCTCGAACCGAAGCAAAAAGCAAGGAAAAGCTGGAAGCTGGAGAAACATTACAAAACGTGGCTTTCGTCTTTAAAAAAGGAGTCCGGCTGGATGAAAATCGCCTGCAAATAAAAAAGCCCGAAAAACCTTTACTGGTAAGGGCGAACCCTCTTAACATCAAGCAGGTTTTACTCAACCTTCTTGATAATGCTTTTAAATTTTCCCCGGATAACGCTCCCATTGAACTCGGGGCCTTAGAACAAGACGGAGAAGTAAAATTCTGGGTTAAAGACCGGGGGATTGGCATTCCCAGTGAAGAAATTGAAAATGTTTGGGAACGATTCTATAAAGCCGACAAGGCCCGGAACAGGCAAAAATTCGGAAGCGGATTGGGCCTGGCAATAGTTAAGGAAATAATTGAACAGCATAAAGGTAGAGTTTTTGTGTATAGCAAGCCCAATGAAGGATCTACTTTTGGGTTTTTCCTGCCCCAGGTAAAGGATTAACCGTTCCGAAAAATATTTTTTGGCTAAACCCGGATATCATTTCCTCTGTTTTCCCGGGTTTTTCTTTATTTTTACTATTTACACAAAAAATGTTCACATTTTTGCTTTAAAATTAACTTTGAAGAAAGATCCCCAAGGAGGGATTAAAATGTTTAAAAGAAACATCCTAATTTTGCTGGTGCTGGCTCTAACAATTGGAACTATTTTAATAACTGGCTGCGGAACCACACCAGAAGAAGAATTTCAAGCCGAAGAGGACCCTTTCATAGAAACCGGACCTGAACAAGACGAAGAACGCTATCTAGACCCAGAAACTGAAGATGACCCCTATGACCGAGACTTCTAGTTAAAAAAGCCTCTACTTTTAGTGGGGGCTTTCTTTTTTCCTTATAAAAAAAGGACTGTCCAACTTAAAGGTGAATTAATAAAGAGATTCTGTTTTCAGGAGGTGCACCATTGTCTGAGGAAAAAATCAAACAAATTCTTTTCGCCTCACTTATTATCCTCTTAATATCAGGAACCATTTTCCTCCCCACTCTAATTCCCGGGAAGGCTACTTATAGCATTACTGAAACCCACCATGCAGAAAGGACCGTGGGCCCGGTAGATTATAGTTTGCCTCCTAATAACCCCTATCAGGAAATTGAGAACCTTAGAATTAATCCTCCCCGAGGAGAAGCTTTATTCCCCGAAGAAACCCCTTTTCCCTTCCAGTTAACCGGGGGCAGTTATTTCCAGGTAAAATATACCGCTCACATTTACGATGAACCCCAGTTTTTTGAAGAAGAACCCTACCCTTATTTATATTTAGGTCCTGAACCTTCAGTTGAAACAGATCACCCTCTGCTTATTTACACCTCCAGACAGGTTACCTTGTCTCAGGAGAATTGCGAAGATAACCTGAAGAAATTAATCAGCTTCATCCAGAATGATTTTAAAAAACTTCCCCTCGAAGAAACAACAGGTTCAGCCTTAACTGCATTGGAAAGCCGCCAGGGTAGCCAGGCTGACCTATCTTTACTTTTAACAGGCCTGGTCAGGACCCGGGGAATTCCCGCCCGCACCGTGGGAGGAGTCCAGGTCCCGGTCTATTTCCCCTGGAGTAAAACCAGGAGCTTTTCCAGTACTGCTTTCTGGACAGAAACCTACTTTCCCGAAACTGGCTGGACCCGCCAAAAAACAAAAGGGAGCCATTTTAACCTGGCTCCACTGAAAAAACCATATTTGGAAACCGGGTCAACAGAAATTCCCGGCAGCAGAGTTACTGTTGAAGCAACCCTAAACTGGCACAACACCGCAACCTGGCTTTTGGTTTACTGGTTTATTCTGGCTGTTCTTTTCGCAGGTGGTTTTCTATTTATCAGGTATAGCCTTTCATCATCTTCTTCCCCGGAGGACAGTGAATAGGCCCGGAAAACTTCCTCGACAGTAAAACCTGCTTTTTCCATGAGACCAACCATCTCCATTTTTCCATAACCCTGTTCTTCATGATTTTCCTGGTAGCGGTAATACTTTTCACCATTCTCCCGGAGAAATATGGTTAATTCAACCTTCCAGCGGTCTTTATTTAAATCGACCTTATCTTCCCAGAAACAACTGTAATTGCTTCCTTCGAATAGGTGAACTCCCGGCCTGATTTTCCTGATACGAGCCCGGGTGTTGAAATCAAAGACAAAAAGTCCTCCGGGTCGGAGGACTTTTTTGACCCGGCCTGCCATCTGTTCAACAGAACCCGGGGATAATAAATAGTTTACGCTATCATAAAGGGAAATAACCATATCTACCTTTTCGGGCAAAGAAAAATTACGCATATCCCCCTGCAGAAACTTCGGATTGTCTTTATTTTCTCTCTTGCCCTCCGCCTTTTTCAGCATCTCATCTGAAATATCTACACCCCAAACCCTGTAGCCGAGTTCTACCAGGCGGTAGGTAATATTCCCCGTCCCGCAGGCCAGATCAAGAATGGACTCAGGCCGGAAATTATAATAATCCATAATTTGTTGAAGATAGTGGACCCATTTTTCGTAATCCACGACATCCATCAACTCATCATAAATCTGGGCCAGAGCAGTATAAGGTTTTCCCATGGTATATTCTACTCCCTGAGGGACTTTAAAAAGCCCCACACTTTTTCTTTGCCAACCCCTGTTTCTGCCGAAAAGGCGACCAGTTGTTCCTTGGTTAAAGAAGAGTCGAGCTCCTTCTTAATCTGCTGCAGATGTTTGCCCCACTGCCCCTTTTTGATTTTATCCGCCTTGGTAGCAACCAGGAGAAAAGGCAGCTCTGCAGCCTGCAGCCAGGCAAACATCTCCTTATCCAACTGGCTCGGCAGATGACGAATATCAAGAATCTGGATTATACCCCGGAGATTCTCTGGTTCGGCAAGGTATTCCTCGATCATTTTCCGCCAGCGCTCCCTTTCACCTTTGGAAACTTTGGCATAACCATAACCGGGAAGGTCCACCAAAACTATCTCGTTCTGCAGGAGATAAAAATTAACATTCCTTGTTTTCCCGGGAGTCCCGCTAATTCTGGCCAGTTGATGCCGGTTGGCAAGGCAATTTACCAGGGAGGATTTCCCCACATTCGACCTGCCGGCAAGGGCAACTTCGTATTTTGGGCGAAAAGGGTAGTCTTCTTTTCGGGAGGCTCCCCCCAGGAATCTGGTTTGCTCAGACATTTCTAATCCCTCTTTTCCAGCAGCTTCAAAACCTGGTCCATGTGTTCTACCAGGGTTATCTCCAGGTCTTTCCGAATATCTTCGGGGATATCCTCAAGCTGGGGCTCGGTTTCTTTGGGAAGGAAAATCTTCTTAATCCCCGCCCGGTGAGCAGCGAGAACCTTATTTTTAATTCCACCAACTCCCAGTATTCTTCCTCTCAAGGTCAATTCCCCGCTTAAAGCAACATCCCCAGGAACAGGATCTTCAGACAGGGCTGAAATCAAAGCCAGAGCAATTGTTATCCCCGCCGAGGGCCCGTCCTTGGGAACAGCTCCCTGGGGAACATGGATATGCACATCCTTTTTATCGTGGAAGTCGTCTGGTAAGGAAAGTTGTTTCTGCCTGGACCGGGCATAGCTCATGGCAGCCTGGGCTGATTCTTTCATTACTTCCCCGAGCTTTCCAGTTAAAATTAGCTTGCCGCTACCAGGAACAACTGCAACCTCAATATCCAGCAAATCTCCCCCGGTTTCGGTATAAGCCATTCCTGTTGCAACTCCAACCCGGGATTTGCCCCTTTCTTCTTCCCGCCTGTAAAGGGGAGGTCCCAGGTAGTCAGTTAAATCTTCTGCATCTATTGTAGCCTTCTTGACCTTCTTCTCCACAATGGAGCGGGCAACTTTTCGCATCAGGGCAGCCAGCTTCCGTTCCAGTGTCCGCACTCCTGCTTCCCGGGTATGCTCCCGGATTAATGTCCTCAAAGCCTTGTCGGTAATGGAAAACTTTTTCTCTGAAAGAGCGTGTTCCTTAATCTGCCTGGGCAAAAGATGTCGCCGGGCAATCTCCACTTTCTCTTCCATGGTATATCCCGGGAGGTGGATTACCTCCATACGGTCTAAAAGCGCGGGCGGAATGGTGTGCTCAACATTTGCGGTTGTAATAAACATAACTTTGGAAAGATCAAAGGGCATTTCCAGGTAATGATCGCTAAATTCATGGTTCTGTTCCGGGTCCAAAACCTCGAGCAGAGCCGAGGAAGGATCTCCTCGGAAATCAGTACTCATTTTATCAACTTCATCCAGGAGAAAAAGGGGGTTTTTCACACCTGCATTGCGCATGGCATTGATAATCCTTCCAGGACGGGATCCAACATAGGTTCTCCTGTGTCCCCGAATCTCCGCTTCATCCCGAACTCCTCCCAGAGAAATGCGCAGAAACTTTTTCTCCAGAGCCCGGGCTACCGAGCGAGCCAGAGAAGTTTTCCCCACTCCCGGTGCCCCTACCAGGCAAAGTATCGGGCTTTTCAAATCCGGGGAGAGCTGCCTGACTGCAAGATATTCCAGTATTCTATCTTTGATATCTTCCAATCCATAATGATCTTCGTCGAGAATTTTTTCTGCAACCTTAATGTCCAACCGATCTTTACCCTCTTTTTGCCAGGGAAGTTCCAGGATACAGTCGAGATAATTTCTCACGACCACAGCTTCAGCACTCATCTGGGGCATGTTGCTCAACCTGTCCAGCTCTTTTTCAACCTTCTCTTTGACCTCTTCGGGAAGCATCGCCTGTTCAATTCTCTCTCGATATTCGGACAGTTCTTCGTCATCTTCCTCTTCACTATCAAGTTCTTCTTTAATTGCTTTAAGCTGTTCGCGCAGGTAATATTCTTTCTGGGTTTTTTCCACCTGTTGTTTGATCCTGGATTCTATGCGGCGTTCAGCGGTCATAATCTCCCGTTCCCGCTCCAGGTATTTAAACAATTTTTCTAGCCTTTCCCGTGGAGATATTTTTTCCAGGATTGATTGTTGTTCCCGGACCTTTAGATTCAGGTGGGTAACCAGGATATCAGCAAGCCTTCCTCCATCCTCTATATTGGAGATTGTCATCATTACCTCGGCCGGGATTCGCTTGCTGTTTTTCACAATATCCTCGAAATAATCAGTGACCAATCGTATCAGGGCTTCCATGTCATCTTCTTTTTCTTCAGCTTCTTCAATCTGGCTTACCTCAACCTCGAAAAATTCTTCATTATCCTCAATTGTATCAATCCTGGCCCGGGAAAGCCCTTCGATTATTATTTTGATTGAACCATCCGGAAGTTTAATTAACTGTTTGATCTCGGAAATGGTTCCCAAATTATAAATATGCTCTGGTTCGGGCTCATCAATTTCTTCATTTTTCTGGGCTGCAAGCATTATCAGCCTGTTTTCAACCATAGCTTTTTCCAGGGCCGCCATCGACTTGGTCCGGCCCACCATCAGGGGGATAACCATATTGGGGAATACCACAACTCCTCTTAGGGGGAGCAGGGGCATTTTTTCAATTTCTCCAATCTGTTTCTGCTCTTGTTCGGTTTCTTTTTGTGCCGACAAAAACTCCACCTCCTTTTCGACTTACCATTATGTTATTCTTCTGTGCTTGGATAAATCCTGCATATTATTTCTTCAAGGGGGGCTCACCTTGGTTTCAATCCTTTTAATCTTGTTTCTTCTTTTTTCATTACCTGCTTATGCCATTAACCCCAATCAATCTGTGGTTACAGTGGAAAGCAGACAGGGGCAGGGAACTGGGTTTTTCATAAACTCCCGGGGATTTCTCCTGACTAATGAACATGTAACCCGGGGGCAGGCTCAGGTTGACATTCACACTGCAACCGGCCAGAAATTATCAGGTCTCCTTTATTACACCGACCGGAATCTGGATCTGGCTCTGTATCGGATAGACGCCATAAATACTCCCGCTCTTCCCCTGGATACAACGGGTGAACTTCCAACAGGAGATCTGGTTTACAGCATTGGTTCTCCCCTGGGAATAGAACAATATGAAAACAGCGGAATTCTTGAGGGTAGAGTAACCCGGCAGGGCATTACTTACCTCCAGGTTAAAATGAAATCATTTCCGGGGATCAGCGGAAGCCCACTTTTCACAGAAGATGGCAGGGTAATCGGTGTAAACACTCTTTCCAGCGGTGACAATACCCTGGCGCTTCCTGCAGAAGAGGTTGTGGATTTCCTCCTGGCCAGGGGAATCGAATTTGTTTCCCTTGATCTTCAGCACCTCTCCCCCTCGGCGGAAGAAGCTCCTCGCCAGCTTACTTGGGAAAGATTCGGCAGCTACCTTTTGATCTGGAATTTCATCCTGTTTGCCCTACACATCGGACTTGGAATTTACAACTACCGGGTCCGGCGGGGTCTTTTCCAGCCTAATTACCCGGACGGAGAACCAGCCAGTGAAGAGGATGAATTCTAAAAAAATTCAAGAACAGCAAAAGATTTCAGGGTTAAAAATTAAGCCCTGCCGGTTTAACCGCCAGGGCTTTTTCTCTATGCAGTTTCGCTTTTTCGGCAAATTTTCTCGATTTCCGGCTTGGCGTTTTTGCTGATTACATCGCCTGTAACTACGACCTTCTGGACATCTTCCTGGGAAGGAATATCATACATGATATCCAGGATGGCCTTCTCAACAATAGACCGAAGTCCCCGGGCCCCAATGTTCCTTTTAATTGCCAGTTTTGCAATTTCCTGCAGTGCTTCCTCGGTAAACTCAAGCTCAACATCATCGAGTTCGAAAAACTTGATATACTGCTTTATCAGCGCGTTGCGGGGTTCGGTTAAAATTCGGACCAGATCTTCCTGGGCCAGAGCATCGAGAGTTACCACAACCGGAAGTCGCCCGATAAACTCGGGTATTAAACCGTAATTGAGCAGGTCCTGGGGCAGGACTTCCCGTAAAACTTCCCCCACGGCTTTATCCTGGGATTTTTTGATGTCCGCTCCAAATCCCATAACCTTGCTGCCAATCCGGTTCTTTATAATTTTATCCAAACCATCAAAAGCCCCACCGCAGATAAACAGAATGTTGGTGGTATCCAGCTGGATAAACTCCTGGTGGGGATGCTTCCTTCCTCCCTGAGGTGGAACTGAAGCAACCGTGCCCTCCAGAATCTTCAAAAGAGCCTGCTGGACACCTTCGCCGGATACATCCCTTGTTATCGAGGGATTTTCTGATTTACGAGCGATTTTATCAATCTCGTCGATGTAGATGATCCCTTTTTCGGCTTTTTCCACATCGTAATCAGCAGCCTGGATTAGTTTGAGCAGAATGTTTTCAACATCTTCTCCCACGTAACCCGCTTCAGTCAGTGATGTGGCATCAGCCAGAGCAAAAGGCACATCCAATATCCGGGCCAGAGTCTGAGCGAGTAAGGTCTTGCCGCAACCGGTTGGACCAACCATCAAAATATTGCTTTTCTGCAGCTCAACTTCGTCAACTTTCATTCCACTGTTAACCCGTTTATAATGATTATAAACGGCGACGGCTAGGGACTTTTTTGCCTGCTCCTGGCCTATTACATACTGGTCAAGGATCTCGTTTATTTCCTGGGGTTTGGGAACTTTTTTATAACTAAAATCAAACTCGTCGGCCAGTTCTTCTTCAATAATTTCATTGCAGAGCTCAATACATTCATCGCAAATATATACTCCTGGTCCGGCCACAAGTTTTTTTACCTGTTCCTGCATTTTACCGCAGAAAGAACATTTCAGTTGTCCCTTCTCGTCTCCGTACTTAAACATTTAAAATCACCTCTTTAAAAGTCTACCCACGCTCATCCTGCCGGCGGATCACCTTGTCAATAACGCCGTAATCAAGTGCCTCCTGGGAAGACATGAAGAAATCTCGTTCAACATCTTTGGAAATTTTCTCTAAAGGTTGCTTGGTGTGATGGGCAAGGACTTCATTCAGCTGTTCTCTCAGTCTGATAATTTCTCTGGCGTGAATTTCAATGTCAGTGGCCTGGCCGCGGGTTCCTCCAGTGGGCTGGTGGATCATAATCCGGGAAAAAGGAAGGGCATAGCGCTTTCCTTTTGCCCCAGCAGCTAAAAGAAGGGCCCCCATGCTGGCAGCCATTCCAACACAGAGAGTAGAGACATCAGGTTTAATATACTGCATTGTGTCATAAATGGCCATTCCCGAGTAAATTGAGCCACCGGGACTGTTGATATAGAACATAATATCCTTTTCCGGATCATCTGCTTCCAAAAAGAGCATTTGCGCAATTACCAGGTTGGCTGTAACATCGTTAACTTCCTGTCCTAAAAAGACAATCCTATCCTTTAACAGGCGGGAGTAAATATCGTAGGATCTTTCCCCCCGGCTGGTCTGTTCCACTACAATGGGTACTAAAGCCATTCGCGGATCACTCCTTAATTTAATTATTCCCTGTCCTCTTCTTTTTCCCCTTCGGTTTGTTTTTTATTCTTTTCCCAGAGAAAATTGAGAACTTTTTCCCGCAGCATGTCTTTTTCCAGCATTTTATCATAACCCTGAGCTTTCAAAATGGTTTTGAACTGTGCAGGGTCATGTTCGCTTTCTCCTACAATTTCATCCATTTTATCTTCTATTTCCTCATCACTAACATTAAAACCTTCTTTTTCCGCTATTGCATCAATAATTAACCGGTTTCGAACCTGTTTTTCCGCGTAAGGACGGTTTTCTTCCATCCAGTCCTCTTTACTTACACCGGTCATCTTTAAATAATCTTCGAGTTTAATTCCCTTCTGCTGAATATTGGCATCAGCTTCCTTGAACATATCGTCCATCCGCTGTTCAACAAGTTTTTCAGGGATATCTACTTTTACGTCCTGGGCAATTGCCTCCAGGACCTCATTTTCAAACCTGGCCTGGGTTTCATTGACAGCCCTCTGGCGCATGTTTTCCTCGATTTCCTTTTTCAGCTCTTCCAGGTTTTCGTATTCTCCAACGGTTTGAGCCAGTTCATCATCCAGAGGAGGCAATTCTCTTTCTTTTATTTCCTTTACCTGGACTTTAAAGGTAACTTCTTTCCCGGCCAGGGATTCTTCCTGATAATCTTCGGGAAAAGTGACCTGAATTTCTTTTTCTTCACCAACCTTTGCTCCCACCAGCTGTTCTTCAAACCCGGGAATAAAGGTTTTGGTTCCAATACCCAGGGTATAATCTTCACCTTTACCTCCTTCGAAGGGTTCCCCATCAAGAAAACCTTCAAAGTCAATGACGACAAAATCGCCGTCCCGGACTTCTTCCCGGTCACTGCTGACCAGAGCAGCCTGCTGTTCCCGGTACTGTTCCAAAACCTCGTCAACATCCTTTTGTTCAATAGAAACTTCCTGTTTTTCAACTTCCAGGCCGGTATATTTACCCAGTCCAACCTCTGGTTCAACTTCAACCAGGACCTGCAGTTTGGCAGGTTCCCCTTTCTGGAAGTGAATATCCTCGAGAGTAGGTTGATCAATGGGTTCAATTTCCTTTTCCTGCAGAGCTTCACCTAAAACCGGAGGAACAAGGATTTCAATAGCATCCTGGTAGAGAACTTCTTCGCCAAGTCTTGCTTCTAAAACCTTGCGGGGTACTTTCCCCTTGCGGAACCCGGGAATTTTAACCTCCCGGACTACTTTACGGTAAGCCTTTTCCAGGGCATCATCTACTTTTTCCTTTTCCACTTCTATATCCAGACGGATCTGGTTACCCTCCAGTTTTTCCATTTCTACTTTCATGCCCAACCTCCTAATCCTTTCAATTTTATATTATCATACAATTCCCCGCAGGGAAACACCTACGGGGATTGAAATCTAACTGTATTTTAACAGAAACCCATCTTTATTGCAAGAATGACTCTCAACTTGGGACCCGGTCAATGAAAGAAAATTCATCCCACTCCTTGCGGGGGGGTCTTTTATTTTCAGTTTCCAGCTGTTTTCCTTCCAGGTAGTCCTCGGGCTTTTCAGCATGTTTACCGACAATAACCAGTGTAATCAGCCGCATTTCCGGGTCTATTCCCATTGCTTCTTTGGCCTTTTCTTCATTAAACCCGGCAATGGGGTGAGCAACCAGGCCCATTTCGGTAGCCTTGAGCTGTAAAAAAGCAGTGGCCATTCCCGTATCAAAAAGGAAATATTCTCTGCCCTTGATATCACAATCCAGTTCCTTTTTACTGAAAACACCAATTATCATTGAAGCTTTCTGGGCCCAGGCGTTGCCCTTTGCCAGAGCCTTTTTTACTTCTGCCAGGGGCTTTTCCCCAAAAACAAAAACATATCTCCAGGGTTGGTTGTTAAAACAGGAAGGTGACTTTCTCGCCGTTTCAGCCATTTCTTTTACAGTTTCTTCTGTTATTTCAACTGGTTTCAGGGCCCGGTAAGCTCTTCGGCGTTCTACAAGTTCTTGGAAGTCCATGCAATCCCTCCTTTGTTTCAACTTTCCTCAAAAATCCCATTAATCCTCTTTAAAAATCAGGATTTTGCCTTAAACCCACAAGCCGAAAAACCTCCTCGATTTCTTCTCCATAATCTCCCGGAACCAGCAGGTGATGATTTCCCAGGGGATTGGAGAGGAAATAGGAAACAGGTTTTTCCATTTTTACTCGGACCTGTGTCCTGCACAAATCCCCTCTTTCCAGGTTTTCTAGTATCTCACCACGGGACAGGAAATATTGCCTGCCATCTGCCCCCAGTTTAAACACAGTGCAGGGACCGGGGGGGATTTTTCCCCGCAAACCGATTCCCAGGCCGGATTCAAAGTGGGTATGGAGCGAATAATCCGAGGTTAATCCCAAGGGAACCGTGCAGTGAGCCAGGATTATTTCATTGCTTTCTTTATCAACCCGCGCTGGATTGGCCATAAATGATGATTTACCCGTTAACACCTGGAGGAGGGCCATGGAAATTAAGGCTGGAACATCTCCCTCACACCCCCCTACAAAACCCCGGTCATTGAGCAGACTTAACCCCAAACACCCGGTATTATTCCTCGAACCGAGCAGGTCAAAACAGCGCAGTGTAAGTCCCTGCAGTTCATACCTGCTAAGAAGTTCTTCCAGGGCACCGTAAATTTTCAGGGCCCCTTCCCTGTCTTTGGAAGTAAAACATTTAAGGTCCAGCTCAGAGGGGGGAGTTGGTACCCGGTCGATTAAATTTTCCAGTTCTTCCATTTTAATCTTTACTATTTCAATACCCCAATCCCTTTTTACCCCATCAGGGTTCATGGAACTTGCTATTAGCCAGTCCGAGGGTTCGCCCACAACCCCCAACCGCCAGCGGGATAGTTCTAAAAGAGCTTTTGTGGCCACGGAAATTTTATCCAAACGCCGGGCAATATATTCCGGGGAACCATGAATTATTTCTGCATCGACTCCGTTGCATCTGAGAAATGATAAAACCTCCATGGCTGCGGGCAGTGCATTGAATTTATCCCCGGCAAGTAGGAAATATGGTGGAGTTAAGTCCTGTAGATTATCTAGGATTTGCTTTTCCGTTCCACCTGATTGTACCA
>SKTZ01000074.1 GCA_007122335.1 Bacillota bacterium
GCCCGACCTTGATCTTCAGGATAGGTTGGAAGAAATAGCCAGGAAGAGTAGAGATGTAATAGGAGTGGAAAATCTTCGCCTACGAACCAATGGTCCATATTATTTTGTAGACCTGCAGCTTATAGTAAAAAAGGGACTGAGTGCCTATTCAGCCCATGAAATTGCAGCTCGAGTTAAACAGGAATTACTTGATGAAGATGAACGGATTCAGGATGTCCTTATCCACGTCGACCCTGAGGAAATAAAGGAAGAATACCAGAACGATTAATTAATTTCCTGTTGTTTTAAATTAATCTAACTAAAAAAGACATGAGTAATAACGGTAGATTTGGTTTGGTTTTTTGCAGCAAATGATAAAAGGAGAAAATTCTTCCATGAAGAATTAAGTAAAGGATAAAAAAATAGGAAGTGGGGCGAGCTCAGGATGGATAGAAAAAAAATAATTATTGGAGTTTTAGTGGTTCTGGTAGTTTCTTTTGCGCTCTATGCAGTTGGATTGAGTATTTTTAGCTTTAGGGCGGGGGATGTAACTTTTGAGGATAAGTACGGGCCGTCATTGATGAGATCAGTTTCCGTGCAGCCTGAAGCAATGATGGATAATCAGACCGCTGAGTTTGAACAGAAAATAATATATACAGGGCAGATGGAAATTGACGTGGAAAATGTTGACGAAACATTTGATTCTGTTACCAGAATGGTAGAAGAAAGAGGAGGCTATATCAGCGAATCAAGGTTCTGGGATCAGTTTGATGGAGCCCAGAGAAACCTTCGCCTGGTCTTACGAGTTCCAGCAGAAACCTTTGATAATACTATTTCCGAATTACAGGGACTGGGGCGAATAATTGATCAATCCACCCGGGGCCAGGATGTCACCGAACAGTATTATGACTTGGAAGCTCGGTTAAATAATAAAATTAGCCAGGAAGTGCGCTACCTGGAAATTCTGGAGATGGCAACAACTGTTGAAGAGGTCCTCAAAGTAGAGAGAGAGTTGGAAAGAATCCGGGGAGACATCGAGAGCATGGAAGGAAGAATGAGGTATTTAAGGGACCAGGTTTCCCTTGCCACCATAACCCTTATTGCCAGAGAAACCCACACTCCTTCAGCAGTAATTTCCACGTTTAAAGAGGCCCTTAATAGTCTTTTAGATAGTCTTAAAACTATGATTATTTTTGGTGCTACTGTTTTACCCTGGGTTATCATCATTCTCTTGCTGGGTTGGGTTTTAACAGCAATTCTGAGGAGCAAAAAAGGTTAACCCTATTGCATAAAAACAACCTGTGTGGTAAAATTTTGTTGAAAAAGAAAAAGGGCGCGGACATAGCTCAGTCGGTAGAGCGTCGGCTTCCCAAGCCGAAGGTCGCGGGTTCGACCCCCGTTGTCCGCTCCAAATGGTTTGTTTTTTAGCGGGTTTAAAACCCGCTTTATTTTTTGCGCAATTTTCCAAAGCTTAATAACAATAATTTTCAGAAATAAATGATTTTGCAAGGAAAATAAAATATTGCTTTATAGGCAGGCAGGTGATAATATTTTTTTATTGGAAAACGTTTTCTTCAGGCGAGGAGGGTTTTAAATAGAAAAAATTTGGTTTCAGAAAATTATTAAACTCACTAGTATTTTGCTGGTTCTTGGCGTTGTTTCCGTTAATATTTTAAACGGAAAAGCAGAAATCTTTACCCAACCCGAAATGGTTCTGGTTAAGGCCGGAAGTTTCCAGATGGGAGACGAGTCCGGAGAATTGTGGGAAGGAACCAGGCCTGTTCACCAGGTTATTTTAAATTATAATTTCTGGATTGGGAAATATGAAGTTACCTTTGCAGAATACGATATATTTTGTGAAGAATCAGGAAAACCTCCTGCTAATGACCAGGGTTGGGGTAGGGAGGAAAGACCGGTGGTAAATGTTACCTGGCGGGATGCAATTGCCTATTGTAACTGGCTGAGCGAAAAAGAAAATTTTCAACCGGCATATAACGAAGCGGGAGAATTATTAGACTTTAATGGAAATGTAACTACTGATATCACCAGGGTAGATGGATACCGGTTACCCACTGAGGCTGAATGGGAATATGCAGCATCAGGAGGGCACGAAGCTGTACCCATTCCACCGAGATTTTTATTTTCTGGCAGTGACGATATTGACGAGGTCGCCTGGTACTTTGAAAACTCGGGTGACGAAATGATTTTTACTGGGACCCCGCTAACTGTTGATTATTCCAGCCACGGGGCTGCAAAAATCCAGGGAAAATCAACCCAACCGGTTGGCCAGAAAAAGCCCAATGAACTGGGTATATATGATATGAGCGGAAACGTCTGGGAGTGGTGTCATGACTGGTACGGCGAGTATACAGTCGGTGAAAAAGTTAACCCAATTGGCGCAGATTTTGGTCATCTCCGGGTAATGCGGGGTGGAAGCTGGATTTTTGGTGCAAATGATTGTCGGGTAGGGAACCGTTTATACCGGCCTCCCCACGAGAAAATTTTCCGCCTGGGTTTCCGATTTGCCAGAACAGAAATGGAATAAATATATGATAGCCCTACCCCGTTTTAATTTAAGTAAAACGGGGTTTTTTGCGACTGTTTTTAGCGGGCTAAAAGGTAAAAAGGAAGATATGGAGAATAATTAAAACAAATCAATTGGGGAAGGAGGTTTTTGTTCTGAAGAAATTATTAATATTTTTTTTGGTTCTGTTTTTGTTATCTTTCCTCAGCCCTGAAATAATGGCGCAGAATTTTTCGGTCCAGGGAAATGTTTCCTATTGGGCCGGGCAGGTCTGGATTGGGGCAACTGCCAGGGCTCACCTGACCGATAACTTTACAGCCAGGGCTTCCCTGGGGGTCGCTATGCAGCGCTACATTAGAGCTTCTTTTGACGGGATTTATAATTTTAAACTGACCGAGGAATTTGATCCCTTCGTTGGGGCAGGAGTTAGCTATAGCACTTTTGTCGGACCAAGTATTGACCTTTTAGGCGGTGTTAATTTCAGGGTAGAAGGTTTCCGGCTCAACGCAGAGGCTACATACTCGATTTTCTTTGCTGTTCCTGCTGAAGAACCTAGGCCCAATCCCCTGGGTATAAGGGTTGGCATGAGTTTTTCCCTATAAATTTTTTAGAACAACCACCGGGAGGTTTTCCCCGGTGGTTTTATTTTTTATACTTGTTGGATAAAAAAAATAATACGAACAATTGTTCTAGGAACAAATGTATGGTAGAATATAATTGGTGATGAAAATGGAGGTCTGTCATCTGCATGTTCACAGCGAATTTAGTTTTCTGGATGGTTACTGCCGCCTGGAAGAGCTGATAAAAGTGGCCAAAGCTGGAGGGATTAAGGCTTTGGCCCTTACTGACCATTTCAATATGAGTGGTGCAGTGTCTTTTTATCAACTGGCAATTGGCGCAGGTATTAAGCCAATATTTGGCGTTGAGATAGCGCTGGAGCCTCCAGAATGCTTTCACCTGGTTCTCCTGGCTAAAAACAACCAGGGTTATGTGCACCTGATGGAACTTGTTACCCGGTCTCTAATGCGGAATGAAGAAAACTTCCATGTAAAGTGGGATGAACTCCGGGAAAAAAGCCCTGGCCTCATAGCTTTAAGCGGATGCAGGCGCGGTGAAATTCCTTACCTGCTGCAAAAAGGGCTTAACAGGGTTGCTCAAAATAGAGCCCGGGCCTATCGGAACCTTTTCGGACAGCGAAATTTTTACCTGGAAATTTCGGCGAGTTTCCCCCCGATGTTGAAAAAACGGCTAGTCCGACTAAGTGAGGAAAGCGGGCTGTCCCTTGCTGGGACCAATAATGTGCACTATGTGCAGCGGGAAGAGGAAAAAGAACACGAACAGTTTCTTGTTTTACAAAAAATATCCCGAGGCTCTTACCCCCGTCATGACAGGGGACAGTATCTCCTGCAAGCAAAGGAAATGAAAGAAAAATTTAAAAATCACCCTGAAATTTTGCGTAACACAGAGGAAATTGCAGATAGATGTAACGTTTCACTGGATCTATATGATTTACACCTCCCCTCCCTGGATCTTCCAGAGGATTTAACTCCCGAAGCAGCCCTGGAAAAACTGGTTCACTCCTATCACACTTCAACAAAGAAGGATTACGAAGAAAGATTACAGCGGGAACTTGATATCATCAAGCGTACTGGTTTTGCGGGTTACTTTTTAATCGTCCATGACATTGTTTCATTTTGCCTGAAGCAAAATATTCCTGTTACTGCAAGGGGTTCTGCAGTAGGAAGTTACGTTGGTTATCTTTTGGGTATGGGAACAGTTGACCCTGTCGCCAACAACCTTTACTTTGAAAGGTTCTTGAACCCTGAAAGAACTTCCAGCCCTGATATTGATCTGGATATAAGTCACACCGGGCGGAAAAAAGTCCTGGAATATTTATATAAAAAATATGGGGAGGGAAAGATCGCTCATATTGGAGCATTTTCAACTTTTGCGGGTAGGGCCGCCGTCCACGATGCGGCCAAAGCCCTGGGACTAGACGAAGAAGAGGCTTCTTATTACAGCAGCCTTGTCAGGAGTTCTTATCTTCCCCTTGGCCAGTCAATAGAACTTGCCACACAATCCAATGCTCTGGCTCGTAATGATCATAGAATAAAGGAAGTATTGGGATTGGCCGGTTCTTTGCTGGGACGTATCAGGCATCTTACCCAGCATTCCTCGGGCGTGGTTTTAGCTCCTGAAGGGTTGACCAATTATACCGCCCTGCAGTATTCCCGTGACGGTGAAATAATTACCCAGCTTGATATGCATGGAATTGAGGCGCTGGGGCTTTTAAAAATTGACCTGCTGGGTTCCAGGTTTCAGAGCGCTATTCAATTTACCCAGAGTGAA
>SKTZ01000063.1 GCA_007122335.1 Bacillota bacterium
AGGATAAAAAAATACCTGGAAAGGTTTTTGCAGAATGGCAGGAAGCCGTTCAAAATATTGCTTTTTTTCTAAATGTTTCCCTGGTATTAATCATGGAGGCGAATAAGAATCGGGGTAAAATTGTTGCAAGCAATATCTCCGTAAAAGATATAAAAAGCAATTCTGATCCAGAAAATAACCCCCTCCACCTAGGTCAAAAGATAATGGATGAAGGGGAACCGTTAAAAATCTCTTTTTCTGCCCGACCGGTTAAATTGGAAACTGAAAAAGGGCAAGAAATGGTTTTAAAATCTGCCCTGGGTTTCCCCGTCCACTGGCCTGATGGTGAAATTTTTGGATCTTTGAGCGTTTTTTCTTCGGGAGAAAATGGACAGGGCGAAAAAACAGAAAAAGGCCTTGCTCAATTTAAGGATTTCTTTGAGAAAAACCTGGAAATGATTTGTTTGGATAAAAAATTAAAAGAACAGACCAGAAAAAGAAAGGAACTCAAAAAAAGCCTAAAAAAAAGACAGAAGGATTATCAGGAAACCGTCAACTCTATAAGTGATGGTGTTTTGGAATTTGATGAGGAAGGAAATATAATTTTTGCCAACCAGGCCGCAGGAAATATCCTGGAGGAGAAAAAAGATGATTTAATTGGTGAAAACCTTGAGGGATTTTTTAAATTTACTTTAGTACAGAATAAAATCAATGCATCCATAGAAAATTCCCTCCTGGGGCGAAAAGAGCTTGAATATAAGATAATAACTAAAACAGGGAAAGAGCGAATTCTGAAGCTAACCCTGGCCCCCGGGGAGAGAAGCTTCTCAGAGGGACGTTTCCTTTTTTTCCGGGATATTACAGAGAGCAAAAACCAGGGGAGAAGGATGAAATACCTGAGTTTCCATGATACACTTACCAACCTTTATAACAGGGCTTTCCTGGAAGAGGAGTATAAAAGGCTGGATGTAAAAAGGCAGATGCCAACCTGTCTTTTAATTGCTGATTTAAACGGGCTTAAATTGATTAATGACTCCTTCGGATTTCGCAAGGGAGATCTTGCCCTGAAAAAAGCAGCTGAAATTCTACAAAAAAGCTGTCGCCGGGAGGATATTATTTCTCGCTGGGGTGGAGATGAATTTGTCATACTGCTGCCCAAGACAAGAGAAGATCAGGTGGCCAACCTTTGCTCCCGAATTAAAATGAACTGCCTGGCTACAGAAAATGAAGAATTTCCAATTTCTCTTTCCCTGGGAGTTGCAGTTAAGGAAAAACCGGGAGAAGGAATACATAGTCTTTTCCAAAAAGCTGAAAACAGGATGCTGGAGAATAAACTATTGGAAAATCGCAGTGTAAAAAGCCATATCCTCAAGGCACTTTTAAAGACCCTTGCCGAGAAAAGCAGTGAAACCGAAGGCCATGCCCTTCGCATGCAAAAAATGGCCTACGTAATCGGGGGAAAAATGGGACTCTCCCAATCTGATTTGGACCGACTATCACTCCTGGCAATTTTACACGATCTGGGCAAGACAATAATATCCGAGGAAATCCTGGAAAAGCCCGGACCGCTAACCCCAAAAGAGTGGAAAAAAATCAAACAACACCCGGTGACCGGTTTCAGGATTGCTTCTGCTACCGAAGAATTCATGCACATAGCATCCCTGATTCTGTACCACCACGAGTGGTGGGATGGTTCGGGTTATCCTTCTGGCATTGCTGGAGAAGAAATTCCCCTGCTTTCCCGGATAATTTCAATGGTTGACGCCTTTGATGTCATGACTACCGGCAGGCCTTATAAAAAGAAAATGTCCCGGGAAGAAGCAACTTTAGAGTTAAAAAGGTGTGCCGGGACACAATTTGATCCTGAACTTGTTGGGAATTTTGCTGAAGTTCTTCAAGAGGTAAATTTTGATTTATGAAAAGGTGGGTTTTCTTTTTGGGTAAAAGATAGGATTTAAATTTCCTTTTTATTGATTTAAAGGTAAAGAGCACCTTTAAGTAGAAATAAAGGGAATAGAGACTTTGAAAGGAGGTTAAAAGATGGAAGAAGTAAAAAAAGTGGAAGGGTTTTTCAAGTCCTTATTTGATTTCTCGTTCTCATCCTTTATTACAACCAGGGTAATTAAAATTCTCTACATTTTGTTTGTCATTGGGGCCGTGATTGCTTCGCTGGGAATTATCATCGCTGGGTTTACCCGAGGTGCTGGAACTGGTTTATTTAATTTAATTATTGTGGGTCCGCTTGTGTTTTTATTGTGGGTCATTGGGGCCCGTGTTTATCTGGAAATTATTATAGTCATTTTTAGAATCGGGGAAGACCTTTCGGAAATTAGAAAAGGCAAGAGCTAGAAGAAATTCTTATGAAAAAAATTTTGAACTACTTAATTAACTAAAACCCTTCTTTGGAAGGGTTTTTTTCTGGAATAATTAAGGAAAGGTCTGGCATAACAGTTCGGGATTTTCTTTTATGAGTCTTTGACCCGGGAGTTTATAAAAACTTTATCTTTCCTTTAAAGAACTTTTAAACAAATATGCTATTTTGGAGTTAGCAAGCAGGGCAAAAAATCAAGTTTTTAATAAACAAATTATCCTCTGTTAGTGGGGTTCACATTTGCTGAATTATTTCCTGATGAATATTTTGAACAAAGATTTTCCTGCTTAAGCGTCGATTACTCATAAAATCTGCAACTTGAAGGGGGAACAACAAATGAAGAAGAAAAAAAGTTGGATTCGATTTTCTTTCTTGTGTGTTCTTGTTTTTTGTTTTATTTTTTTCCCCGTTTTGGCCAATGAAGTTCACGCTGGTGAGGGCTGGAAATCGTTATTTTTTGAGCCTGGCCAGAGCTTTACCTATTTAATTAGGGCAGAAAAGGACGGAGTTGAAACTCTGGGTGAGGTTAGTATTTTCGTTTATCCTGCTGGCGGAGAAATGATTGAAATTAATCTACAACTTGAATTTGACGGGGAATATTTTGAGGTTTATGCAGAAGGTGATAGGAACGACATTGAGGATTTATACGTTAATCTTTTGGTTAGCATGATGTGGGAAATACCTGAACTGGCTATGCAGTTAATGATGCATACCTTTCTACAGCCCTGGGTTGAAACACCCCTCCAGGATGCAGAACTATCCCTGGATTGGGTCTGGGAAGAAGATGAAGATTGGGATGACTGGGAGGATGAAGACCTGTTTATAGGAGTGGTAGGAGAAGCAACATATGGGGGTTTTGATGGCTTTGTAATCAGGGCCGAAGAAGATGTGGATTTGGATTTTGTTTTTGAAGTCTGTATTAATCCTACTCTACCTCTTCCCATTATGGGAAGGGCAAGCAATTTTGTCCCGGGAACTGAATTTGAAGGGGGTTCCCTTTATGCCGAACTAATTAATTATGAAATTGTTTCCTTTGCCGAAGTAGACCTGGAAGAAAAAAGAAAAACTGAAGCAACGATTCTGGATGAACTGGTAGAGTATTGGGCTGAACACGGCCTGGAAATAGGGGAAAGAACGATGAAAGCTTATGGGATGCTTGGTGCTGTGGCCGGATTTGGCCTGATGGTTGAAGGTGATGAAATTGAAGTTTATCTTTTTGATCCGGAAACAGCTGATGAGAAAACTCTTGAATATCTCTATGAGGCAAGGGAGACGGGTAAGTTTGTCTTCGAAGAGATGGGTGGGATGGAAATCCCGGTGGTTATTAATGGATATATAATGCTAACTGGTCTTGAATATGGAACTTTTTATAAGCACCCGGAAAAAGATTTAATTGTGGAGATTTTTAATAGTTTTTAAATAATTTTTTCAGGGTAAGACTTTTTTAAAACGCTCCAGGTCTTAAAAACCTGGGGCGGTTTGGTTTTTAAGCTCCTTAAAGAGGGGAATTTTCACCCTTCCTTTGTTAGGGAAGGTAAAATTTGCAAAAAATAGAAGTGTTTAAAAACCCCCGGTCTAATTTTTCAGTTCGGGAATTTTAAATTGAACTCCCGTGATTTATTACTAAAAATTTAAATTAAAGATAAGGAGGAAAATAAAAATGGATAATTTTTTAGAGATTGCTTTACCTGTAATCAGGAGCATAGCTCTGGCGATTGTTGCCCTGTTTTTTGGTTTAATGATTATCAGGTGGATTGGGGAACGAGCAAGAAAATATTTAGAGAAAACCGGTATGGATAAAACCCTAAAACCCTTTATTATTTCCCTGGTAACAACTGTCCTAAAAATTCTCCTGGCAATTTCCATTATCCGGGTTCTGGGGATCGATACTACCTCGTTTGTAGCAGTAATCGCAGCGGCTGGTTTTGCTATTGGCCTGGCTTTTCAGGGTTCCCTTGCAAACTTTGCTGGGGGGGTTTTACTGCTAACCCTTCGTCCCTTTAAAGTTGGGGATTTTGTTGAAGCAGTAGGTTTTATGGGAACAGTGCAGTCCATCCAGATTCTCCACACTGAACTAACAACTCCCGACAATAAATTGATATACATACCCAACGGGAATCTCTCCAATTCCAGCATAGTTAATTTTTCAGCAAAAGACAGAAGAAGGGCTGATTTCAAATTCGGAGTGGGGTATGAAGAAGATACTGACAGGGTAATTTCAGTGTTAAAGGATGTTGTAGAATCCCATGAAAAAATCCTGAAAGAACCTCCACCATTTGTCCGTATGTCCGAACATGCTGATAGTGCAGTTATTTTCACGGTTAGGGTCTGGGCAATGGCCGAGGATTTCTGGAATGTTTACTTTGACGTGATTGAGATGGTCAAAAAAAGGTTCGACCAGGAGAAGATTTCTATTCCCTATCCCCAAATGGATGTTCACATGGACAAGAATTAAAAAGACAAAACCGGAAAAAAGAGAGAGAAATTAAAAAGCTAAAAAATGAAAGGGCCCTGTCGGGCCTTTTTTAATTTGTTTTTTCCAGGTAGAAATAAATAAACTTCCTGGAAATACCGTTAAATGAACTGCTCTGTTTTACATTCCAAACGCCCATATACCAGGTTGTTCAGAAGTAAAATAAACAGGTTTTTTCCTGTTTTGGTGGGGAATGAAGGTGTTTTACACTTTAAAGCGAAACAGGTTAATATAACTCTTAATTAGAATGAATTTATTAATTTTAAGGATTTCCCACTGGAAATCCTGTAAATTTTTGTTTTCTGGATTGATAGAAAGATACCAGAAAAAATCCGGCCGTTGCTTATCTTTATACAGAATGGGGTGATTATCCTGGCAGGAGAGAAAATTTTGATAATTGATGATGAAAGAGAAATCTGTGAAATGGTCTCTTTGTGTCTGGAGAATGAACGTTACCAGCCCTTAATTGCTGAAGACGGCCGGAAGGGTTTACAGAGTGCCAGAGAAGAAAAACCTGACCTGATTATTCTTGATATTTACCTTCCGGATATGGATGGGATTGAGGTTTGCCAGGAACTCCGTAATTTCACCAGTGTCCCCATTTTGTTTTTGAGTTGCAAAAGCGAGGATGTTGATAAGATTGTGGGATTACGGGTTGGGGGAGATGACTATATCACCAAACCCTTCAGTCCCGGTGAACTGACTGCCCGGGTAAAAGCCCATCTCAGGAGGAACCGACTTCTTGATGCCATAAGTAAACACAACCAGATTTTAAGATTTCCCGGGCTGGAAATTGATATAGGAAGCCATGAAATCCGAAAAAATGAGGCCAAGGTTCCCCTTTCGGCAATCGAATTTCAGATTTTAACCATCTTGGCCAAAAATCCCAATCGGGTTTTTAACCCCGACCACCTTTACGAACTTGTCTGGGGTAATGAAGAACTGTGTGACCCCCGAACAGTTGCAGTTCATATCAGTAATTTACGAAAAAAAATTGAATCCGATCCAACCAGACCTACATATATTCTGACTGTAAGGGGAGTGGGCTATAAGTTTAATGTTCCTTCCCCTGAACCGGAAAAACTTTAGAAAAAAACCCTTCTTCGGGGAGGGATCGGATTGGATTTTTTAACTTATTATTTTTTGATTTTTTATATGCTGACTGTTTCCGGCGCGGCCATATGCGGAGCCGGACTTTTTGTCATGGGAAAATATGTTCCAGTAAAAAAACTTTTCTTTCTTGGCCTGATTTCGGCAATAATAATGTCCCCGATCTGGCTTTTGAACTTATCCAATGGGTCCAAGGTTTATCTAACAATTTTACTTTTGGTAGTTCTAATTAACCTAACACAGAAATTCGGCTGGTTTATTTCCACTGGTGCAGCTCTTTCGGGGTTGGCCATTATGACTCTGATCGAATTTTCATTTACTCTCTTTCTGCAATTTAACCCTTCCTGGTTTATTCGAGTCCTTCATGCTTCACCTCCGAATCTATTGGGGCTGATCCTTGCGATAATTGGGCAAAGCTGGCTTAAAAGTTCACCAGCGGGGAACTGGTTTGCGGATGTTGAAAAAAATGAAGATTCTGACTGGGAAAGGGCCTTAAAAATTGTTCCTCTGGGACAACTTTTTAATGCCTTTATTTTAATTGCAGTAACTGTTTCCTTGATTTCCTGGCCGGTTTTTAACCGTTTTTTACCTTTACTCTTAACAGGCTGTATTTTATTCAGCCTGTATCTGACCAAAAAATATTTTCTTCCCCGGAACTTTTCTCTCACACCTATGGATGTTGCTGACCTGATGATTATGGTCCCAGTAATTTTCTATATTATCAGTGTTACAGGAGGTGTGGAGAGTCCCTGGAAAGTTTTCTTTTTGCTTTTAGTAATAACAAACGCCCTGAAGAAAAAAATTATATTTGGGCTTTTAAGTATCTTTTTTTCTGGTGGGGTTCTATTTTTCTTTGGGGTCAGGGAATTAATTGAGGGGGAGAATTGGTTCTGGCAGCTTGATTTTCTCTGTTTTACCGCCCTGACTTTAATTTTTACATTAATTCGCTTTTTTATTTTTTCAGAACAAAATCTCAAAGAAGAGGTCAAAAATACAAGGAGGAATATACTTTCCAGTATTTCGCATGACCTGAGAACGCCAATGACCCTGGTGCAGGGTTATACCGAGGTTATATTACAGGAAAAAATTTTAGATCCGGGTAAAAAACAGTACTACCTGGAGCTAGTCCTTAAAAAAGCCCGGGACTTAAAACGATTTGCCCAAAACCTCCTGGAACTTGCTCGGCTTGAAACGGGGAAAATTCCCCTGCAGAAAGAGCAAATTTCATCCCAGGAGTACGTGGAAGGAATTGAAAAAAGTTATAGATTAATTGCAGAAAAAAAAGAAGTGGGATTAAAAACCGATGTTATTGAGGATTTAAATTTTGAAGTTGACCCTTATTTGCTGGATCGGGTTCTGGCCAACCTTATTTTAAATGCTTTAACTCACACATCTCCTGGTGGGTCCATTACCGTTTCCTGCTCCAGAATAAAAGATGGCAATGAAGTGTTTTTTTCGGTGCGGGATACCGGGAAAGGGATAAGGGAAGACGAAGTGTCCAGAATTTTTTTGAGATTCTATCGGGGTTCCGAACAGGAAAGAAGCAAAGGAAAAGGATTGGGGTTACCCATAGCCCGGGAGATTGTTGAATTACACGGAGGAAGGATCTGGGTAGAAAGCAAAAAAGGTGAGGGAACTACTTGTTTTTTTACAATTCCTATCAAGGCCAGGAGGGAAAAGACAGCAGAATTTTTTAGAAGGAGAGGAAAGTCTCTTGTAAAACCAATTCCCCTGGCCCAGTTTTTTTCTTTTATTTTTGTGATTTTTGCTTTTTTTGCTTCGGGTTTAGATTTTCATCCTAAAAATTTCAGCCAGATATTATTTTCTTTCTCAATCGGAACAATTATTCTAAGTGGAGTTGCTCCTTTAATTTTAAAAAGAGAAGATACTGGTGGGAGATTTTCCAACATTGGTTTTATTTATGATCTGCCTGTTTTGGTAATAATGATCTTCCTGATCCTCGCCAGCACAGGTTATTCTGCAAGTCCCTGGAAACTGCTTTTCATTCCTGTAATAATTACCAACAGTTTGAAAGGGAGTAAAGTTATCGGGCCTTTAAGTGTAGCCCTGGCTTCGGTTAGCCTCGTTATCATGGGGGTCATGGATTCTTTAAGGGGAATGGAATGGTTTATCGAGCAGGACCTTGCCTATATTACAATTTTTGCCCTGGTTTTTGGGGTAACCAATCACTTGAAAAAAGCTCAGGAAGCCCAAAAAACCGAACTCGCCCATTCGGGCGGGCATTTCTTGGCTTATCTTACTCACTATCTCCAGGTTCCCCTTGAAGAAATTATCAATACCATGGAGAGCTTAATGGAGAAAAATAAAGAGGGCAAAAAGGATTTTCGCCCTGCTCTCCTTCATGTTCAACAACAGGTCTTCCAGTTAAACAGGTTTATCGAGAACGTTTTTGAAATAATCCAGTTTGAAGCAGGTAGGGCTGTATTGCAAATTGCTCCGATCCCCCTGGATGAACTTATAGAAAAGAGCCTTAAAAAGGCCAGGGCAGATAACAAGTTAAATCCTGTTGAATTCTCTTACTTCTGTGATGGTAGAGCCTGCAATTCTGCTTCTTTCCCTTTGCTTTTTGTGGACAGGGAAAGGTTCAGCAGGGCGCTGGCCAGTTTTCTATTTATTCCTCTTCTGGTTGGGGCGTATAATTTAAAAAACAAAATTTATTGTCGGGTTTTAAATAAAGGAGATGAAATTATTTTTGAAATAAGAGGGATTAAAAGGGTTAACGGAAATAATTCAAAGGAAAAATTAGAAATGAAAAACCTCTTCGACATGGAGATTATGATAATCGAAAAGATAATCAAGCTGCACAAGGGGGTTATTTTAATTGAAGAACGGCCGGGAAATGATGAAATAGTTTTAAGTTTAACGGTTCCAGTGAATGTACCTTTGTAAAACAAAAGG
This sequence comes from Bacillota bacterium, assembly GCA_007122335.1. Lineage (GTDB taxonomy): Bacteria > Bacillota > Halanaerobiia > B1SED10-174 > B1SED10-174 > T1SED10-26. Next base: position 8,853 of record SKTZ01000063.1, read on the forward strand.
AGAGACAGGTGATTTTACCGCAGATTTTCTGGCCTCTGGTTTTATTGTTCCCGCCTAGTCCGATCCTTTACAAAAACTTTAGGTTAGCTTTAAAAAGCTTTAAAGATATTGTGGTATCTTTAAACTGGGGGGTTGTATTTATTTCGAATAACCCAGTGATTTGGAAAGAAATTTTGTCACATATTGAAAATTAAAGGAAAAGAAAGGGGATGGGCTTTTGTCCAGACCAAATATTATTGGAGAAGCTCTAAGTAAAAAAAATAAAAAGTATTTTGTAGTTTTCTTTGTAATAATGTTTATGCTTTTTCCAAGTGGAAAAATTGAGGCCCAGGGAAGATGGTTGGATCTAAACTTTTTGAGTATTCCTGAACTGGGTTTAAGTGAAGAGGAGATTGAAAACTATAAAACCAACATGTTGGAGGTGCTGGATATTTTCCGCAAGGCTCCTCCTCTCGATCCTCCCCGGGGTTTTGAAATAGTGCCCCGGATCAATATTAGCTCACGACTTATACTACCTGATGGAGTTAGAGGCCCAGTTCAATCCAGGATTACCATGGCGATGTGGTTTCCAGAATATCATCCCAGAGATCCTGCTACAGCACGGGTTTCGATCTGGTTTAATAACCCGGAAAGTTTCCTGGGAGATCCCATTCTTGCTGATGAAGGAGGAAAAATATACATTCTTCCTCCGGTTTTTGAGCAAAGTCCAGGGGGGAATATATTTTCCCGGGGTGCCCATCCTCCCGGATATGAAGAAGCATACCCTTCATACAGCATGTTTCCCCTCTGGGATGCCAAGATTGAACCATTTTTGCGTTCTGTGGTCCGCCCGTCTTTTGAACTGGGAAGGCATGAGGGAGCGGTTTCGGTTTTAACTCGGGATGGCAACCCCTTTTGGGTTCCTGTCAGTCAGGAAAGGTGGATCAGAGCTCTGCAGGATTACGCCAGGCGGGAAATTGAAACCGTTCAGCTGGGGTTCGAAGCAGCAGAAGAAGTTGAATTGACCCAGCAGCAAATTACCCAAATAAGAAACTATATGACACAACTCCAGAAGGCTTTTTCCGAAGAAGAAATTATTAAAAGCCACCAGAAAATGTTCGATGATTATTTAGATCTATATGAATACTATAAAACTGTGGATGCTGATGCTGCCCAGAATTTTTATGAAGCAACCATTGAAAATGCCGATCAAATATTGGAAGATCAGCTTGAAATGGCTTTAGAACTGCGGCGAGAGTTTGCAGAAATGGAGGAAAAAATTCTGCAGGCTCTCCTTGCTCGTCAGGACTTTATAGAGGAAATGGATGGATTAATTAAGACCGAGGATTGGGATGGATTGGAGGACTTGGGAAGAGAATTAGATCTGGAAAGAGTTATCTTCCTTGCTTATGCGGGACGGGCAATTAATGGTCTTGAATTCGAACTTGCCAGCCTTTCCCCCGGAGAAAGAGCCGCCCAGGCTTATGGTTTTGAACTCCCTGAATGGCATCCTTTTGGTCCTCACAGGCAGGTTGTTGCAATGCCCTTTGAAGCAGTTCGTTTTTCTGGCCTGGTTTCACCGGATAGTGAAGGAGCCAGGGCCCTTGTGGCCGTTGATCCCAAATATTTCAACAGCAACCTTCCTCCAACGGAAATACAGTTAATTGTTGTTGATTGGTGGGAGGAAACCCATCCCCGGTATTATTCACCTACCGGGAGTGCTTATAATGAAATCCGGGTTCAATTGCTCAGCAGACTCTGGAACAGTCTGGACTGGAGCTCTTTAAGAAGCTTTGTTAGGTAAAAAGATTTATAACAAAAGTTTTATAAAAAAACGCCAGTTTTTCCAACCTTAAAAGCGACCCCAATTACAAACGGATATTAATTCCTTTTTCCAAATAAAGCGGGATGAAAAATGAAAAGAAGGAGTTGATATATGGGCTGAGTTTAAATTTCAGGCGAGTTTTTCTGACTTAAAAAAGCTAAAGGGGTAAAAAAGTGAAAAAGAAAAAATGGTGTTTTCTTATTTTATTAATTTTCAGCTTGAGTATGATATTTTCAGGTTGTCTGGAAACCGTGAAAAAGAGGTAATCAACCATTATAATCTTACAATTGAACTTGCCGGGAAAGGAGATGTTAATCCCCTTCCGGGGGAGCACGAAATAGGAAAAAACACTTTTTCTGATTTAGAAGCCAGGAGGTCATCTTTTGGCTGGGATTTCCAAGAATGGGAAGGAGATGTTGGTAACTCAACGAATCCGATTACCAATGTTTACATGAATGAAGATAAAACTGTAAAAGCAATTTTTTCTGAAGAAATTGAGCGTGAAATTTATACCCGGGCTTCCATAAAAGATGCTGATGATGAAAATAAATTAGTGGAAGGAAATCCAGTTGAGTATCAGGTTGGTCATGGAGATGATGAATTTATAAATAGAATTTTATTTTTTAAAACAACAGCAGGTAATTATGGGAAAATGTTAATTGTTGATATAAGTTATTACGATTCTGATTGTTGGTAATTCAGTATTATCACTTTCAACCCTGACCGGACGGTAAAAATTTCTTTGGATGAAATCCTCGTTAATAAGGATTATTTTTTTTGATTTGGATACAGACTCACAATATTCTGAAGAAAATTCAAATGTTGATTTTGAATTGTACTTTTGGATAACTGAAATGGCGGGAGGGGTTAGTATCAGGACCCAAAACGATGCTTTGTTTTATCTTACACCTCAATAAACCTTTCAACCAATTGCTTAATTTCTGTTATTTTTACCTGAACTGATATCTTTTTCAAGACCAGGGGAGAATTTTCCCTTAAAATAAAAAAATCTCCCCCAAATTTTTTTGGGGGAGGAAAAGTCCATAATTAGGTTTTCCAGGGAGGGCCGCCGCCTCTGCGGCCTTTTCTTGTTACCTGGAAAGTGCCTCCTTCTATCCGGATTGCTTTGCCCTGGGTAAGGGCTTCAGCTATCTTGGCCCGGGCAGAAATGAGGATCCGTTGGAAGGTGGGGCGGGAAACACCCATCCTTTCTGCACCTTCCTGCTGATCCAGGCCCTCTTTATCTTTTAACCGGACCGCCTCCATTTCTTCAAATGAAATAACTATTTTTTCTAAATTACGCAGGGGAACGCCCTGGGGTTTAAAATAGGTTATTTCAGGGATGTGTTCTACCCGGCGGATTTTGGGAGGTCTGGGCATGTTTTTTCCTCCTGACTGAAAGATTTATTTAATAACCCGATTAAGGGACATTTCCATGCTCTGGCCTTTTTTCGAGCAGGCCTAGAATTTTTTCCCACAATTTTTCAATTTCTAACGAAAGAGTACAGTCTGGAGCATATTCGATGATTGTTTGTTTATTAAACTGGGCCAGTGTAATTTTTTCATCATAGGGGAGCTTCCCGAGAAAGTCAATTCCCTGTTCTAAAGAGTATTTCTCTATTTTCTGTGCAATTCCTTGATTAATATCCCACTTGTTAACCACAACACCCGTAGGAATTTGGAAAAACCTCGTTAAATCTATTATTCTCTCCAGGTCGTGCAGGCCGGAGAGGGTGGGTTCAGTGACCAAAATGGCATACCTGGATCCAGTAAGGGAAGCGATAACCGGGCAGCCCGTTCCGGGAGAACCGTCTATGAGGATTTCCCGGTACAGAGGTGAATCAACGAGTGAAACTGCTTTTTTTCGGGTAAGGCTAACCAGACGGCCAGAATTTTCTTCTGCAAGCCCCAACCTTGCGTGAGCCATTTTCCCAAATCTTATTCTGGAAGTATACCATTCCCCGTTAATCGCTGTTTGAAGCTTAATGGCATTATTTGGACAGGCAAGCCCGCAAAGGCCGCAACCCTCGCATCCCAGGGGATCAATAACGAAGGTGGAATCATTGTGTGAAATGGCCTCAAACCGGCACAAGCTTTGACAAAGACCGCATTTTTCGCAATTTTCCTGGAAAATCTCAGCAAGGAAACCACCTGAGAATAATCCCCGGTCTTCAATTTCAGGGTTAAGGAGAAGAGGTAGGTCGGAGGCGTCCACATCACAATCAGCCACAACAGTTTTTCCTGCAAGGGCTGCAAAAGCTCCCACAAGAGAAGTTTTGCCGGTTCCTCCTTTTCCGCTAATAACAACCAGTTCGGGCAGGTTGTTATTTTTTCCTTTTTCTGAGTTGTTTGAGCTGGTGATTGGTTTTTTCAAATTGCCGTTTGCCGCAGGGAAAAAATCTTCCGGGGGTTTTTTTATTGCTCTGCGCTGTTTGGCCAGGCAAGTTATTTTTTCGCCGAGTTCAGAAAATAGTTTTCTATAATTGGGATTTTTCTCAACCACAAGTTCACCCCGGGAGTATATTCGGGCAATTTCTCTGCTGTCAGGGATTTCTCCAATGATTTCAAGGGAAGTGGTTTGACAGTATTTTTTTAATTCCTGGTTGCGGTAATTGGCTCGGTTAACAACAACTACAGGTTCCTGACCCAGGGCTCGACACATATTTACCGCGAGTTTAAGATCATGCAAACCGAAGGGAGTTGGATCTGCAACCAGTATACAGAAGTCGGTATTGGTTACAGATTCCACTGCAGGACAGGCTGTTCCCGGAGGAGCATCAAGGATATTGACCCCGGGGCCAGCTTCTTCCCGCACTTTTTTAATCAGGCGAGGGGTCATCCCTCCTTCTCCACAGGTTAGGGTCGCGTAATGCAAATTGATTTCACCACTGCTGTGGAAGATATCCCCGATTTGTCTTTCTCCCTCAATTATTGCCTCCATGGGGCAAATAAAAGAGCAGGCTCCGCAAGCGTGGCAGAGTTCCCTGAACATTAAGATAGTGTTTTTGACCTTGGCCAGGGCATTAAAATTGCAAACCTCAACACATTTTCCACAGCCATTGCACTTTTGGGTATCAATATCTACTGGTGATTTAATTGTCACGTTTCCTTTTGTTACTTTTTGTTTTGGAAAAAATATGTGCACGTTTGGTTCCTCTACATCGCAGTCGATCAAGGTAAGGTTTTCACCCAGGGTATCCTGGAGAACTCGGGCCAGGTTTGTGGCTACAAATGTTTTGCCAGTACCACCCTTGCCACTGGCGATAACTATTTCCATTTTTCTCACCTCTTTATGGGTAAACAATAGGAGCACAAAAAGGAGCCGGTGGAATAGAAGTTTTACTTTGAGGGTTCCCTCCAATTCCACCGGCCATGATTTTTTTAGTTTTCCTCAAGCCTATCAATTTCTTCTTCAAGTTCTTTTAAGTGTTCCTTTAAGGCCCGGGCCCGGTTTTCCAGGTATTCTTTTTTTTGTTCGGTGGTCAGGGTTTGGAGTGGAGCATCTTCCGGGGCATAAACGGGGTCTCCCCACTCCGGGCGAGGAGGAGAACCAAAACGAGCCCAACCAGGAAGAGAAGTGGCATAATACATGTGCCGGTACCCCCGACCACCGCCGCCAAAACCCGATCCTCCCCGATAAGCTGGATTAGCAAAACCGGGGCGGGGAAAACCAGCGCAATAGCCGGCCATTCTTCCGGTCATTGGCCCAACACCAACAGGTCCAGTTCTATCACCACGAGGCATATTATTTCCCTCCTTTCAAATTATGAACTTTTCTAACTAATTTACCTGTCGCACAAATCTTCTCCCGGAACAAGGTTACCCTGGGAGAAATCCTCAAGGACTTCATCAACAGGTCCGGTAATTCCAACGAGGGTATCGATTTCCCGTTCGGAAAAAAGGGTTTTTGCCCGCTGGCCCATTCCACCCGCAATTATACAATTTACGTTTTTTTCGGAGAGAAATTTCGGCAAAAATCCGGGTTTGTGACCGGGGTTTTTAATTGTTTCTTTGCTGGTAATTTTTCCTTTTTCAATTGTAGCGATGGTGTATTCCGGGCAGCGTCCAAAGTGCTGTGCGACATAATCATTTTCCGTAGAAATAGCTATTTTCATAGGTTTACCTCCTTAAAATCCGCGTCCTTTTCTAAACTTACCTCTGCCAAAATTAGCTTCAACACTCGGAAAATCAACAGGCTTTAATATCCCGGCTTGAAAGGCTTCCACTGCTTCTTTTGCTGTACCACCGGCTCCAGTGCACACCTTGATACTTGCTGAATTAAGAACCTGCATTGCCTTGGGGCCGACATTTCCAGTCAGAAGAATATCGATGTTTTTTTCTGCTAAAAACTGTGCGGTTCGAACTCCTGCTCCACTACTTTCGGTAGAGAAAGGGTTCTCCTGACCCGTAAAATTTTCGTTGTCTGGGTTAAAGAAAACAAAATATTCGCTACGCCCGAAACGGTTGTCAACAAGGGAATGAGCTTCTTTTCCCATAGTTGAAATGGCGATCATTTTTTCACCCCCTTCTATTTCTAGGTATGGTGAAAATCCAAAGTAACATATGTTCATAATTATTATAAAGCCATAATGAGCATATGTCAAATATAAAGGAAGGCTAAAATCAATCTGTTCTCCTGAAATTCCACAATATTTTTGCTAAAACGAGGGGTTTTAAGGGAGAAAGGAGAAAAAAGAAATAATAAAGATTGGAAAAAATTAAGGGGGTTAAAGATGAGGCCAATTTTGTTTGAAATAGCTGGTTTTCCAATTTATTCATACGGGGTTATGATTTTTTTCGCCTTTTTGCTGGGTATATACCTGGCCCAGAGGCAGGCTCCCCGGGAGGGTTTTGAGAAGGATCATGTTTACGATGTTGCAATAATGACAATTATTCTTGCCTTAATAGGAGCTCGCCTGGCTTATGTTATTTTGCACTGGGATTACTTTAGCCAGAACCTGCTGGAAATTTTTGCGGTAAGAAGAGGAGGCCTAACCTTTTACGGTGGCTTCATTTTACCTTTGCTGGGTGGTTTTTTCTACGCCCGGATCAAAAAGATTTCCATGTTAAAATTCCTTGATTTTATTTCCCCTTACATAGCTCTTGGTTATGGAATTACCCGGATAGGTTGTTTTTTAAATGGATGTTGTTATGGGATTCCCACAGAAACTTTTTTGGGGGTTGTTTTCCCGGCAGTAGATAATATACCCAGGCATCCGACGCAACTTTACTCTGCCGGGGCTATGTTTTTGGTCTTTTTGATTTTAAGTTTTATGCAAAAAAAGTATCATCCCCGGGGAGTGGTCTTTTTCACCTTTATTTTTCTTTATGGAGTTTACCGGCTTCTTGTTGAATTTTTAAGGGTTTCTGAGCCGGGTTATTGGGGTTTGACCCTGGCTCAAAACGTAGTAATCCCGGTAATTTTACTGGCCTTTTTATTTATTTTAATGAAACCCTTTCGAGATTGAATAAAAGGAAGAATCATTACATCCCCGGGAAAAAATAAGGTAAAATTGATGGTTTAAGAAAAATAAAATAAAAGGGAAAGAAGGATAAGAATAACATTTATAGAAATAATGGTATACAGTAAGTTTGATGAAACATTAAGTTTCAAGGTTTTTTTGGTCAGAAAAGCAAAGAATTTTGATCAAAAAGAAAGGAGGAACAATTAAATGAGAAGGAAAATGTCCATAGGAATTGTAGTTGGTGTTGTTCTCCTGGCGTTGCTCATGGTTCCACAGGCAGTTCAAGCGCAGGAGGGGCAGTTCAGATTGGGAACCCAATACAACCATCCCTTCGGTGGTCTTTCCGCGATTTTTGATGTGGACGATGCTTTTGCCGTGCAGGGGATCTTAGGAGGTGGCTTTGCAGGCAAAATTATTTACCGGGTAATCCGTGAACCCATGTGGAACGTATATGGTTTCGCAGGAGCCGGTTACCGCTGGTGGGGTTTTTATTCAACCAGCGCTTTTGCCGGAGCAGGATATGAGTTTGATCTGCGCCACTTCGGACTCGATCTTGGAGCGGCCCTTGGTCGCCCTGACTGGGTTTTCAAGCCCAATATTGAGCTTGGAGCTTCCCTGTGGCCGGGCTATGGTCTCCATATAGGTTCAGGATTCCACGTAACATTCTAGAGTTTTTAAAAATAGCACATAAAAGAGTGAGCCCGGTTACCGGGCTCACTCTTTTTTCTCCGGGCTGGGGTTGCTTGGACCTGAGGATTTTTTCCTTGACATTACCGGGGCCTTGCTTTAAAATATTATTGCGTCTGGAGGGATGCCCGAGTGGCCAAAGGGAGCAGACTGTAAATCTGCCGGCGCACGCCTACGAAGGTTCAAATCCTTCTCCCTCCACCATCTGCGGAAGTAGCTCAGCTGGTAGAGCACAACCTTGCCAAGGTTGGGGTCGCGGGTTCGAATCCCGTCTTCCGCTCCAGTTAAAATTATGGATGCGTCCGGATACGGGCGTATTTTTTTTGCGTAAAAGGAAAATGAGCAGTAAGGGCCAATATTATTATACGAGGAGGGATTAAAGTGGATAAAGTTTTTGTTACAAGAAAAATCCCCGAAGAAGGATTGAAATTGCTCCGGGAAAATTGTGAAGTAAAGGTTTGGGAGGAAGAAGTTCCCCCAAAAAAAGAGGTTCTTCTGGAAGAAATCAAGGAAATCCAGGGCCTGCTCTGCCTGCTTACTGACCCTATCGATGCAGAAGTCCTGGAGGCAGCCCAGAACCTCAAAGTTATATCAAATTACGCCGTTGGCTACGACAATATAGATATCGAAAAAGCAAAAGAAAAGGGAATTGTGGTAACGAATACCCCCGGTGTCTTAACCGAGGCAACGGCTGACCTTGCTTTTGCCCTCCTACTTGCAGCTTCCCGGTCTATTGTTGCTGCTGATAATTATACCCGGGCCGGTAAGTGGAAAAGCTGGGGTCCCAAACTGTTTTTGGGGCAGGAGGTTTTTGGGAAAACCATTGGAATAATTGGAGCCGGGAGGATAGGAAGTGCAATGGCCCGCCGGGCTAAGGGGTTTGCCATGGAGTTATTGTATTATAACCGGAGCACAAAACCCCGCCTGGAAAGGGAAACTGGAGCAAAAAAAGTTGAACTGGAGCAATTACTCCAGGAAAGTGATTTTATAAGTATCCACGCTCCCCTGAACAACCAGACAGAAAACATGATTGGGCCCAGGGAATTCAGGTTGATGAAAAAAACAGCGGTCCTTGTCAATACAGCTCGGGGTGCGATTGTTAATCAAAGGGCCCTTTTAGAAGCCCTGGAAAACCGGGAAATATTCGCTGCCGGCTTGGATGTTTTTGCAGAGGAACCAATTAATAAAAATGATCCCCTCCTGCAAAATCCAAGGGTTGTGGTGGCTCCTCATATTGGAAGTGCTACCTTCGCCACCCGAGATAAAATGGCCCAAATGGCAGCTCAGGATCTTCTGGCAGTTCTGGAAGGGAAAAAACCCAGAAATCCAGTTTCATAAAAAAGGATATTAGTGAATTTAAAAGAAGTAGTAATTAGGAAATTGAATAGCTCATGCCGTCAGGTTCCAAGTGGATTAATAGGGAAACCCGAAAGCCTTTAGGCTAAAGGGTGCGGACCCGCCACTGTAGTCAGGGAGTTTCCATCACTAAAACCACTCGCTTAAGCGGGGAAGGTTGATGGAAGCGGTGAACTGGAGCCAGGAGACCTGCCTGCCGGTACTGCAGCCAAGCCTTCGGGGAAAGGGGTGGTCTTATATTGTATTAACCCCAGGTTAAGGTTTGGGGTTTATTCTTTGTACCGGACATTAAATCAAAAAAACAGGAGGTTTATTTGATGAAAAAATTATTGCTGATTGCACTGGTTCTGTTTGTCGCCCTGGGGGGAACAGCCCAGGCTGGAACAATCGTTGATGATATTGGCAGAGAAGTAGTTTTAGAATTTATCCCGGAAAGGATAGTTTCCCTTGCGCCAGCAGTAACGGAAATTCTCTTCGCTCTGGATCTGGATGAAGAAATTGTTGGAGTAAGTAATTACTGTGATTATCCAGAAGCAGCCCTGGAAAAACCGAAAGTTGGAGATATTAACGTTGATTTTGAAGCAATCGTTGAAAAGGATCCGCACCTGGTTTTCATGACTGCAGGTATGGATGAAGACCGGGAAAAAATTGAAGAACTGGGGTTTAAGGTTGCTGTTGTTGATCCCAGTACTATTGAGGAAATAATTAGCAGTATCCAATGGATTGGCGAGATAACCGGTAGAGAAAGGGAAAGCAGTGAACTGATTGCCTGGATGAGAGAAGAGATTGAATCTGTAAAAAAGAGAGCTCAGGAAATAGAAGCTACTCCCCGAGTTTATTATGAAGTTTGGGACGATCCTTTAATGACTGCTGGTCCCAATACATTTGTGCATGATATTATTGAAATTGCTGGCGGAGAAAACATCGCAGGAAACCTGCAGCAGGAATGGGCTCCGTACAGCGTGGAAGACGTAATTGACAATGATCCCGAGGTGATTATCGTTCCCTGGCAGGATGACCGGGTCTATGAAAGAGCTGAATGGAGCGATATTTCGGCTGTAAAAAATGGAAGAGTTTATTTTGTCGATCCAGACCTCATGGTTCGTCCTGGACCCCGGATTATTCAGGGACTGGAGCTGGTCTTAGAAGCCATTCTGGGTGAAGTGAAATAAAATGGGGGGAGAGCGCAGTCGTCGCTGGCTGGTTCTAATCTGCCTGGCTGCCCTTTTGTTAACGGGGGCCTTACTGGCAATGGCCTGGGGTAGTGTAAATATCCCCTGGCAAAAAATCCCAGCTATTTTATTTGATCCTCAAACAGAACACGCTTCCTGGAGGACAATTCTGATTCGGCTGCGCCTGCCCCGGATACTTTTAGGATTGGTTGTGGGTGGGGCCCTGGGGATGGCGGGAGGAGTTTTCCAGGGGCTTTTGCGCAACCCAATGGCTGATCCCTACCTGGTAGGAATTTCGGCCGGTGCCGGGTTCGGGGCCGTAATGGCCATGCTTTTCGGCTGGAATTTCACTATTTTGGGCCTGGGATCGCTGCCTTTCCTGGCCTTTGCCGGGGCCCTTACCACTGTTTTTGTTGTCTACAGGCTGGCCCGGGTGGGAGGGAAGGTACCGGTCACTTCGTTCCTCCTGGCCGGGGTGGCGGTAGGTTTCCTGCTCAATGCTTTAATGTCTTTAATGATGGTAGGAATGGGCAGGGATTTGCACCGTGTTTTTTACTGGTTAATGGGAACTTTTTCTGGGAGAGGCTGGAATGAATTACGACTTTTACTCCCTTATTTTTCCCTTGGATTTATATTGGTCCTGTGGCAGCTTCGCAACCTTAATTTACTGGTTCTGGGCGAGGAAGCCGCCCTGCACCTTGGAGTTAACGTTGAACAAACCAAGGTGATCCTGATTGTCGGGGCCAGCCTTTTGACTGCAAGCGCTGTAGCAGTGAGCGGTTTGATTGGCTTTGTGGGCTTGATTGTTCCTCATATCATGCGCCTTTTGATTGGTCCGGATCACAGATATCTTGTTCCTTTCTGTGGTCTTGCCGGGGGGACGTTTTTAATGTGGGGAGACACCCTGGCCCGGTCCCTGTTTCCTCCCCTGGAGATACCGGTAGGGATTATCACTGCCCTGGCCGGAGGGCCCTTTTTCCTTTACTTTTTGCGCCGTCACCAGGGACGGTATTTTGGGCAGGGAGGGTAAATTACAATGGAACTTTTCCGCTTAGAGGATGTAAGTTTTGCCTACGGGGAAGAATTAGTTTTAAAAAATATTGATTTAACCGTCGAAGAAGGCGATTTTATTGGCATTCTGGGCCCCAATGGGTCGGGAAAATCCACCCTGCTCAAAGTAATGTCTGGGCTGCTTCATCCCGACAAAGGGAGAGTTTTCCTCGGGGACCGGGAAGTCCACAGAATCTCCCCGGGAGAAAGGGCTCGAATAATTGGGGTTGTTCCCCAGGAAACCTATCTTGATTTTCCCTTCATGCTGGAAGAGGTTGTAGCAATGGGCCGCTATCCTCACCTGGGATGGTGGGGAACCCTGCGTTACAAGGACATGGAATACGTGGAAGAAGCTCTCGCAACTACTGGCCTTTTGGAATTGCGCCAGCGGAGTATTCACCAGTTAAGTGGTGGGGAGCGGCAGCGGGGAATTATTGCCCGGGCCCTGGCCCAGAATCCCCGGGTTTTGCTGCTTGATGAACCTGTTTCTAATCTGGATATTAAATATCAACAGGGAATTTTTGAACTTCTTCTCAAGCTCAACCGGCAGGAAGGTTTGACAATTATTCTGGTTTCTCACGACTTGAACCTGGCTTCCCAGTATTGTCAGAATCTGGTTCTACTGGACCAGGGCCAATTGAGAGCTGTGGGGTCGGCCGAAGAAGTCCTTACCCCGGAAAATATTGCCAAGGTTTACCAGGTGGAGGTGGATGTTGAAAAGTGGTCTCCCCTGGAAAAACCACGGATTAATCTCCGCCCTCCCCCGGAAGAAAATGGAAGTTCCAAAAAAATAAAACCAAGGCGGATCCATATTGTAGGAGGCGGAGGTTCTGCCTGGAGGCTTAGCAAAAGGCTCAACGCAATGGGACATTTATTGAGCCTGGGAGCAGTAAATGAGGGAGATACAGACTCTGAAGGAGCAAGAGAACTGGGTATAGAATGTATCCGGGAGGTTCCATTCCATCCCATTACAGAAGGAAAATTAAAACAAACCCTGGAATTGATGCTAAAAGCAGACCTGGTCGTAGTTTCCGAAGTCCCCTTTGGCCGGGGCAATATTGGAAACCTAAAAATGGCTTTGGAAGCATTAAAAAAAGGCAAAGAGGTTTTTGTTCTGGATGGAGAGAATATTGCCAATAGAGATTTTACCGGGGGAGAGGCCAGTGAACTCTGGCAGGAAATGAAAAAAAAGGGAGCCCGGTCGGTCAACCCCCCTGAATTGGAACAAATTTTGAAAGAAGGTGAATAATATGGGCGGGACAGGCAAACTGGAAAAAGGTCTTATCCAGGTTTATACAGGCAACGGCAAGGGGAAAACTACAGCAGCTATCGGGCAGGCTTTTCGGGCTGCAGGTCATGGTTTGAGCTCCATTTTCATTCACTTTATGAAAGGTACCGGTTACGCCGGGGAATTATTTGCCACACCACGTCTTTTTCCCCTTATAACCATGGAGGAATTCGGAAGAGGCTGCCGCTGGAGTTCAATGATCAAAAACGGATATGTTGACTGCAGGGGTTGTGGAGAATGCTTTGTTAAAAAGGGCAAGGGGACCCAGGAAGATCGAGATATGATGGAACTGGCTTTAAATAGAAGCCGCCAGGTTCTCCAGGAAGGAAATCACGACCTGGTCATTCTTGATGAACTGGGTAATGCTATTTTCTTTGAGCTGATAACCCTGGAAGAAGCCCAGGACTTAATTGACCTCAAACCCGAGAGCTGCGAGCTAATAATTACCGGCAGGTATGTTCCCGATGAGATCTTAAAGAGAGCGGACCTGGTAACGGAAATGAAACCCCATAAACATCCATTTGACCAGGGTTTAACAGGGCGCTGGGGAATTGAGTATTAATTATTAGTTTTACGGAGGGCTCAATCATGGGAGGACTCATCATAGGTACAGCGGGCCATGTCGACCACGGCAAAACGGCCTTGATCGAAATAATGACAGGAATTGATACTGACCGGCTCCGGGAAGAAAAGGAACGCGGGCTTTCAATAGATCTGGGTTTTGCCCCTCTCCGGCTTCCTTCTGGACGCCTGGCCGGGATTGTTGATGTTCCAGGGCATGAAAAATTTATGACCAATATGCTGGCTGGTGTGGCTGGAATGGACCTTGTCTTACTCGTGATTGATCTTACCGAGGGGATAATGCCCCAGACCAGGGAACACCTTGAAGTTATTGAAATTCTGGAAATAAAAAAAGGGGTTGTGGTTTTAACCAAAGCTGACCTGGTGGAAAAAGAGTGGATTGAATTAATGGAGGAAGAAGTTCGGGAAGAGTTATCCGGAACTGTTTTTGCAGGAGCTCCGGTTGTAACTACCTCGGCTCAAACAGGAGAGGGAATTGATAAACTTCTGGAAATTCTTGATAAAATTGCCGAGACAAGGGAAACTGAAGAAAATGCGCCCCTGCGCCTGCCCCTTGACCGGGTATTTCAAATGCACGGCATGGGAACGGTAGTTACGGGAACATTGATTTCCGGGCAGGTAAAACCGGGAGATGAAATTGAAATTCTTCCCCGCAGAATTCGGAGCAGGGTTCGCCAGGTCCAGGTCCACAATGAGAAGGTGGAAAAAGCGGGAGCGGGTCAACGGGTTGCACTGAATATACCCCTGGACCGAAAGGATTTAGCCCGAGGGGATGTAATTGCTACCCCAGGATTTTTTGAACCAACCGGGGAAATGGATGTTTTTCTCAACATGATTGATGATTTCCCTCATCCTCTTAAAGATAACAGCACGGTCCATTTCCACCTGGGAACATCCCGTTGTTTGGGGAAGGTTAAATTTTACGGTGACCGACGAAGACTGGCTCCAGGAGACGAAGCCCTTGCCCGCATTAAGCTTGAAGAAGAACTGGTCGCGGGTTTTCAGGACCGTTTTATTATCCGCTTTTATTCCCCGGTCCACGTAATGGGTGGGGGCAGGGTTTTAATTACGGATCCCCCTGAATACAAAAGACATGATAAAAAACACGTTCGCCTTTTGGAGAGAATGGTTTCCGGAAAGTCCGAAGACCTTTTATTCCAGATTATTTATCGCCGGGGAGTAATTCAGAAAGACAACCTGATCCTCCTGGCCCGGATTAGCGAAGAGGAAATAGAGCAGGGATTAAAAAAGCTGGAGAACGAGATCCAGGAAATCCAGCCCAATTATTATGTTTCTCGGGACCGCCTGGAGGAATTTTACCAAAAATTTGCAGAGGAGCTAAACTCCTATCACCGACTTTACTCCCTCAGGCCTGGAATGCCGAGGACTCAGGCTGTGAATTTTGTCAGTGATATAAGCGGTAGTGAAGAAGGTGAGAAACTCCTTAACCTGTGGTTAGAAGAGAGAAGGATAAAAAAAGTAGATCAGCGGATAGCCCTGGTTGATTTTAATCCCCGGCCGGGGAATAAAGAAAAACAGCTTGCAGATCAATACCGGGACAAACTTAGAGAAGGAGGTTTTTCCCCTCCTCTTGCCTGGGAATTGGGGCAGAAAGCGGGAGAAATACTGGACTACCTGGCTTTCCAGGGAGAAATTGTAAGAGTAAATGAAGAGCTTTACCTTACCAAGGATAAATACGAGGAGGCTGAAAGCTTGTTAATAGAGTTTCTGCAGGAACAGGGCAAGATAACTGTTGCGGAATTTAGAAATTTGTTAGCAAGTACCAGAAAGTTTGCTTTGCCTCTATTAGAACACTTTGATGACCGGAAAATAACGAAAAGAAGCGGTGATGAAAGGCTTCCCGGGTCTGCTTTTGCTGCAAATGAGCAGAAAGGTTAAACAAAAATTGCCTTGAAGAAGGCAATTTTTTTGTGGGAAAAGGGAGCTGATTGGAAAAAGAAAGCCTGAAATGAAGGACTTTTCCGGTAAATGTAGAAGTACAGAAGACCCTGAAGGAGGGAGATAGGGCCATGGCAAAAAACTACCGTCGGGCATTAATAATTTTTGCGATTTTCCTGCTGTACATAACCTTTCATTTTGCCCAGAGTTATGTCTACTACCTCGACCGCCAGTCTGAACTGAAAAACCTGGAACAAGAAGTAGTAGAATTACAGGAAACCCGCCAAGACTACAAAGAAAAACTTGAATACGCCCGCAGCCTGGAATATGTTGAAAAAGTGGCCCGCGAACAGTTGGGACTGGTAAAAGAAGGAGAGACTCTAATTGTTGTGATTGAAGAAGAATAAGAATTGACAGGCTCAGGGGTATTATGTATAATAAATTACGAGTTTAACTCAATTAATTTAGAGGAGGAGTTTTGCTAGTTATGTCAATCGAGGTTGGCAGGATTGTCGAGGGCAAGGTTACCGGGATAACAGATTTCGGTGCCTTCGTGGAACTTGATAAGGGGAAAACCGGTCTTGTTCATATTTCTGAAGTTGCTCATACCTATGTCAAAGATGTTAACCAGCACCTGAAGGTAGATGACCGGGTAAAGGTTAAAGTTATTTCCGTTGGCGACGACGGAAAAATTGGTCTTTCCATTAAAAGACTTCAAGCCCCCCCCAAAAAAGAAAGGCCCCAGCACCAGAAAAAGGACCTTTCTTTTGAGGATAAGCTGAGCCGGTTTTTTAAAGAAAGCGACGAGAAGTTTCAAGAGCTCAGCGAAGACCGCGCGCCCAATAAGAAAAAAACCAATAATCGTTAATAGAGCTGATTATAAGCACCCCTGCAGGGGTGTTTTTGCTGTGGGGATGGGAGGGAAACACGTTGGATGATTTGAAAGTGGTTGGTTTGCAGCTGCAGAGAGAGTTAATGGCTGAATTCGATGTAATAAAAAGATGCTCAATCGGTTATCCCATAGCTATATTAAATAAACCTCTCCCCCGGGGAATTGGTGGACCCGTCTTTTCCACTCCCTGGTGGTTAACCTGTCCTCAATTGCAAAAGGATATTCACCTTCTTGAAGCCGAACACGCCATGAAAAGTCTGCTCAGTGTTGAACTTAAAAATATTTACCGGGAGTACAGGATAAAAGCAGCCCGGAAGAGGGCTGAGTTGATACCCCGGGAGTTGCTGGAAGAAATATACTGGAAAAAACCTGAGCTTTACAGGGAAATGGTGGGGCGGGGAGTGGCTGGAGAGAGTGGTTCCGGCTTGAAGTGCCTCCATGCCCACTATGCCTTTTTTTTGTTATACCCTGATTACCCTCTGGGACAGGAGATTGCCCAATTACTGCCCGGAGTTCCAGAAGAAAGGTGTGGAAGGTACTGTGAAAAAACCTTTAGCTGCAGTTGATATTGGGACAAATTCAATCAGGTTATTAATTCAAAAACCCACTCCTGAGGGGTGGGTTAATCTATTGCAGCAAAGGGAAATTGTTCGCCTGGGATCAAACTGGAATAGAGAAGGGCAAATTCCCATGGAAAAAATCGAAAAAGCATTTGAAATTCTGGAATCTTACCGGGAGGAAATAAAGAAGTTTAAAGCAAAAAAAACCCTTGCTGTTGGAACTGAAGCACTTCGGCGGGCAAAAAATGGTCTGCAGATTAAGATCAGTCTGGAAAAACACCTGGGGGAAGAAATAAATATTATTACCGGGGAGGAAGAAGCCCGGCTTTCCTATCTTGGAGCTGCAAAAGAATGGGCGGAGAAAAACCCCTGGGTTCTGGATATTGGTGGGGGGAGTACTGAATTGGTTGGGCCCTGTGGCCGGGTAGCAAGCTTTTCCCTGGGAGCCCTTGAACTTTTCCAGCGCTTCGGGGAAGGGAATTTCGAGGCAATGGAAAGGTATGCAACCCAAAAACTGGCTTCTTTTCTTGCTGGGAATGCCTTTTCCTTATTTATTGGAGTGGGAGGAACTATTGCCAACCTGGCGGCAATAAAGGAAGGGCTGGAGGTATTCAGAGAAGAAAAAGTACATGGGACAGAAATTGAAAGGACCTGGCTGCTCGAAGTAATTGAAAAGATGAAAAACCTACCCCAAAATGAGAGAGGAAAAATTATAGGATTAGAAAAGGGCCGAGAAGATATTATTATCCCCGGAGCAATAATTTTAAAGGTGGTTCTGGAAGTAAGCAACAAAAAAAAGATAGTCTACAGCGGGAAAGATATTCTCCAGGGAATGATTTTAAACTGGGCTGGAGAAAATGGAATTAAATGAAGAAAATGCCTCCGGAAGGAGGCATTTTAGTGTTTACTTTTCAATTTTCCCGAGGTCAAAGCCCCTGATTAAAACAATAGGGGTTCCCGCATCAGCTGAACCGGTAATCAGGTCAGCCAGACTGCCCAGGATGCTTGTAACGCTGCGGGGAGTTGTCCCCAGGTCTTCCTGGGATGGTAATTTTTCCGGGTTCTGTAATTGCTGGGCAATTTCTTCCCGGCTCAGACCCTTGCGATAAAGGGTGTCAACCTGGAGTTTCAACTTGGAACCAGTCCTCAATTTTGCCCGGCGGAGGTTTTCACTGGCCCCGATGGCAGGATGAGGGTCTGCTAATTCATAAATTCCAGTATCGGGATCCTTGTAGGCGCCATCCCCAAAAATCAATGTTTCCACTTTTTTCCCGGTGTCCTCTTCGATCTTTTTTTTGATTATATCGGCGCTCCAGTCAGCATCTTCGGGCAGTAGTTTCAGAATACCCCGGTCAAAATCAGAAACGTTGGATCCGATAACCCCCCAGGGAGGGGGCCCAATATCTTTTAGGGAAACAATGGGGACCATACCCCCGAAGGCATGGAAAAGTTCTCTTCTTTTTTCGGCTTCGTGAACCTCCCCCAGGCAAACCCCGTCAATAAAACCAAGGTCATATACCCGGAGCGGGTTGTTTGTATAAATTACATCACCCCTGGCGCCACCTTTTTTGATCATATCCAAATAAAGCTCTCTGTAATCGACTCCCGTGATGGGGTGAGGAAAAGTTCTTTCCCCAAGTTCGGCGCTGAAGATAATATCAGGTTCAAGGTAACTATCTCTTTGAGGACCGTAATCAAGAACCTCTGGTTCCAGGTCAGGGTTGGCAAGGAGCTGGTGTGCATCGGCAAGTTTTAAATTCTGATGCTCTAAATTGACTGCTATGGCCAGGGCTTTCTGGGCCATGGGAACATCTTTTTGAATTCCTATTGCTTTTTTGGCTGCCTTTTGGATATCTGCAAAGCTAACCTCCACCACGGCAAGTTCCCCCTGGGGTGTGCGAACGGTGAGGTCGGCAATTCCCTGTCCAGTTATTTTCCGTATGCTTTCAATGTTATAGCCCAGTTCCTGTAATTTAAGAGCAGCTAGAAGCTCCCGGATAAGGACATTAAGCTGAGGAGTATTACCCCTGGCCTCGCGGAGGCTTTTTAGGGTTTGTTTAAAGCGCAACCTGGTATTGGCAAACTCTTCATCCATAACCCTGTTACCCACTTCATCGAAGGGGATAGAGAGCTGGACAATTACCTTTCCTCCTCTGGTTGCAAGGGAAATAGCCTTAAGGATTAAAGAAAAACGGTTTCTGCTGGCAATGGGGCTGATGACAGCCACCGTGCTTTGGGGTTTCAGTTGTAATTTTTCCTGAATATCCCGGGCTAATTCTTCACAACTTACATAGCGGTTTTGTGAACGTGCCACAACGGCTTCAGTAACACAAATGATATCACCATCTTTTACTATATCTTTTACAGCATCGGAGGTAATGGCGGCAATGTCATCATGGGGAACAATAAGGCCGGTTTTAATTCCGATTGCGGCAACACCTGTATTTTGGGGTAGAATAAAATCATCCATCATGGACCCACCACACTTTCTATTGGATTGCTTTTTCCACATAACATTATAGCAGGAATATAGGATCAGGGAAAGAAAAATACTTCTGGGAATTGAAAAACAGGGTATAATATGGCAAAAGATCATTAAGCTTTTTTCGCGGGTATCTGGTACAAAGCAGGGCAGGATGCAAAGGGAATTTAGAAAGCCAGTCCGGCCTGCAGAGAAAAAGAGAAATTAAATTGTAACCCTTGACCCCAACCCCTATTTGTAATATAATAGGGAGGCGAAATTGCGGGGTGGAGCAGTCTGGTAGCTCGTCGGGCTCATAACCCGGAGGTCGTTGGTTCAAATCCAACCCCCGCTACCAAGGCGGTGTAGCTCAGTTGGCGAGAGCATGCGGTTCATACCCGCAGAGTCCGGGGTTCAAATCCCTGCGCCGCCACCAATATTGTCAAAAAAAGAGGGTTTCCCTCTTTTTTTTCTTTTGGGTTATTATCGGCCAGGGGTTTATAGTTTCCCTCTTATTTCTTAAAACAAGGGAGGAAATAAGGGTTGGATGTGGAATAGGAAAAATAAGTCTGGGAGGAGGTACACCGGTGGATCTCTTGCCAACTTTTTTGGAAACCGTAAAAAAATACTCCCTTTTTTCCCCCGGCCATAAAATACTGGTCAGCCTCTCGGGCGGGGCAGATTCTCTTGCCCTTTTCCACCTTTTGTTTCGTATAAAGGACGAGTGGCGACTGGAAATCGAAGTTTTCCACCTGGATCACAGCTTGCGGGAAGAATCCTCTGAACAAGCAAAGCAGGTCTGCGAGATGGTCAGGGGAAAAGGGATTCCCTGTCATTGTCTAAAGGCAGATATAAAAGCCCTCCACCAGGAAAAGGGAGGTTCTTTACAGGAAGTAGCCAGGCAGGAAAGAATGCATCTTTTGAAAAAAACAGGTGTGGGAAGAAGGGTCGATCGGATTGCACTGGGTCATCAGGCCAATGATCAGGCAGAAACCTTGCTGCTAAATTTAATCAGAGGCTCCGGAATAGGGGGTCTTGCAGGCATTCCCTACGGGGGTCAGGGGAAAATAATTCATCCCCTGCTTGATATCTGGAGAGAGGAAATTGAGAAATATTGCAAGGCCTGGGATCTAGAGATTATGGAGGACCCGAGCAACCTTTCCACCAGGTACCGGCGAAATAAAATTCGTCTGGAAGTTCTTCCCTGGTTGGAAAAGGAATTCAACCCAAAATTGCAGGAGTCCCTCTGGCGAACCGCGAAGAACCTTCAGGAAGATAGTTTTTTCCTGGAAGAAATGGCAGAAAAAGAACTGGCAAAGAATTGGCGATCCCGGGAAACCAGCCTGGAGCTAAGGTGGCTTTTAAACCTTCCAGTTTCCCTGCGCAAAAGGGTTCTCCTGGGAGCGTGTCGAAAAATAGCGCCAGAAAGGTCTTTTTATTTTGAGCACCTTGACCTTCTGGATGCTTTATTAAGGATTGGCAAGACTGGGAGCAGGCTGGATCTTCCAGGGCTGACTGTGGAAAAAGGCTATCGCAAGCTTTATTTTTTTCCTGCAAAAAGAAAAGAGCAGTTCGAGGAAGAGTACTGCTATTACCTTTCCATTCCCGGCCAGGTTATCGTCCCAGAAGCGGAAGTCCTTATCTCTGCAGAAAGGATTGATCAGGCGGACTGGGATAAAATTGACAAAAATAGAATTATTGTTGATGGAGATAAAATCGGGAATACCCTGATGGTTCGGAGCCGTAAACCGGGTGATCGGTTCTGGCCTTTGGGATCTCCTGGTCAGAAAAAATTAAAAGACTTTTTTATAAACAGCAAGATTGACCGCTGGCGACGCCGGAGGATTCCTCTCCTGGTTACAGAAGACGGGAATATTGTCTGGGTTGTTGGCTGTCGGGTAAGTGAAAAATACCGGGTTGAACCTGAAAGCAAAAACCTGGTAGAAATTAAATGCAAGGGATTGGGGGAAGAGAAAAATGGATCAAGATTTGAAGCAAATCCTCTTTGCTGAAGAAGAAATTCAGAAGAGGGTCCGGGAACTTGGTCAGCAGATTAGCAGAGATTATGGAACCGAAGGTGAACTGGTTTTAATCTGTATTTTACGAGGAGCAGTTGTTTTTCTTGCCGACCTGGCCCGGTCAATTGATCGACAGGTGACTTTCGATTTTATGGACGTTTCCAGTTATGGGGCAGACACAGAGTCGAGTGGGGTTGTACGTATAATTAAGGATCTGGAAGAGAACATTGAAGGGAAGCACGTCCTGATTGTAGAGGATATTATTGATACCGGGCAAACCTTAAAATATGTTGTTGATGTTTTACAGACTCGTAAACCTGCTTCGATAAAAATTGTTACCCTTTTAGATAAACCCGAGCGTCGGGTTACAAAGCACGTTAAAGTTGATTACAATGGGTTCGAGATTCCCGACGAATTTGTTGTTGGATATGGGCTTGATTATGCACAAAAGTACAGGAATCTACCATATATTGCAGTGCTTAAACCCGAGGCCTACAGTTAGTTGAACCTGTTTGCCTAAAACCAACATATGTGGTATAATACCTTGCGTGAAAATCCTCTGAGGGGAGGATGAGATTTGAACACCTTTACCCGCAATATAGGTTTTTATCTCATCGTAATAATTTTATCCATCCTACTCGCCCAATATTTTATGCAGCCCGAGGCTCCGGGTGAAATTGAATTAACCTATTCTGCCTTTTTGCAAAGGGTGGAGCAGGGAGAAATTCAAAGAGTTAAGATAATTGGGGAAAATAGGCTGGAAGGAGAAATTGAAGGAAGGCCTTTTGAAGTTTCTGTTCCCGCAGGAGTAATGGGGGAACTTATGGGCCGCCTAGAAGCCAACAATGTAGAAATGGTAACCGAACCGGAAGATAGCCCTGCCTGGTGGCTGGGATTTTTAGGTTACCTTCTACCTACTATATTGATTTTCGGAGTTTTTCTCTTTTTCCTAAACCGGATGCAGGGTGGAGGCAACCGGGTAATGTCTTTTGGAAAAAGCAAAGCCCGTTTAAACCAGGATACAGGGAAGAAGAAAAAAACTTTTGCCGATGTGGCTAATTACGAAGAGGTTAAAGAAGAATTAACGGAAATAGTCCAGTTTTTAAAGCGACCCCAGGAATTTGCCGAAATGGGAGCAGAAATTCCCAAAGGAATCCTTCTGGTTGGTCCTCCAGGGACAGGAAAAACCCTTCTGGCCCGGGCAATTGCCGGGGAGGCAGGAGTTCCTTTTTATATTATCTCCGGTTCTGACTTTGTTGAAATGTTTGTTGGGGTTGGTGCTTCCCGGGTTCGGGACCTTTTTGAACAGGGAAAAAACAGTGCCCCCTGTATTGTTTTTATCGATGAGCTTGATGCAGTGGGTCGACAGCGGGGTGCTGGCCTGGGTGGAGGCCATGATGAAAGAGAGCAGACCTTGAACCAGCTTCTCGTTGAAATGGATGGTTTTGAACCCAATGAAGGAATTATCGTTATTGCTGCAACAAACCGTCCCGACGTTCTTGACCCGGCTTTATTGCGTCCGGGAAGATTTGACCGACAGGTTATTGTGGATTCTCCCGATTACCTCGGTCGAAAGGCCATCCTTGAGCTTCATGCTCAGAAAAAACCTCTTGAAAATGAAGTTAATCTTGGAGTTCTGGCCCGCCGGACTCCAGGCTTTACAGGGGCTGATCTGGAAAACCTGGCCAATGAGGCCGCTATTCTTGCTGTCCGCAGGCGGAAGAAGACAATTGGTATGGCCGAATTTGATGATGCCGTTGACCGGGTAATAGCCGGTCCTGAGAAAAAGAAAAGAGTTATCAGCGACCGGGACAAAAATATTGTTGCCTACCACGAGACCGGTCACGCCCTGCTGGGCGAATTTCTTAAATTCGCAGATAGGACCCACAAGGTATCTATCATTCCCAGGGGCCGGGCTGGAGGCTTTACCATACCTCTTCCCGAAGAAGATAAAAAATTCCTGACCAAAGAAGAACTATACGATAGAATTGCTGCTCTGCTGGGTGGAAGGGCCGCTGAAGCAATCTTCCTCGAAGATATCAGCACCGGCGCCCATGATGACCTGGAGAGGGCAACGAAATTGGCCCGGGCAATGGTAACTGAATACGGGATGAGCCAGCGGTTGGGGCCCTTAACCCTGGGGCACAAAAATGACCAACAGGTATTTTTAGGCCGGGATATTTCCCGGGATCGCAACTACAGTGAAGATGTCGCTGCTGCAATCGACCAGGAGATCAGGGGAATAATTGAACGGAGCTATCAGAGAGCAGCTTCTATCCTGGAGGAAAATAGAGATACCGTGGAGAGGGTAGTTACTGCTTTAAAAGAGAGAGAAACGCTCACTTCAGAAGATCTGGCACTTTTAATCAAAGGAGAAAGTCTCCCACCCCTGGAAAATGGGATTGAAGAAAAGGAAGAAGAGGAAACCGGCGTTAAGGAGCCTAGATATGAAACCAGATGATGCCGGGCGGAATTTAAGTGAATATTTTTTTGGTTTTGAAGAGGGGGAGTAATCCTCCTCTTTGTTTTATCCGTTTATCCGTGTAAAGGGGGAAAGTGGATGATCAATGTTGATGGATTGAGTCTAACGATTGATAAAGCCCTTCTAGTGATGGAAAAAGGAGAAACTGTAAAACTTGACCCTGAAGCAAAAAAAAGGGTCCAGGTAAATAGAGATTACCTGGAAAAACGTCTTGCAGGGGACGAAGTGATTTACGGGATAAATACGGGTTTTGGGCATTTGAGCCGGATATCCATTTCTCCCAATGAATCGGATGTCCTGCAGCGCAATTTGTTGTTGAGCCATGCTGCTGGTTTCGGGCCGGACCTGGAAGAATCTGCAGTAAGGGGAGTAATGCTTTTGCGGGCTAATGCCTTGGCCCTGGGAAACTCGGGAGTAAGGCCAGGGGTAATAGAACAAATAATTGGTTTTTTAAACCATAAAATTCACCCCAGAATTCCAGCCCAGGGATCCGTTGGAGCAAGTGGCGACCTTGCCCCGCTGGCTCATATGTCCCTGGCTTTAATTGGCGAAGGAGAAGTTTACTTCCAGGGTCAGATTATGCCTAGTAGTGAAGCAATGGAAAAAACGGGACTTAAGCCCCTCCAGTTAAAAGCAAAAGAAGGACTGGCGCTGATTAATGGGACCCAGGTAATGGCCGCTCTGGGGATCTTGGGTTTGGCCAGAGGCTGGAGGTTAATTCAGCAGGCGGATGTTATTGCAGCCCTTTCCTGGGAAGGTTTACGGGGTCTTGGAGATGCTTTCGACCCCCTGATTCAAAGAGCCCGCCCCCATCCCGGACAGCAAAATGTTGCCCAAAACCTCAGGAAGCTGATAGAGGGCAGTGAAAATTTAACCGATAACATGGAAGATAAAGTTCAGGATGCCTATACACTGCGCTGTATACCACAGGTTCATGGAGCTTCCAGGAATGCCCTTGAACATTTGCAGGAGATTTTGCTTTGCGAGATTAATTCTGCAACTGATAACCCTTTAATTTTCCATGAGGAAGATCGGATAATATCCGGGGGAAACTTTCATGGCCAACCCCTGGCCCTACCGCTCGATTATGTCGGGATGGCTCTCGCCGAAATTGGCAATTTTTCTGAGAGGAGAATTGAAAGGCTTGTTAACCCGGCTTTAAGTGGCTTACCTCCTTTTCTCGTTGAAAATAGTGGTTTAAATTCAGGTTACATGGTAATCCAATATACTGCTGCGTCTCTGGTTTCCGAAAATAAGGTGCTGGCTGGTCCGGCAAGCATTGATTCTATTCCAACTTCAGCCAATCAGGAAGACCACGTCAGTATGGGAACTATTGCTGCAAGAAAACTGGACCAGATTAATACGAACCTGGCGGGTATTCTGGCGATCGAAGCTCTTTGCGCCTGTCAGGCTGTTGAACTTGCGGGAATTAGCAGGCTTGGACGGGGAACGGAAAAAATGTATAATTATCTCAGGGAGAAAGTTCCTCACCTGAATACTGACAGGCAGCTTTCCACTGAAATCCAGGTTGTTGCAGAGTTGCTCCGGGAAGGTAATATTCTGCAAATTTTGGAGGAAGCCCGGTGCGGTTTGGAGTAGAAAATTAATAAAAAAAATAATTGCTTGGTTTTCGTAAAGAAAAGGTAACCGGCAAAACACAGTTTAAATGAAATGCCGGGAGAAGAAAAGTGAAGCGGAGCAAGCAAAATTTTTCCATGGGTATTGCAAACCCGTCATTTGAAATGAGGGAATTTTTTCAGTTAAAGGCTAAACCATGTAAATTAAAATCCGGGAGTTTTTAAGGAGGGGGAAGGATATGGGAAAAGAGTACAGGGCTCCAAGGGGAAAAGATAGGAGCTGTAAGGGGTGGATTCAGGAAGCTGCCCTGCGTATGCTGCTTAACAACCTTGATCCTGAAGTTGCCGAAAAACCAGAAGAACTTGTGGTTTATGGGGGGCGGGGAAAAGCAGCCCGCAACCCGGAAGCTTTGGAAAAAATAATTAAAAGTTTAAAAGAACTGGAAAACGACGAAACTCTGCTGGTTCAATCGGGAAAACCCGTGGGGGTTTTTAAAACCCACCCGGATGCCCCCAGGGTGCTTCTGGCCAATTCTCTTCTGGTTCCCGCCTGGGCTGACTGGGAGAATTTCTGGGAACTGGAGAAAAAAGGACTTACAATGTACGGACAGATGACAGCAGGAAGCTGGATTTATATTGGAACTCAGGGAATTTTGCAGGGTACCTATGAAACATTTGCAGAGGCAGCAACCAAAACGGGGCGTAAATCCCTGGAAGGGACAATCACCCTTACTGCAGGACTGGGAGGCATGGGAGGCGCTCAGCCCCTGGCAGTAACCATGAACGGCGGAGTTGCCATTGTCGTAGAGGTTGATGAGGGACGGATTGACCGGAGAATCGCCGGCGGTTACTGTGACCGGAAAACCGAAAACCTGGATGAAGCCCTGGAATGGGCTCAGAAGGCTGCTGCTGAAGGAAAACCTCTTTCTATAGGTCTTTTAGATAATGCTGCAAGAATTTATCCTGAACTGGTTAAAAGGAATTTCACCCCAGATTTTGTCACCGACCAGACTTCAGCCCACGATATTTTAAACGGGTACGTTCCCCTGGGTTATTCTGTTCCAGAAGCAGACCGGTTTAGGAAAGAAAATCCCGAAGGTTATCAGGAAAAAGTACTGGATTCAATTAAAATTCACGTGGAAGCAATGCTTGAACTACAAAAAAGAGGAGCTATTACCTTTGATTATGGTAATAATATCCGGGAACAGGCCCGCAAACGAGGAGTAGAAAATGCTTTTGATTTTCCGGGTTTTGTTCCCGCTTTTATTAGGCCCCTTTTCTGCGAGGGGAAAGGGCCTTTCCGCTGGGTTGCAATTTCTGGTGCCGAAGAAGATATTTACCGTATTGATAAAAGAATAGAAGAAATTTTTCCTGAGGATGAACGCCTGTTGCGCTGGATTAAAATGGCCCGTGAACAGGTGAGCTTCCAGGGTTTACCCGCTAGAATTTGCTGGCTGGGTTACGGGGACCGGGCAAAGCTGGGCCTGGAGATGAACCGGATGGTTGCTAACGGCGAGTTACAGGGACCAATTGTAATTGGCCGGGACCACCTGGACACTGGTTCGGTTGCTTCGCCCTATCGGGAAACCGAAGGCATGAAAGACGGCAGCGATGCAATTGCTGACTGGCCTATCCTCAATGCCCTTTTAAATACTGCCGGTGGAGCTTCCTGGGTCAGTGTTCACCATGGGGGTGGAGTAGGCATCGGTTATTCTCTGCATGCAGGGATGGTGATTGTCGCCGACGGAACTCCGGAAGCAGAAAAAAGACTAAAAAGAGTTCTTACCTGTGATCCGGGGACAGGAGTTGTTCGACATGCGGATGCAGGGTATGAAATAGCCATTAAAACAGCCCGGGAAAAGGGAATAAAAATACCTTAAAGGAGGTTTTTGGGGATGGATAGGATAGTTGAATGTGTGCCCAATATCAGTGAAGGTAGAAATAAGGAAACTGTTGAGGCTGTAGTTGATGAAGTCAGGGGAGTTGAAGGTGTTCGCCTTCTTGACTATTCTTCTGACACCAGCCACAACCGCTCGGTTATAACTTTTGTAGGAGACCTGGAACCGGTAAAGGAAGCAGCTTTCCGCCTGGTAAAAAAAGCCGGCGAACTAATAGATCTTGATCAGCATACAGGAGAACACCCTCGAATGGGAGCAACTGATGTCCTGCCCTTTATTCCCATTGCCGGGGTTGGGATGGAAGAATGTGTCGCAGCAGCTGAAGAAGTTGGCCGCCGTATAGGGGAAGAACTGGGAATTCCTGTGTTCCTTTACGGGGAAGCAGCCCGGGTACCGGAGAGGAAGAACCTGGCCAAAATCCGCAAAGGCCAGTATGAAAAGTTAAAGGAAATACTCGCAACAGAACGCATCCCCGACTTTGGCCCCCAGACCATGCCCAAGATGGGAGCCACTGCAGTTGGAGCAAGAATGCCCCTGGTAGCATACAATATAAACCTTGATACCTCCCAAAAAGAAATTGCCGATAAAATTGCCCGCTGTATTCGAGGAAGCGGAGGTGGCTTCCACAACGTAAAAGCCATGGGCGTATTTCTGGAAGACCGGGGAATCGCCCAGGTTTCAATGAACCTGGAAAACTTTGAGAAGACCCCGATTTTCCGCGTGTTTGAAACCGTTAAAAGAGAAGCTCAGCGGTACGGGGTAAATGTTGTCGGCAGTGAGATAATTGGTCTTGTTCCACAAAAGGCCCTTACTGATTCTGCTGATTTTTACCTCCAGTTAGAAGAATTTACCCAGGAGCAGGTCCTGGAAAACAAGGTTTTTCGTGGTGAATAGAAATGGCTGAAAGAGCTGACCTTTTAATTTTTGCCGGGAAAGTTGTCACCTCTAATGGGGCCAGTGAAAAACCCCTGTCCGGGGAAAAATTAAGCCAAATAGAAGTTATTTCCGAAGGCGCTGTAGCTGTTAAAGACGGAAAGATTGTTGCTGTTGGCCCTGAAAAAGAGGTTGGAGAAAAATTTCCCCAGGAACAGGCCCGGCGGGTAATTGAAGCCCCGGGAAAAACTTTGACTCCGGGGTTGATTGATCCCCATACCCATACAGTTTTTGGGGGCTCCCGGGAAGAGGAATTTGCCCTCCGCATTTCTGGAGTGCCCTACCTGGAAATCCTGAAAAAAGGAGGGGGAATACTCGATACCGTCCGGGCAACAAGAGAAACTCCTTATGAAGCACTGCTGGAAAAATCAAGAAAGCACCTGGATCGAATGCTGGGCCAGGGAACAACCACTGCTGAAGTAAAAAGCGGTTACGGGCTTGATCTGGATACCGAGATGAAGATGCTCCAGGTAATTAAACAACTCGACAGAGAACATTTTATGGACCTGGAAGCTACCTTTTTGGGGGCCCATGCTCTTCCCCCGGAGTACCGGGAAAGGCCAGACGATTTTATTGATTTTATGGCTGAAGAAGTTCTCCCCCGGGTGGCGGAGGGGAAACTGGCCAAAAACTGTGATATTTTCTGTGAAGAGGGGATTTTTGACATTGAACAATCCCGCCGCCTTCTAAGAAAAGCTCTGGAACTGGGTTTTGAAATCCGTTTCCACGCTGATGAGATGGTCAGTTTAGGTGGAGCCGAACTGGCTGCAGAACTGGGTGCAAGATCTGCAGATCACCTCCTGAAAATATCAAAAGAGGGTATGCAGGCCATGAGTGAAAAGGGAGTTGTGGCAACTCTTTTACCGGCGACCCCCTTTACTTTAATGAAAAACGAGTATGCCCCCGCGAGGGAAATTATAGATTCTGGAGTTGCTGTTGCCCTTGCTTCTGATTTTAATCCCGGGAGCTGCCCCACCCACTCCCTACCCCTGGTTATGACCCTGGCCTGTTTACAAATGAAACTAACTCCCGAAGAGGCTCTAAACGGAGTAACCATCAATGCCGCTCACAGCCTGGGCAGAGCCCAAGAGATCGGGAGTATTGAAGTGGGGAAACAGGGGGATCTGGTCATCTGGGATGCTCCAAACCACAGATTCCTGCCCTACCATTACGGCAGTAACCTGGCTGAAACTGTAATAAAACGAGGCCGGGTGGTGGCGGAATCTGGAAGACTCAAGGAGGGAAAATAATGAATATAAAGAAATTTCTTGAGGAAGTTGCAAGCGGGAACCCCACTCCCGGTGGAGGCAGTGTTGCAGCCTTCTCGGGGTCTTTAAGCTCAGCCCTGGTAAGGATGGTCAGCAATATTACACTTAAAAAAGCTGAGGGAGAGAAGAAAGAAAAATTTGAAAGTTTAGAGGAACAAGCGCGGGTTTTGCAGAATGAATTATGGAGGCTGGTTGACCGGGATGCAAATGCTTTTAACATGGTAATGGACGCATTTAAACTTACTAAGGAAACTCCCGAAGAAAAGGAGAAAAGGAAGGCAGAAATACAGAAAGCCTTTCAAGAAGCAACTCGTGTTCCTTTTGAAACCATGGAAAAATCTCTTCAGGCCGCAAGGCTGGCCGTAACAGTGATGCGGGAAGGTAACCCCAACTGTATTACCGATGGAGCTGTGGGTTTTTTGATGGCCCATGCCTGCATTAAGGGTGCGGCTCTCAATGTTCGCATTAATTTGGGATCAGTAAAGGACGAAGAATTTAAAGAAAAAGTTACAAAGGGGGTTGATAAGTTTTTAGAGGAGGCATTGAGATTGGAGGATGAAGTAAACAAACTAATTGAAGAAAACATATAAAAAGGAGGCTGATTTAATTTGAAATCTGATATTCAAATTGCACAGGAAGCAAAAATGGAACATATTCAAAAGATCGCTGACAAGGTTGGCCTAAAACCTGAAGATATAGAACTGTACGGTGATTATAAAGCCAAGGTAAAATTCGAAGCAATAAAACGGTTAGAAGATGCACCCGATGCCAAGCTTGTCCTGGTAACAGCTATTACTCCTACCCCGGCCGGTGAAGGAAAATCCACAACTACCGTGGGCCTGGGTGAGGCTTTAAATAAGATGGGTAAAAAGACTGTCATCGCTTTGCGGGAACCTTCCCTGGGTCCCTGTTTTGGAATTAAAGGTGGAGCTGCGGGTGGCGGCTATGCCCAGGTTGTTCCCATGGAGGATATTAACCTTCACTTTACTGGAGATATGCATGCCATCAGCGCTGCCCATAACCTTTTAGCCGCGGCTCTGGATAATCATATCAAGCAGGGCAATGATCTGGGTATTGATCCTACCAGGATATCCTTCAAGCGGGTTGTTGATATGAACGACCGGGCCCTTAGGGATATAGTTATTGCTCTGGGTGGACCGGCCAATGGGCTGCCCCGTCAGGATGGGTTTATGATAACCGTAGCTTCGGAAATAATGGCGATCCTCTGCCTTTCTCAGGACCTGGAAGACCTGAAGAACCGACTGGGGAATATTGTCGTTGGAAGTACCTTCGACCGCAAACCTGTTACTGCTAAAGAGCTGAAGGTCCACGGGGCGATGGCTGCCCTGTTAAAAGATGCGGTCAAACCGAACCTTGTTCAAACCCTGGAAAATAACCCTGCTTTTGTGCATGGGGGTCCATTTGCGAACATAGCGCATGGTTGTAATAGTTTGATCGCTACCAAACTTGCTCGCAAGCTCGGCGATATTACTCTTACTGAAGCTGGATTTGGTGCGGATCTTGGTGCAGAAAAATTCTTTGATATCAAGTGTCGCTTCGGCGGTTTGGATCCAGAGGCTGTGGTTTTGGTCGCCACTATTCGCGCCCTTAAGATGCACGGCGGAGTGGACAAAAAAGAACTGGAAAAAGAAAATCTACAAGCCCTGGAAGAAGGGGTCGAAAACCTGGAAAAACACATTGAAAACATCAAAAAATTTGGACTGCCCCTGGTTGTTGCAATCAACCGCTTTCCCCATGATACTGAAAAGGAAATTGAATTAATCCGCGCACACTGTGAAAAACTTGGTGCTGAAGTGGCCCTTTCCGAGGTCTGGGCCAAGGGTGGAGAAGGTGGAATTGAGCTTGGTGAGGCTGTCCTCCGTGCCCTGGACAAAGAATCCAATTTCAAGGTTCTCTATGAATCCGATCTTCCAATAATTGAAAAGCTGGAAAAAATTGCAACGGAAATTTATGGAGCAGATGGTGTCGATATGCCCAAGGCTGTTGAAAACAAAATCAAGAAGTTTGAAGAACAGGGCTATGGCAACATGCCAATCTGTGTGGCCAAGACCCAGGCTTCTCTCTCGGATGACCCAACTCTGGTGGGCCGTCCCCGCAACTACCGGGTTTCCCTCCGGGATATCAATGTTTCAGCCGGAGCAGGATTTTTGGTAGCGCTTATGGGAAGTATTATGGTTATGCCGGGCCTGCCCAAGAAGCCTGCAGCAGAAGGAATCGATGTTGATAAGGATGGAAAAATTTCAGGATTATTCTAAAAGAAGCCAAAAATGCCGCCGGGGTTTTTCCGGCGGTTTTTTTTGCCCTGGAAACAAAAAATAATAAGAAAACTGGAGTAAATAGTGATTTAGTTGTAATTTGTCTTGCTAACAATGGTAGTAAATGTTAAAATGAAGGCGCAGGCGGCATCTT
Source organism: Bacillota bacterium (assembly GCA_007122335.1). GTDB lineage: Bacteria > Bacillota > Halanaerobiia > B1SED10-174 > B1SED10-174 > T1SED10-26. The sequence goes on from SKTZ01000063.1 coordinate 40,675, forward strand.
TTTGGAGCCGCACTGAATTTGCCGATAAAAATTGGTTTCGCTTGG
>SKTZ01000045.1 GCA_007122335.1 Bacillota bacterium
ACGGGCCAGCCGGTCTGGGAGGTTATTGCAACACTCGCCAGGATATCCTGGTTTTGAAAGGGCCCCCTGTAATTCCCTTCTATTCCGCCAAGGCCCCGCTGGACAACCTGCAGGTCCGAGGCGTTAACTCTCTGCATGGGCAGGGAGGAATCGGTATGGCCGATAAAAGTGCCCCGGCTATCAGTAATACCAACAAAAAAGAAGTCCGGAACCTCAACTCTGCGGGCAATAATATTGTTCAGTTCGGCCAGATTCAGATAACCAACCACCATATTTTGCCCCACACGCTGGCTTACAGTTAAAGTTGGGTCTCCTGTCTGAGGAGAAATGAAGGTACCGGACCAGAAAACTCCTTCCCGCTCCAGGCTTTTTTCATAAAAAGGCTGGCGGCTCATATCAAAACCGACCAGCTCGGGATCGGGAGGAGAAAGGTGGACTACCCTCCCCTGGAGATCAAGGACCTGGATCATCTCGAAGAAAATAAAATTTTCCGTCACTGTCTGCAGGTACTCGTCAAACTGCTCCGGGTTCAGTACATCAGCCTGAAACAGGCTGCCGACCTGCCCCAGGATATTTTCCGGTTCTTCCAGGAATTTTTCCACTTCTCCGGCCAGGGACCGGGCCAGCTGCATATTCTTGGTCGTAATTTCCTCTTCCAGCGAACTGGTTACAATTCCCATTGCCGAAAAAGCAACAGCCAGGAGAGGCAGAACTGCAACAGCAACACAGGTGGTTATTAAAATAGTTTTTATACTTCTCCCTTTTTTCTTCATTGATTATCCACCCTTTGAAAAACCCCATCTTTAACCTGGAATATTTTTTCTTCAATGATGCTGTCACCAAAACGATCAATGAAAAATTCTCCCTGCAGGCCGGGGAAATTTCCCCTGTTTATTATTACTTCTCGCAGGCTTTCAGCACTCCAGTCAGAGGTATTTTCCAAAGCCCAGAGCAGAACCCGGGCCGCTTCATAACCAAAAAAGGCCCCAAATTCAGGTTCCCGGCCAAACCGGTCCCGGTATTCCTCATAAAAAGCAAGGTATGACTCATTTCGGGCTCCGGGATCAAAATAATGAACGAGGCTAAAATCTTCAACCGCCCGGCCTCCGTGGTGGATTAATTCATAGGTTTTGGCCCAGGCCGCACCGAAAAGGGGCTTTTGAAAATTTGCATTCCGGAATTGCTGGACAAACCGTCCGGCGTCAACTCCTCCTGAAATCAGAACAATCCCTTCGGGCTCATAAAACAAAACCCTCTCCACAACAGCATTGTAGCTGAAATCCTTCCCTGAAGAGAAAGGAACTGAAGAGGATATCTCCCCTCCCCGGGCAGTAAATTCTCGGCGGAAGTGAGAATACCAGTCAATTGTATATTCATGGTTGGATAAATCGTAAGCCACTCCAACCCTTTCAATTCCTCTGTCGTTATATATATACTCCGCAAGAGCCCTGGTCTCCGCCCGGTGCCCGGGGAAAACCCGGAGGAAAAAATCATGCCGGCCTTCTAAAAAACTGGTACTTGTTGTTGGACTTATCATTAAAACCCTTTCCTGGTTGATCAGGTGCACCGTGGCCCGGCTCATGGAACTGGTCATGTGCCCGATTATCCCCACAACTTCTTCTTCAATCAGGTCCTTAACTACATCCCGGGCCTGATCCCGGTCATGTCCATCATCCCGGGTTAAAAGCTGAACCGGCCTCCCGTCAAGACCTCCACGGGCATTAAACTGTTCAACTGCCAGGACAACACCATCCCGGCCGGAAACACTGAGGTCGGAAACCCTTCCGCTCAAAGAACCAACAAAACCAATTTTGACCGGGTCGGTTTCCTCTTCCTGGCAGGCGGCCAGGGAGAATATTACTATCAGGGATAATATAAAAATGAGGCCCCGTTTAACCACGCCGGTGTTCCTCCTTGTTAAAAGGTTTCAACTTTTTTCCCTTTGAAATTTCTAATTTCGACAGGGAAAGGAAAAAACCTGCCAGGTTCTGTATAGTCTTTAAAAGGAAAGGAAAAATCTTTTGCTTTATTAAAATCTTTATGTTATTCTGAAAATATAGAAAGTGGCAATATTTGAGGGAGGTGGACGGGTTATGGGCAAAAAAATTTCCACTGTTCTGATATTGATAGCTCTTTCTTTTTTTCTTTGTTCCCCAACCCCTTTGGCCCGGGATAATGAAAACTCATTTTATCTGATCCCCATCCAGGAAATTATAACTTCGGGTAGTGCTTCCTTTATTGAAAGGAATCTCCAGCTGGCAGAGGCCGAAGAAGTCCAGGCCACTATTATCCTTCTCGATACCCCGGGAGGCCTGGTTGATGCAACCTTAAAAATTAACCGGCTTTTCCGGACCCACCCCCGACCTATTATCGTCCTGGTTGCTCCTACGGGTGCCATGGCTGCTTCCGCGGGATCTTTTCTGGTTCTGGGAGCAGACATTGCTGTTATGGCCCCGGGAACCACAATTGGAGCAGCCCAGCCCATAACCATGACTCCCGCTGGAACCGAGCCCGCCGACGATAAAACAGTCCAGTTCATGGCTTCCCACCTCCGCAGCCTGGCCCGGGAAAATAACCGCCCGGCAGACATCGCGGAGCGTTTCGTAACAGAGAACCTTACCCTTGATGCCTGGGAGGCTCTGGAAAAAGAAGTTATCGACTTAATGGCCTCAAACACAGAGGAAATGCTCGGTCTGCTCGACGGGTACACCCTGGAAAAAGGCGGACAAATTTTTACCTTAAGTACCCAGAACCCGGTAATTATTGAAAGTGAAATGAACCTACGGGAGCAGGTCCAGAATTTTGTCAGCAATCCCCAGATCGCCTTTTTACTGCTGATGCTTGGTGGACTGGGAGTCTATCTGGGGCTCAGCGCTCCCGGAACTTTTGTCCCTGAAATTCTAGGTTCCCTGGCCCTGGTCCTTGCCATTTATGGACTGGGGCTCTTCTCAACAAATGTTACCGGAATTATTCTCCTGGTTATCGGAATTGGCTTAATGATCGCCGAAGCTTTTACAGCGGGCTTCGGAATCCTGGGAATTTCGGGAGCGGTATCCCTGGTGTTTGGAGCAATTCTTCTTCCCCACGAGCCCCTGATGGACCCTGAATGGTACCAGGCTTTCCGGACTACGGTTCTGGGTGTTGGTATTGCAGTCTCCATCCTTCTTTTGATAGTAATTCAACGGGTAATCAGTTCCCGCCTCCGGCGCAAACAGAGGGGCCCCTTCATGACTCCCAAAACAGGCCGGGTTACCCGGGCCCTCAATCCCAGGGGGACGGTTAAAGCCCAGGGGGAACTCTGGAACGCCCGAGAGGTTAACGGGAATACAGTGCAGGAAGGTGAACAGGTCAAGGTAATTGGACAGGAGGGTTTGGAACTCCTGGTTAAAAAGGAAAACCAAAGCTAAAGAGGGGGTAAAATTAAATGCCGATACAGGTTCTTGGTATTGTTGCCGCTATTTTGATCCTGGTCCTGGTTTATGCCATTAGAATTGCCAAGGAATACGAACGGCTGGTTATTTTTCGCCTGGGTCACTTAATAGCGGAAAGAGGCCCCGGGCTGGTAATCATTATACCCATAATTGACCGGGCCGTCCGTATATCCCTGCGGATTGTTACCCTGGACGTTCCCACCCAGGAAGTTATCACAAGGGATAACGTTACCTGCAGCGTTAATGCCGTTATTTATTACCGGGTGGTCGATCCCAACCGGGCCGTTGTCAATGTTGAAGATTTCCGGATGGCCACAGCCCAACTGGCCCAGACAACCCTGCGGAGTGTCGCCGGGCAGGCCGAGCTGGACGAGCTCCTCGCAGAACGGGATAAACTTAACCAGAAAATCCAGCAGGTCCTCGATGAAGCTACTGACCCCTGGGGAATTAAGGTTACAGCCGTTGAAATCAAAGACGTCGTAATCCCCCAAGGACTGCAGAAAGCTATCGCCCGCCAGGCCGCTGCAGAAAGAGAGCGCCGGGCGGTAGTTATCCAGGCCGAGGGAGAAAAGCAGGCAGCAAAACGCCTTTCCCAGGCTGCCAAAATCCTGGCTTCAGAAGAAGGCGGTATGTTTGTTAGGCTGCTGCGGACAATTCCGGAAATCACGGGCCAACCTGGTTCAATACTTGCCTTCCCCTTACCCATGGAACTTAAACATCTCTGGGGAGGCCTTACTCCCAAAAAGGAACCTGGAAAAGAAGAACAACCTGAAGGGGAAGAAAAAGAATAAGCAAAATGAAGGCTCCTGCCGGTTCGGCAGGAGCCCTTTTATTTAACTGCCCTTTTCCTGGTTTATTCTTCTTCCATGTAGGGATAGCGGTAATCTCTTGCGGGTACAAAATTTTCCTTGATGGCTCGGACTGAGATCCAGCGGTACATATTGATCTTGCTTCCCGCTTTATCGTTCGTTCCCGAAGCCCTTGCTCCACCAAAAGGCTGCTGGTTAACAATCGCGGCCGTGGGTTTGTCATTGATATAGAAATTTCCTGCAGCCTGCCTCAGGATACGGTCAGCCTTTTTAATGGCCTCCCGGTCCCGGGCAATAATGCTTCCGGTTAGACCGAATGGGGATGTTTCATTGCAGAGGTAGAGAGTTTCCTCAAACTTATCGTCGGGATATAAATAAACCGTGAGGACAGGGCCGAATATTTCCTCGACCATGGACTCATAAAATGGATCCGTGGTTAATATCACCGTTGGGTCAATGAAATATCCCACGCTATCGTCGTAGCTTCCTCCAGCGATTATTTCTGCCTTATTTGCTGCTCTGGCCCGGTCAATATACCCGGTAATTTTATCAAAGGCCTTTTTGTCAATAACCGCACCCATGAAGTTGCGGAAATCTGTAATATCTCCTACTTTAATCTCTTCAACAGACTTTACCAGAAAACCCTTAATTTCATCCCATAAAGATCTCGGGATATAGGCGCGGGAGGCTGCCGAACATTTCTGCCCCTGGTATTCAAAAGCTCCCCTGATCAGGGCAGTAACCAATTCGGCGGGGTCCGCGGTTTTATGAGCGACAACAAAGTCCTTGCCCCCGGTCTCTCCAACAATCCTGGGGTAATATTGATAGTTTTCAATGTTTTCGCCTATCTTTTTCCACATATGCTGGAAAGTCCCCGTAGATCCGGTAAAGTGGACTCCCGCCAGCTCGGGATGAGGTAAAGCGGTATCACCAATTACAGAACCCGGACCGGGAATAAAGTTAATAACTCCATCAGGCAGGCCTGCTTCTATTAACATCTGCATGAAATAGTGAGCGGAATATACTGCAGTTGAAGCCGGCTTCCAGAGGGCTACATTGCCGGCCATAGCCGGAGCAGTGGGCAGGTTGCCCGCAATTGCCGTAAAGTTAAAGGGAGTAACAGCCAGGACAAAACCCTCCAGGGGCCTGTAATCCAATCGGTTCCAGACCCCGTCCGGGGAATAGGGTTGATCCCTATAGATCTCGGTAAGGAAATAGCTGTTAAAACGGAGAAAATCCGCCAGTTCGCAGGCAGCTTCAATTTCCGCCTGATGAACCGTTTTCCCCTGGCCAAGCATTGTTGCTGCATTAATTGTCGCCCGGTAGGACCCGGTAAGCATATCCGCGAGCTTGCGGAAAATTACCAGCCGTTCTTCCCAGGCCCAGCCCGCCCAATCTTTCTGGGCCTGCAGGGCAGACTCAATGGCCATTTCAACTTCTTTGGGACCCGCCTTGTGATAGCGGGCCAGGACATGCCCGTGCCGGTGAGGCATCACCACCTCGCCCAGTTCACCAGTTTTTACCTCCTTACCCCCAATTATTAGGGGGATTTCTATCTCCTGCTGCTGCATCTTCTCTAGTTCGTTTTTTACTACTTCTCGATCAGGGCTTCCAGGAGGGTAATGTTGTACCGGTTCATTCTGGGGTTTTTGTAAGTAATAAAAAGCATCACCCATTGCACATTCCTCCTCTTGACATTTTTTCCATTCTTTAAGCGTACTAATATTATAACATATTCTTTCAAGGGATTACCTGCGCACCTCGCTAACTGAATACAGCAATAGAAAAAGGGCGCAGTGCGCCCGAAAATTTCTTTTTAACCAAAATTATGGAGTTTTTTATAACTTCTCCTTTTTCTTTATCTATTCATAGCTCAGGGCTTTAACCGGATCCAGGCGGGATGCCTTGTAGGCAGGATAAATTCCAAAGAATAGACCCACCAGGAGAGAAAAACCAAAGGCGAGCAAAACTGAAACTGTCGATATAACCAGGGCCCAGCCACCAAAATGGGCTATTACTCCTGCTCCCAACCGGCCGAAACCTATCCCTACCACTCCGCCAATACCCCCCAAACTCAGGGCTTCAATCAAAAACTGCCGCATAATGTGCCGGCGTTTTGCTCCCAGGGCTTTCCTTATTCCAATTTCTCTAGTTCTCTCTGTTACCGAAACCAGCATAATATTCATGATTCCAATACCGCCTACCAGGAGGGAAATTCCCGCTATTCCACCCAGCATTATATTTAAGGTATTGGTGACCTGGTCAATTACCTCCAGGATCTGATCCTGGCTGGTTAACCGAAACTTATCAGAACTCCCCAGGCTCCTGGTTAAGAAATACTCAATCTGCCCCACAGCTATTTTGGCATCGGTCGAAGAATCGGCCTGGGCAATATAGGAATCAACGTAGCGGGTATTGGCCACTTTCTGCATATAGGTAGTAATGGGGATATAAACCTGGGTATTAAAATTCCCTGCGAGACCTATGCTTTTTTCCTGCATCACCCCGGCAACATTAAAAATATGGGTCCTATTGCCAAAGTTCATCCTTACCTTTTTCCCCAGAGGATCCTCTTCACCGAATAAATCCCCAGCAACCTCTGAGCCCAGAATTATTACATTGCTGTTCACATCGAGATCTTCAACAAGCAGAAACCTTCCCCGCTCCGGGAAATAATCGTTAATTGCCTGATAATCCGGAGCTGTTCCCACCACTGTGGCTCGAATATTGGAACTCCCGCTGATTAAAAGGGCTGTTCCCTGTCCAACAGGAACAATAGCCTGCACCGCAGGACTGAAATTCTGGATATTTTCCCCCAGTTCAAGGGTAAAAATATCGGTATAAGGGCGGCTGATCCGGCCTCCCTCCCCCCTTTGTGTTCCAGGGTTGATATTTATTGTGTTGGATCCAAGGTTGGCAATCTGGCTTGTAACCTCTCCCCGGGCTCCTGTCCCAATAGAGACGATAGCAATAACCGCGGCAACCCCTATTATTATCCCCAGCATGGATAAAAAAGTCCGGAGCTTATTGCTGGCCATGCTGCGCAGGGCAATCCGCAGGGTTTCCAGGATCATACTACCACCTCATCTTTTAAAATTATCCCGTCCCGCAGTTCAATAATCCTCCTGGAATATTCCGCTATTTCTTTTTCATGAGTTACCAGGACGATTGTATGTCCCTGCCGGTTAAGATCGTTAAAAATCTCCAGGATTTCCTGCCCGGTTTTAGAATCCAGGTTTCCCGTCGGTTCATCTGCCAGGAGAATGGCCGGATTGTTGACCAGGGCCCGGGCAATAGCGACTCTTTGTTTTTGTCCCCCCGAAATTTCATTGGGTTTGTGAGTTAGCCTGTGCCCCAGTCCTACTTTTTCCAGGGCCTCCCGGGCTAATTGCCTTCTCTTTCTTAAACTTACCCCCCGATAAATTAAAGGAATTTCCACATTCTGCAGAATAGTAGTCCGGGAAAGCAGGTTGAACTGCTGAAAAACAAATCCGATCTTTTGATTGCGAATTTCTGCCAGTCGATCATCGGAAATACTGCTGATTTCTTTTCCATCAATCCAGTATTCCCCAGCAGTCGGGTAATCAAGACAACCCATCAGGTGCATCAGGGTCGATTTCCCCGATCCCGAAGGACCCATAATTGCCAGAAATTCACCATCCTTAACTGAAAAAGAAACTCCCCGTAAAGCCGGAACTTTAATCTTGCCCATGAAATAGGTTTTATGCAGGTCCTTTACTTCGATCATCAAAATCTCCCCCCCGGCATCCCGGGCATTCTGCTTCCAAAAACTCCCGTGTCCAATCCAGTCCCGATTTGAGCCAGGATATAAGCGTTAATTAAAACAGTATCTCCCTCCTGGAGACCTTCCTGGATTATTATCCTTGCCCCATCATCAATTCCCGTTTGCACTGGCGTCTGAACTGGTTTCCCTTCTTCAACCCTGATCACAAAGTCAGTGTTATCACTGGTATAGACTGCACTGATGGGAACCATCAGGTTATCGCTGATTTCAGCAATTATTATCTCCAGTTCTGCAGTTAAATTGGGTCTAAATCCGGGATGGTTTTCCGTAATCAAAATAGTAACGGGCAGTGTAATTACACCGTTATTATCCCGTGCTCGAAAGGCAATCCGGTCGATAACTCCCGGGAAATCAGTTCCGGGGATAGCATCAATTCGGACTATTGCTTCCTGCCCTATTTCCACCAGGTTCATTTCAATTTCGTCGATTTCAACTTCAACTTTAAATTGGTCCGTTTCAATCAGGTTGATTACACTCTGACCTGCTGAAACCCGGTCTCCTTCTTCCAGAAACACCTCACTGATCAGTCCTGAAAACGTTGCGGTCATTTCTGTTTCTTTGAGGTCGCTTTCAGCAGCTTTCAGATTCAATTCCTGTTCACGGACTTCGCTGGGAGTGCCATTAATCAGGGCTCTTTCATAATTATTCCTGGCCCGGAGATAATCCAGCTCCTGCCGTGTTTTGTCCGTTCGGGCCAGAACCTGGCCTTCTTCCACCCGGTCACCTTCGGCCACCAGGATTTCTATTATTTCACTGGTAAAAGGAAAGGAAAGATCCTTCTCCCGAATGGGAGAAAGATTACCGGTAAGCTGAATAGTCTCCCGTACAGTACCCCTTTCCACCCGGGTCAGCATCCTCTCTTCAAGCTGGATATTTTCCAGGGAAAATTCAGCAGAAGTTGGAGTTAGCATCCGCCAGGCAATAACCCCCCCCAGGGTAATTAAAAAAACAAGAGTCAAAATTAAAATTTTCTTTTTCATCAATTCACTCCCTGTTCCCAATCAAAAGAATAACCCAAAAAATAAGCGATTTGAAGGCGGACAATTAAAAGGTCATCCCGGGCTGCACTGTAGTCAAGCCGGGCTTTTTCCAGATCCTGAAGGGATTGATTGTAATCCCGGGTAGTAGCAAGCCCCTTCTGGTAGTTCTCTTCTTTTATTTCGGCTTCCAGTTCAGCCCTGCGCAAAAGGAGTTCTTTTTCTTCAACCTGACTCAGAGAATTCTGGATAGCATTCTCCATTGAACTCAACTGGTTTTTGATGCTTGTTTTTAAAGCGTCCTTTTTATTTTCCAGCTCTTCTTGCTGGCCCTCAAAATCTTCTTCCTGGAGCTCAGCTTTCCCGCTATCAAACAGGTTATATCTTACCTCGATTCCTATTCCTGCTCCCCAGTCGTCATGCCACCCATCAATACTCCCGCTCACGTCCACCCTGGGTTTTTGTTCCTGTTCAAACCAGGCTATCTGTTGAGCAAAATAATCAATTTCCAGCTGGAGGTTCTTTAATTCTGGATTGGCGGAAAAAGCCGCTTCTATTTTTTCCTCTTCTTCCATTTCTGCCAGGCCCAGGCTGGCAACCCAGGCGTCCAGTTCATCAATCAAGCCGGTATTTAAATCAAGCTCAATTTCCCTATCCCCGGGCAAACCAATGGTTCTGTAAAACTCTTCCCGGTTTCTTTCCAGGGCCTGCTTGTGGTTCTGGACAGAATTTTCTGCCCGCAGAAAAGCCACCCGGGAATCGATAACCTGTATTTCTCCGGCTTCCTCTATTTCTTTGCGCCGAAGAATCTCCTCCAGCTCCTCTTCGACCCGGGCCAGGTTCTGCCTGGCAGCAACCAGATTCTCTTCCTGACGGGCCAGGCCCAGATAATCATCAACCCAGGCCAGAATATTCTGGGCCTGTTTTTGGGGAATATTATTCTGCAGTCTTTCCAGGGAGATCTGGCGGGACATCAATTCCCTCTGGGTAGGAGAAGGCGTTCGAGGAAAAACCTGGTAGGCTAACGAAATTCCCAGGTCAGGTTCATACTCACCTCCACCCAACCCCCCAGAACCCTTGCCGTAGGAGAGATTTCCCTGCAGGGCTAGGCCGGGAACAAAACGTCTGTTCAAATCAAGACTTGCAAACTGGCGCGGAAACTCCCTTTCTTTAACATTAAAGTTGCTTACCCCCCTCAAATCAAGCTGCCAGCCTGCACCGGCCAGTGTTTTTTCTATTTCTCTCTGGACCTTTTCCAGTTCAGCAAGCATTTCCTCCTGGGCAGGAGCATTTTCCAGTCCCCATTGCACTATTTGTTCCAGGTCAAGGGGTTCTGCCTGGCCGGGGAAAGAACTTAAAAGCAAAAAACATCCTGTTAAGATTAAAAGAATTTTAATTCTGCAGAATCTCATCGGCGACCTCCTTCAGGTTATGACCCATTGCCTCGTAAATATCGAAAAGGACCAGGTAATAACTGTTAACCGCCTGGGAAAAGCTCTGTTTTGCTCCCATAAGAGAAATCCTGGAGACCAGTAGGTCATTGATTGTTCTCAGCCCCAATTCTTCCTGCCGAACAATTATTTCGTGGTTTTTTTCCGCCTCTTCCAGCCTCTCCCCCGCCAGCTGCAGGCTATTTTTGGCCCGGGCGAAGCCGTTGTAAATCTGCTGGAAACGGTGTTTTGCATCCTGTTCGGTTTTGGTGATATTCAGCCTGGCTATTTCCAGATTATTTTCCTTCTGCTCCAAATCCAGAGCAGGGGTTGAAACCTCACGGGCTCTATTCAGGTCTATTTCAGCCAGTTCCAGCTGCCTTTCCCTGACTGTGATCTCGGTAGCCGAGGCCAGGGCTTTTCTAAGAAAATTCTCCTGGTCAATTGCTACGGGTTCCACTTCCAGCAGGATACCATTTTTTGTATACGGAATTTCCTCCAGGCCCAGTTTATACCTGAATTCCTCCCCGTCCTGGATTAAATCCTGGCGGGCTGCTTCCAGCTCAAAAACAGTGCTATTATAGCTGCTCTGCTGTTGAATCAAATCCAGCTGGCTGCGATGACCGGTTTGGACCTGCTTTTCAACTTCCTCCAGGCGTCTTTTTTCCAGTTCCAGGCTGGTTTCTTTTCTTTCCAGTTCCATTTCAGTAAGAATCAGGCTGAAATACTGGCTTACCGTATCCCGAACCAGCCGGTTCTCTGACTGGAGAAAACTATTTTCCGCCTGGATTAGACCAAGTTCATTCTGCAGCTGAGCATATCGGGAGCCCGTCCGCATTATGTCCGCTTCGGTTTTTTTATAATTTATGCGGGAATTCTCCAGGTTGATTGTTGCAATCTGCAGGTCAATACTGTTTTCCCAGGAAAGGTCGATGGCCTCTCTTATTCCCACTTCCTGAGCAAAAGTACTAAAGCTAAAAAAAACAAAGATAACTAATAAAAAACCCACTTTTTTTCCCAAATTGATCAAAACAATACACTCCTTTTTTTGTATTTCCCCAATTTTCCCCCTTAGGAAACTTAAATGGGATTTTCTCGCAGCTGAGAGCACTTCTCTTCTTCAAATACCTCCGAAAAAATGTTCTGGGTCATCTTCTCCATTAACTGAATTAACATTTTTTCTTCTTCTGGAGAAAAGCCCCGGGTCAGTGTTGAAACAGCACCAAAAATTATTTTTTCTATCTCCCCACCTATTTCCTCAATTTTTGGAGTAAGGTACAGCCGCTTGACCCTTCTGTCTTTTTGGGATCTCTTTTTTTCCACGTAACCCTCACTGATCAACCCCTGTAGATTTTTTGTTACAGTAATTTTGTCAAGGAAAAGTTTCTCTCCCAGTTCATTCTGGGAAAGCCCCCTAAAATAAAAAAGAACCCCCAGCATTTCCACCTGGGTTTTGTTAATATTAAACCTGGAAACCTCATTATTGATCTTCGTTCCCCAGTATTTAGAGATAATTGCGATGTATTTTCCGAGCGATTCTTTCTGCATATCCCCAGCTCCTTTGTCTCATTATAATATCAAAAAAAACAAATAGTTGCAATAAGAAACTTTCTTTCGGGGATAAAATTATGGAATTAATTTCCTTTTATGCAGGCATTTTTTCTTAACCCGAGAAATTAGGGAAGAAAATCCCGAAAAGGAGGGGCTTAATTATGAAAAAAATCGCCCTTGTTGGTTTGATCCTCCTGGGATTTTTGCTCGTATTTCCCGGGAGTCCCCTGCAAACAGAACAGGTAATTGCGAAAGACACCTTGGATTTTTTAAAGGAAAACCAAAAACAGGTTGACCTCGATAACCCGGAAGAAGCTTTTTCTCTCCTCGACCCCTACCTCGAAGAAAATGAGTTCTTTTTGGCCGGAGAAACCCATACCATCCTCCCCAATGAGGAATTAAGACTGGCTTTATTAAAATACCTGCATCAGAATGCGAACGTCCGCTATTAAGTTCCCGAAGCACCTTATAGGTTGGCCTATTATTTAAACAGATATCTCCAGACCGGAAATGAAGAATATTTGGACCTGGTTCTTCCCTACTGGCAACGGAATTACGAGATGTATGAATTCTACAGGAAACTGCGGGAATGCAACCTGACCCTGGAACCAGGGGAAAGAATTGAAATCATTGGCTTTGATATAACCGGAACCTTCCGACAGATTATTGCAGTCTATCACCTGCTGGAAGAAGATTGCAGTTTACTTGAACCCTACTCCCCAGAGGGCTCTCTCCCCTACTCTTCGGATTTCCAGCACATGGACCTGCTAAAAGAAGCAGCACCAGGAGACCTGGTTTTATTCGACCTGCAGGGAGAGGCTTCTCCATTTGCCAGAGATTTATTCTTCCTGGAGGAAGGTGCTTCAGGAGGAACCACCCTGGATTATTTCCAGATGGTAATCTACTTCGAGGGATTTGAAGGAGCAAGTCCCTTGTATGGAAACAGGTAAAAAAATTAGGACTGCACTCTGCTCAGAGTGCAGTCCTTTTGTTATCCTGTAATAATTTTTTAACCTCTGCTTCAGTTTTTAATTCCAGGGCTTTTTCGGCGATTTCTCTGGCCTCTTCCCTTGTCCAGAAGCCGAGAAGTTCTTTTATCCGCAAAATGGATCCTGCGCTCATGCTGAATTCATCGAGCCCTGCTCCCAGCAGGAAAGGCATTAAGAGTTCGTCTCCTGCAGCTTCCCCGCACATCCCAACCCAGATATTGTTGCGTTGCCCTGCAGCGATAGTTTCTTTGATCAACCGCAGCACTCCCGGGTGGTAGGGAGAATGGAGGTAGGCAATCTTTTCATTACCCCTGTCTACAGCCATTGTGTACTGGATCAGGTCATTGGTCCCGATGCTAAAGAAATCCAGCTCCCGAGCAAGGGCATCTGCTATCATTACCGCCCCGGGAACCTCGATCATTATACCTTTTTCCATGTTCGGGTCAAAAGGAACTCCCTCTGCTTTTAGTTCCCCCTGGCTTTCTTTAAGCAGCCTGTTGGCTGCTAAAACTTCTTCCAGGGTAGCAATCATGGGATACATGATTTTAACATTGCCGTAATGGCTGGCCCTCAGGATAGCCCTGAGTTGTGGTTTAAAGATTTCCGGTTGGTCCAGACAGAGCCTGATGGCCCGGTAACCCAAAAAAGGGTTCAACTCCTCGGGCTGTTCAAGGTAGGGCAGGTCCTTATCTCCACCAATATCAAGTGTCCTGATGATTACGGGGTAATCCCCCATGGCCTGAACTACTTCCCGATAAGCTTTAAACTGTTCTTCTTCTCCGGGTAGTTCGTCCCGGTCCATGTAAAGAAACTCGGTTCGGAAAAGCCCAATTCCCTCTCCGCCCTGCTCGAGAAGGGGTTTTACATCTTCAGTATTGCCTATATTTCCAACAACCTCAATTTCTTCTCCATCTTTAGTAACCGCCTTAACATCCTTGAACCTGGCCAGGCGTTCTTTTTCCTTTTGGTACTCGGCCAGTTTTTCCCGGTACTCATCAAGTTTTTTCTCCTCCGGATTAAAAAATATTTCCCCCTGATTACCGTCAACAATTACCTGCATCCCGTCCTCTACTTCCTCCAGGAAATCCCGGCCCAGGCCAACAACCGCCGGAATCCCAAGAGAACGGGCCATTATTGCAGAATGAGAGGTTCTTGAGCCATCGGCGGTAACAAAAGCCACCACCTTATCCTTATCCAGCCGGGCGGTATCCGAAGGTGTCAGATCCCGGGCAATTATTATTGAATCTGGAGACAGATCTGCTTCTTCATCGCTTTCTCCTTTAAGAATCCTCAGGACCCGGGCTCCAACATCCCGGATATCCGCTTCCCGGGCCTGCATGTATTCATCCTCAAGACCTGCCATTAGAGAAGCGTACTGTTCAATTGCTTCTTCCAGGGCTTTTTCCGCATTCTTTTGCTGGTTTTTTATTCCCTCTTCAACTGTCTTAACCATTTCCGGGTCCTGAACCAGCATCTGATGGGCTTCAAATATTTCAGCTTCTTTGGGCCCCAGTTTTTCTTTGGTTTCTTCCTGGAGCTTTTTCAGTTCTTCCACTGCTTTTTCCAGGCCCTCCTGCAGCCTCTGCAGTTCATCTTCAACTTCTTCGGAGCTGATTTCCCGCTGATCTGCCTGCAACGCCTGGTCCTTTTTTTTAACCGCCGTACCAATGGCAATTCCAGGTGATGCTGCAATTCCTCGCATTATCAACCCTCCTGTTCGGTTAATCCCTGGTCAATAAGTTCGATCAGGGCTTTGATAGCCTCCTTCTCGTCATCTCCTTCAACCTGCAGTTTGACAGTACTGCCCTTGCTGGCCCCCAGGCTCATCACTCCCATTATACTCTTGGCGTTTACCGTTTTATCGTCTTTGGTTATTTTAATATCAGAGTTAAAAGAACTTGCTTTTTTTACAAAGATATTTGCCGGACGGGCGTGTAAGCCGGTTTCGTTTTTAATAGTTATTTCTTTTTCAACCAAAACATTTCATCCTTTCCTTTTGAATTCGTTTTCTGAAGTTACGCTGATCCCTT
Organism: Bacillota bacterium; assembly: GCA_007122335.1. GTDB lineage: Bacteria > Bacillota > Halanaerobiia > B1SED10-174 > B1SED10-174 > T1SED10-26. Next base: position 15,023 of record SKTZ01000045.1, read on the forward strand.
CCCGGTTAAATAATTCTGCTGTCACTCCTCTTCCTGCTACAATCCGGCCGCAGAAAGTTCCGTCATAAATGAAATAAGGGCCGCAGGATGGGCTTTTTTCCTTTAATATTGCCCTTTCCACACCAACCAGGCGGGCCAGGTTTAGGGCTTCCTTAGCTCCCCTGATGAAGGCCTCCCCAACATCTTCCCCGTGGGGAGTTATTAAGCGGGCCTTCCCATCCAATACAGCCCCTCCATCACCACCCCTGATCTCGGCAGGTGGGCGGGGAGTTTGGAGTCCCCCCAGTTGTTCAGGACAGACTGGAATTACTTCCCCTTTCCGGTAAAACTCTACGAGTTCCGGGAACAAATTATTGCCTCCGTCATATTTGCAGTTAACTCCAATCAAACAGGCGCTAACTATCAGCATCAACTATCACCCCAACCCCGTCGGGAATAACGGTAATCTTTCCCCCCGAATCAATCATTTTTAAAGCCTCCCCAACTGAAGGAGCCCATTCCAGGTGCATGTTTTCCACCATGTTCCGGGGAGCCCCAGTAACCATAATCACCCTGAACCTGGACAAAATCCGGGCCAGAATCTGGGCCTGCCACTGGTCGGGCTGGGTTTCCTTCCGGGACCTTTTGTTTATTTCTTCCCAGATTTTTTCCGGGGAAGCCATCCCGGTCATTTCTTGATAAAAATCATCGCTTCCGTGCCCGTCGCTGCAACGGGATATGGCAATAATTGTACCGCCTTTTTGGCAGGCTGCTTCCGCGGCAGTCATTCCCTTAACCCCCTGGTAGATGTTCTGATCGAGGGGATAACCCCCGTTTGTTGTTATTACAATTTCTGCCCGAGGGGATTTTACCCTGGTAAGACTCTCAACATATTCGCACCCTTTATTGTGGGCTGCTTCAGGTTCACCCGCAAAAGCTCCGATTACCTGGTGGGTGCTATTTAA
>SKTZ01000084.1 GCA_007122335.1 Bacillota bacterium
AAAATTATTGCTGCGATTGGTTTGGTGGGTTTAATATTTACCTATTCGCTTTCAGTTTTCGGTTCCCTTTATGTTTTGCCAATGTTTTTGCTTTATTTTGCTCATTAAAAATTTTATTTACTAAAAAATTGATGGACTGGATTTATCAAGAAAAACATCTGTTATACTTTTCAAATTCCTATTTGGCAAAAAAAAAGGGGGGAAATAATTCCCCCAGAGGATTTGAATTTTTCTGTTAGAGTCTATCATTTTTTTCCAGAATAGCGAAATCATAGTTTAAAATTTGGGAGTATTTAATACCCGCTCCAGTATTAAGGAGAAGAACTTTTTCCCCGGGGTTTAACCACCCCTTGTCTATAAGTTTTTCCAGGGCTACAACATTAGCAGCACCTTCCGGGCAGATAAACATTCCTTCCAATCTGGCTATTTGTTCAATTGCTTTTTTTATTTCCCCATCACTAACAGCAAGAGCTGTTCCTCCTGAGTCTCTTATCGCCTCTAGGACCAGGAAATCTCCCAGGGCTTTGGGAACCCGAATCCCTGCTGCGATTGTTTCCGGTTCAGACCATTCTGTTGCAAACTTTTCTCCCTGCTCAAACGCTCTTACAATTGGGGCGCAACCCTCGGCCTGAACTGATACCATTTTGGGTTTCTTTTTCCCATCAATCCATCCTATTTCTTCCATCTCCTTGATGGCCTTCCAGATCCCGATTATACCTACTCCCCCGCCTGTGGGGTAAAATATATAATCCGGGGGATCCCAGTTCATTTGCTCCAGAATCTCAAAACCCATTGTTTTTTTCCCTTCGATCCGATAAGGTTCTTTGAGAGTCGATACTTCAAACCAATCGTACTTTTTGGCCCCTTCGCCAATTATCTTTCCAGCATCGGCAATATTTCCCCTTACCAGGTAAACTTCTGCTCCAGCAACAACACATTCAGTCTTGGTTATTTCCGGGGCATCTACTGGCATTGCAATATGTGTTTTGATCCCTGCCCGGGCCCCATACGAAGCCCATGCTCCTCCGGCATTTCCAGCAGTAGGCATGGCAATTTCTTTAATACCCAGTTCTCGGATCCGAGAAATCCCGGCTGCAGCACCCCTGGCTTTAAAAGAACCGGTTGGATTCAGACCCTCGTCCTTACAAAACAGGTTTTCCAGGCCCAGCATTTTCCCGAGGCGCTGAAAAGGAAAAATCGGCGTAAATCCTTCACCCAGTGAGATTATATTCTCCGGAATAACAACTGGAAGAAGCTCCCTATACCGCCACATGTTATTTTCCCGACCCTGTAAACTTTCTTTAACAAAATTCTTTGCTTTTTCCAGGTCATATTCTGCCAGGAGAGGGCTACCGCATTTGCAAAGATTTACCGGTTTTTCTTTCTCGTAAGTATTGCTACATTTAGGACAGTACAGGTGGGTAAAATAATTCATTTGCAAATTCTCCTTTTCTTTTTAAATTAAGGTTCTTACACAAATTTATTCCAACAAATTAGTTATATCCAAATCCTAAAAGGGCCTTATTTCTTCATCTTCACAAAAAATGAATTGGCTTTCTCTGCAACTTCTACTATTCGAAAACCGGCTTTTTTCCCCATCTTAACTATTGATTCGGGAGACTGTTCTTTTCCAGGCCAGTACACACCGTACCCGGTCTTTATTTCCTCTCCATCCATTGTTACCCCGAGGTCCAGGGCAATTACATCCTTTTCTCTCCCATCGTGAGGTTTTATTTCAATGTCCCACAGGTAAAATTCTCCATCCGCTTTCATAACCCTGAAAATCTCCTGGATTACTTTATTCTGGTCATCGGGGGTCATGTACATAAAAGAGAAAAAAGATGTAACAGTTAAAAATTCTTCATCTAAAAACTTGAGGTCTCGGGCATCCATCTCAATCCGCAGGGAATTATTTACAGGAACTTCCTCGAGTTCCTCCCGGCTCAAATCAATTGCTATCACTCTTTCCCCGAATCTTCGGGCAATTATTCCTTCTCCTCCCCCGCCAATATCGAGGATCCTTCCCCGGCAATCAAATTTTTCCAGGTTGATTTTTTCAGCCGGCAGGAAATTTATCCTCTTTTCATCAATACCCTCTCCCATGTTTTTTTCCCCTTTCTGTCTGGATTAAAAGTATTTTTCAATTTCTTAAACACCGAATTTCTTCCAATAATTTTGTTCCAGAGAATTTCCTCTCCCTTTGACTTTCCTCCTGCTTTAATAAAACCCTTTTCTTTTAATCCGAAATTAAAATTTAAGTTTTCAGGCCATTAAAAACCCCGGTTTTAAGGAAACCGGGGTTCATGTTTTCAATTGTTTTAAACAACTTTTCGCAATTTGGGATCCAGAAAGTCCCGCAAGGTTTCTCCCATCAACGTAAAACCAAGCGTTGTCAGCATCAAAACCGCTCCTCCGAAAATTACCATGTACGGTGCTATCCGGAGGAAGGAATACCCTGTCCGCAGAATTGACCCCCAGCTGGGAGTTGGCGGAGGCACCCCAAGTCCCAAAAAGCTTAGGCCCGCTTCAAAGGTTATAACAATGGGGATATCCATTGCAGCCTGGATGAAAACCGGCCCTAATACGTTGGGCAGGAGGTGTTTTATCATTATCCTGGGAACAGATACACCCAGGGCCTTTGCAGCCAGGATATAATCATGGCCTTTAACCCTGAGGGTTTGAGCTCTAACCAGACGTGAATAGGCGGGGAAGCGGGTAATGCCGATGATTATAATCAGCATCGGCAGGCTGGGTCCCGTTATAGCAATAATGGTAATCGCTAAAAGCAGGGCGGGAAAAGACTTAATTATATCAAAAAAGATTAAGAAAGCACTGTCAATTTTCCCCCCCGCGAAACCCGAAATAATACCGAAGGTAAGCCCCAGAAGGGTAGCAAAGGAAATCGCCAGGAGAGAGACTAAAAGAGCAATTCTGGTTCCAAAAACCACTCGACTGAAGGTATCTCGGCCCAGGTTGTCCGTCCCCATCCAGTTATCTCTGGAAGGAGGCTGGAGTCGGTTTGCCGGAAAGGTACTCTGGGGATCGTGGGTGGCAATAAAAGGAGCAAAAATTGCCACCAGGAGGATGAAAATAATTATTACCACACCCGCTATTGCAAGAGGCTCGGCCAGGAGTTTCTTAATTATTCTCCGCATGGCTTATTCACTCCTTACCCGGGGATCAATGGACCCATAAGAAAGATCCGCTAAAAGGTTGGCCAGGGAATAGAGGATAACCGCAATGATCAATCCCCCCTGGACAATCGGATAATTCCTGGTCCTTATCGCCGTATAGATCAGGTACCCCAGTCCCGGTCGGTGAAAGATAATTTCAATTAAGACTGCCCCACCCAGTAGATTACCAAATCCAACTCCGATTACGGCAATTACGGGAATCAGGGCTCCCCGCAGGGCATGCTTGAAAACAACAACCGATTCTTTTAATCCTTTTGACCGGGCAGTCCGTACATAATCCTCAGTCATTTCATCAAGCATGGAGGCCCGCATAATCCGGGCGAGATAGCCCACCCAGCCCAGAGCCAGGGCTGATGCGGGAAGAACCAGGTGGTAAATCTGATCGGCTATATTTCCTGACTGACCTGCTCCCATCGCGGGAAACCACTGCAGGTAAACAGAAAAAATTAAAAGAGCTAAAAGCCCGGCCAGAAAACTGGGGATGGTAATCGCAGAAATCGAAATAACTCCCAGAACTCTGTCAACCCATGAACCCTTGAAAGCAGCTGCATAGGCACCCAGGGGGATCCCCAGTAAAGCAGCAACAACAATGCTGGTTAAAGCCAGGACTATTGTATGAGGAAGAACCTGCAAAATTAAGATTCGGACCGGCAGGTGGCTTAAAACATCCTGCCCCAAATCACCCTGGATGGCATTAAAAATAAAATTAAAAAGCTGAACATAGATAGGCTGATCCAGGCCCATTTTAATCCTGAAACTCTCGATAATATCCGGGGTCGCCCGGGGCCCTAAAACCACCGAGGCAAAATCACCCGGGATCAGCTGCAAAATGACAAATAACAAAATCATTGCTCCCAAAACAGTAATAACGGTAACCAGGAGGCGTCGAATAATAAAACCAGTCATTTGTTTGATCCTCCTTTGCAATTAATCTATAACATTTACCCGGGTGAAACTGTTCTCACAAGGAGGGCCGGGAGAATAATAGAACTCACCTTTCCCGGGCAAAACAACCCATGCTCCACAGGTAATGTGGTTTGCTTCCTCTACTGGATGACGGCAGATGGAAAATGGGTAGTTGACATGGTCTCGGAGGATCTCCTGGCATTTTTCCAGATTTACAGACCCCCAGTTTTCATTTAAAAACCGGATCATCCGATTATGCCTGACAATCGTAGAGGCAGCCCGCTCACTACAGACTTTATTCAGATCTTGCCTGTCTTTATGGCGTCCTTCATAATGGTTGGCATGGCCCAAAAACCTGTGGGAATAAAAAATCTCAACATCATCTGGTGTTGCCTCAACTGCATAAATTTCATCTTTATCCGAGACCATAAACTTAAAACATCCCGCCCGCTGGGCCCGGAATATTGCTTCCAGGGCTTTTCCTATTGTTTTCTGCCTCAATACCTCGGCAATTATTACATAAGTTGGAACACCAATTTCAAACCGCAAACGCGGCAGGGAATTCCAGTTGAGAGAAATCCCGTGGGAATTCAAGCCTGCTCCAGCAATTACCCCCGCATAGGTGAAGGCGATTGAAGCTTCTCCTTCCTCGTTTATCGACCTCAGTAAAAAAGGGTGGGCGTCAATACAGAGGTCCGCGGGAATATCCCAGGTCTGTCCTGTGTAAACCTGTTTATCAACAGTTCCCGGAGCGGTCACTGCAAAACTGGTGCAGTGAGGAACAAAACAACCTATTTCCTCGTGCAGGTGGAGCATTATTATCTCCTCATATCTCCGCTGGGAACCCTCTGCGATACCCAGAAGTTCCTCCTGGATCGAGGGTGAATAATCCTCAACAAAGGGGACAAATTTCCTAACGTGCTGAATTGCCTCCCGGGCTGTCCGGTCCTTTTCCACAAGGGAGTAAAAATGCCTGAGATAATTTTCGATTTCCTCTCTTTTTGTCTTTCCGTGGGCCAAACCTCTCTCGTAAGGAGTTCCGCTGACGGTTAAAATATCTACGTTCAATGTTAATCTCCTTCCCGGTTTTTAAATTAAAGATTAGGGGCAGGGGTTTAACCCTGCCCCTTTTTGTAAAGAATTATTCCCCGGTCCAGTAATGATACTGGGGATAGTGAGCAAGAAAAGAAGGATCAACTCCAGGTTTGGTAACATATATGCTGGCACCATTAGTTATCCAAATACAGGTAACTTCTTCATCAATTATTTCCTGCATCCGGATATAAATCTGCTCTCTTTCTTCGGGATCAATGGTCAGGTCACCCCTGACTTTCAGTTCATCAAATTCATCATTGGACCATTTCCAGTAGTTCCAGGCTCCAATTTGCTCGGTTGTAAACCATTCAAACCAGTAACCAGGATCGAGGATCGCAGAGAAGCTCTGGTAATGCATTCCCTCGGGATCTCCTCGTCCCATGGTTTCATAACCCGCCCCGGCCTCTACAACGTTAATTCGGGCGTTAACTCCTATCTGCCGAAGCTGATCCTGGATAATCTGCGCCGCGTCAACATGAACAGCAGTGGAATCAACCGTGATCTGGGTATCCAAACCATCGGGGAAACCAGCTTCTGCCAGGAGCTGCCGGGCCCTATCCAGGTCCTGCTCATAGTGGGGAGCATCTTCCCAGTAACCGAGAATCCCCGGAGCAAGCATGGTATTATTCCGGGGAGGTATCCCCGCATAAGCACCTGCAATTACTGAATCAACATCAACTGCATAGCGAATTGCTTCCCTCACCCTGATATCATTAAAGGGTTCTTTCTGGTGATTAAAACCGAGCCAGTGGTAGCGGAGGGTGGAAAGAAGGTGAATTTCAGTATTGGGATCGGCCTTATAACGCTCGTAGGAATCAAGGGAAATCTCAGTAGCATGAAGGTCACCCCTGTCAAAAGCCATTTCAGCAACCTCATATTCTACCATTGGGTAAAGTTCAATTTGCCGGTAAGAGGGCTTTTCTCCGAAGTAATCTTCAAATCTTTCCAGGACAATTCTCTGGCCCGGAACCCATTCTTTCCATTGATAAGGACCAGCACCAACAGGCCTGGAGGCGAACTGATCGCCCAGTTCTTCAAAGGCTTTCTTGCTGATTATGCTCCCGGGAGTATAGGGAATAGTGCTAACGAAAAGCGGTGCATAGGTATCATTTAAAATAATTCTCCCGGTATATCTGCCTGTAACTTCAACCTCCTCCAGAACAGCCCAGTCAGCAGCATATTCAGAATTCACTTCCGGATCTATAATTCTCTCAAAGGAAAATTTCACGTCTTCCGCCGTCATTTCCCCGTAACCGTGGTGGAATTGAATTCCTTCCCGCAATCGGAATTCAATGATCAGGTTATCGTCGCTGATTTCGACATACTCTGCCGCGTCCAGTTCAAGTTCCGATGAACCCGGCTTAAACCTCATCAGCTTGGCAAAAACGGACATATCAATTGCATATTCCGGTCCGGTATAGTGAGCTGGATCCATTGTTGTTATGTCCATACCCAATCTATTCCTGACCTTTAAAACCTCATCGGCAAGCACTGCTGTCGAACCCAAAACCAGAAAGAGGCACAACACTAAAGCAAAACTTAATAACCAGGGACCTTTCCTCTTTAATTGGTTCATCCCTCATCCTCCTTTTTTGTTTTTCCTAAACCAGTCTCTATCTCTTTTTTAATATATTTATTCCCAGGCATTCCTCCCCTCTTTTTTCTTTATATTCAGTAAATTAAAGATAAAAAAACCTTGTACATATTATTGTTGAAATATTTTGAATTATTATCTTTTTAATATTCCCCAAAACAACCTAAAATTCCTTCATTATACTACAGTAAAATCCATTTTTGTTAAAAAATATTGTAAGGTGAGAACTAGAATAAGCCGGAAAAGTGCACAAAAAAGGCTTTTTTAATCCCATTTTTTTCTTTTACCATCCCCAAAATTAACAGGCCAAATTCTGTTTCACTTTTTTTCCAGGGGAAACTATGATAGTATAAATCTGACATATTTTTTTGGTTGAAAGAAAGGGGCAAGCTATGGCTAATTATAAGAACTTTGTAAAAACCATAACCCCTCCCCTCTTTTTTATTGCTGCGGCCCACTACCTTTTAACAACAGGGCTTTTACCCTCTTTTCCAGTTTTTAATACCTCGCTTTTAATTTTTGTGCTTTTTGCAATAGCTTTAATCCTGACAGTTGTTTTTGATCGATCCAGGTTTTTTCTCAGTCTCCTTTTTGCTCTTTCCCTTTTTACCATAAATTTTCGGGGAGGTTTCCCTCCTGATTTCCAAAAATCTCCTCTTCTTTTTTTTCTACTCGTAATTTTCTGGGGAAACCTTTTTCTCCTTGCTATATCAAGGGAGAAGGGCATTATCTCTCCCCCGGGTAAAACCCGGATATTTATTATTCTCATCCAGATTATTGGTTTTCCTCTGCTTATTTTCCCCAACCAGGACTGGCTGGATAAAGTTTATTTTGAACTTCTTGTTGCTATTGGTAATATTTCTCCATTTAACCTGTTATTGGCTCTGACCGGATTTGGTTTTTTCTGTTTTTGTGCCGTGGGTTATATTCGAAAAGACTCTACCTCTGTTACTCTCGGAGCAATTTGGGTTGCCTCCTTTTCCCCCTTTCTTTATCCCCCTTCAGATCCAGTCTGGCTGGTGTTTTACCTGGCCTTAATTGCCTTTGTTTTTTTCCGCTTGTTGTTCGATCTTTATACCTTAGCCTACCTCGATGAATTAACCAGATTACCTTCTCGAAGGTCATTACAACAGGATTTTTTAAAACTTCCTAGCCCCTTCAGTATAGCCATGGTCGATATTGATCATTTCAAGCGAGTCAATGACCGTTACGGCCATGCTACGGGAGATCAGGTTTTAAAATTTGTTGCGGCTCTTTTGCAAAAACACTCCGGCCCCGGGAAACCCTACCGTTTCGGAGGAGAAGAATTTGCCATTATTTTTCCGGGGCAAAGCAGGGATGAAGTCCTACCTCACCTAAAAGAGCTCCGGGAAAAAATGATCCAGAGACCTTTCTATGTCAGGGGTAAAAAGCGGCCCCGCAAAAAACCCGGCAAAAAACCCCGGAACCAGGGAAACAAAATCAAGGTAACTGCAAGTTTTGGCCTGGCTGATAATGAGATTTTGCCAACTCCAGCCGAAGTTATTAAAGCCGCCGACAAGGCTTTATACCGGGCAAAAAACAAGGGAAGAGACCGGATTGAAACAACCCGTTAATCCCTTCCCTGTAATTTTTTAACCATAAAATCGCTTCTCTATTTTCCTAATTAAAAAATTCAAGGATCAAATCCCTGGTCTCTTTTTCCTGGAGCAGGTCCATAATTAAAAAATGCCCTTTCCCCCCTGCTACATACAGGTCAACGCTTTCGCCTCCCTCTGCAAATAAACGTTTGCCCTGTTCTAGCGGAATCTGGTCGTCACCGTCACCGTGAATTAGCAAAACAGAGCGGGGGGAAATACTGGAAATATTATTAATTGGAGAATTCGCTACAGGATCAATTCCGTATTTCAGGCGCAAACTCAAACGGATCGCCGGCCGATACATTGCAATTACTATTCCCGGCAAATTTTCTTTCCGCATATAATAGAGGAAATTTTCTTCATAAGAAGTAAAAGAGGCTATGCTAATGACACCGCTGACATCTTCCCTTTTTGCAGCTGTATTAATTGCAGTCGCCCCTCCCATGGAAAAACCAAAAAGGTAAACATCCTTGTCCCGAAGTTTTTCTCTTTGCTTTATCCAGTCCAGCAGGGCGCTTACATCCCTGACTTCGGTATAGCCCAGCCCAATTTCCTCTCCACTGCTCATGCCATGAGCCCGCATATCAAGGCTGAAAACCTCGAAGCCTTCTTGATAGAAATCAAACCCTATATCCAGGAGTGAAGATGCATCCATCCCGTGCATTCCATGCAGCATTACTATTACTGCCCGAGGATCTTCTCTGTGGAAATTCCAGGCGCTGAGAGATACTCCATCTTCAGCCTGCAGCTCCACCTGTTCCAAAAAATCACTGTAATATTCAATCAATTCGCCATTTCTCTCTACCCGCAAATTAACCATTTCTCCAATCAGGTAGTTGGCATGCCAGAAAATTACTCCCCCGGTAATAATGATTAAAAGGGCCAGTGCTAAAAAAATAACCAGAAAAACCTTTTTCATTCTTCTATCCCCAATCCTGCTGTTTTTTCCTCATTTTTTTTAATTCTACCACTTAAAAATGCTTTTGGGTAGTCCTTTTTTGCAGAGCTTACCCTGCTTAAACCGGAATCGCGAAAACCCTTAATAAAAAATTAATAAATTATAAATAATCATTTAACACCTCCCTGTTATACTCAATTGAGATTAACCAACAGGGAGGTGATAAAATGAATAAAAAATTTTTAAGCATTTTGCTCTGCCTGGTTCTGCTTTTCTCCTTGAGTGCCTTTGTTTTTGCAGCCAACAGGCAGAACAGCCCGGTCAATACCGCTACAGAATTCTCCCAGAACACGAGCTGCGAAGACTGCGGCGGAGAACCTCTACAAAGACAATTTCGAACCATGACCCAACGAGAACTTCTCCTTGGAGAAAATGGCTTTTTCCGCCGGCAGATGCAGCAAAGGTTTGGCAGCTAGTGTTTTCAGGGGCAGCCCAGCAACTGCCCCTTTTATTTTCTTACTTCCAGGAGGCGTTTAAATGAAAAAAAATATCGCTATCGCCGCTTCTTTTCTCCTTATTGTCCTCTTAGTTTGCCCGGTTTTCTCGGAAGGAGTTAAAGGATATGAGGTTTTTATCCTTTGCTATCACCACATTGTTGAGGGCGAACCCGAGGGCAACTCGGAAACAAACCTGGCTGATTTTAAAAAACAAATGGAATTTTTGCAGGAAAACGATTTTTCAGTCCTTTCTTTAGCCGAGTTTAAAGAGCATCACCGGGAAGGAAGTTTTCCCGAAAAATCAGTTCTCCTAACTTTTGATGACGGCTATTTATCATTCTTTTCCAAAGCTTATCCGGTTCTGAAAGAATATGATTTTCCTGCAGTAATTTTCCCCATTGTTTCCCATATGCCCGGTCTGCAGCGAACTATCCTTTTCTCGGATAAAATGTCTTTTAATAATATTCGCTACATGAATAATGAGGGGGGTTTAATCGATGTTGGTTCTCACACTTATGACCTTCATCATTATACCGAAAACCAGACTCCAGCTATTTTGCAGCAACCCCAAGAAACCAGAGAAAAATACGATTGCCGCATCAAACAGGACCTGGTGACCAGCAGGAACCTCCTAGCCCTGCAGACCGACCAGGAAATTTTCGCCCTGGCCTGGCCTTATGGAGTAACCACGGAAAGAGCAAGAGAGCTTGCCGAAGAAACAGGATACAAATTATTATTTGAACTGGGCGATGTTCCCTTTACTCCTGAAGACAGTCTGCAGGCAATCCCCCGTTTTCTGGTAGACACCATTGATTTTGCTGACTTCGTTAATTTTTTCTAGTCCTGTTTTCCGTTGCAAACTATGGTATAATTAATTAAATATTTTGGAAAATGGGAGAGTTTTGATCATGGGCAATGGAATAAAAATTTTAATCGTTGATGATGATCCCCGGGTTTGTGAAATCCTTTCTCTTTATATGCAGAAAGAAGGTTTCCAGGTAATTACTTCCCAGAATGGGGAAAAAGCATTAGAGATAGTTGACCAGGAACCGATTGATTTAATAATCCTTGATATTATGCTGCCCCAGATGGACGGCTGGGAAGTCTGCCGGGTTCTTCGCAATAAGAATAGCCAGATCCCTGTCCTGATGCTAACCGCCAAAACCGAGGATTATGAGAAAATAATCGGCCTGGACCTGGGAGCAGATGACTATGTAGAAAAACCCTTTAACCCGGTAGAAATTGTCTCCCGGGTCAAAGCCATTTTAAGGCGTGTAGCTCCCAGTCAAGAAAAGGGAAAACCAATCTCTTTTCCTGGTCTGGAAATTAACACCGAGCAGTACCAGGTTATTCTTGAGGGCAAACCTGTTGAAATGACACCAAGGGAGGTTGAAATTCTCTCCTACCTGGCCCGTCGGCCGGGACTTGTTTTTTCCCGGGAACAGCTAATTAAAGATATCTGGGGTTATGAATATACGGGAGATAACCGCAACATCGACGTTCACATTAAACATATTCGGGATAAGCTCCGAGCAAAGGGAAACCAGCCCTGGCGTCTGGAAACAGTCTGGGGTGTCGGTTACCGTTTTGTATTTGAGCCAGGCAGGGAGCGAGAAAATTGCTAAACACCATTAACAGGAAAATATTCTTCTCTTACCTTACCCTGATCTTTTTAGTATTAATTTTAGTTGGGGTTTCTTTTACTTTTCTCCTGGAAGACCATATTATTTCCACCCGCTCCAATGATCAGATTTCCACGGGCAAAGAGCTGACCACCCTGGCCCGAACCATTCTTACCGAATTCGACCAGGACCATTCGGAACTGCTTTTCTTTTTGGACAGGGCTTTAGAAACCAGGGTCTGGATAGTTGACGATACAGGTAACATTATAAAAAGTTCCCGCCCCGAAGCCCAATTGGAAAGGGGCCTCGTTAGAATTTCCCCTGAAGAAATGGATATTCTCATGCAGGGCGAGATAATTTCCCACCCTCCCAACAAAAATTATTACAATACACTGATGCTTTCTACAGGAATCCCTGTAATCAAAGGGGGGCGGGTTATCGGTGGAGTTTTTCTCCATTATCCCATTTCAGGGGTCCGGGGAACTATCAGCCAGGTCCAGACGAACCTCCTGAATTCGGCAATTTTTGCCGTTGTGCTAACTGGATTTTTCAGCTTTTGGTTTTCCAAGAGTATCTCCCGTCCAATTCTGGAAATGGATCTTTCTGCCAGAGCCCTTGCTGAAGGTGACTTTTCCAAAAAAATCGAGTCATCCCGAAAAGATGAGCTGGGAACCTTAAGTAAAACATTTAACCATATGGCTTCTCAATTGCAGAACACGCTGAACCAGCTCTCCCAGGAAAGGGACAAGCTGGCCCACACTGTTTCAAGTATCGAAGAAGGGGTTCTGGCACTCAACCGGGACAGGATAATTATTCTTGCCAATCAGCCGGCAATCAATTTCTTCCGGCCCGATAAAACACCTGTAGAATTCAATGGAGCAAAAATCAATGAATTGATAACATCTCCTGAAGTTCTGGAGCTAATCGATAAAGCCCTGGCGGGCAGGGATAAGTACAGCGAATTGATTGAGCTGGAGGGAAACCTGACCATCTTCTTTCAAAGTTTTCCCATCAGGAATAATTCTGGAGAAATCATTGGTATAGTTGCTCTGCTGCACAACCTGCGCAACCTGGATGGGCTGGAAGAGGTTCAGCGAAAATTTTTTGCCGGGGTTTCCCACGAATTGAAAACTCCCCTTACTGCAATCCGAAGTTACGCCCAGGCTCTCCTGGATGGAACGGCGGGAGACAGTAAAACCAGGGAGCGTTTCACAAAAATAATCTGCGAGGAAGCAGAAAACCTGGGCAATTTAATTAATGAACTTCTTGATTATTCCCGCCTTAAGGCCGGGAAAATTGAACCCCGCTGGCAGGAGTTTAATCTGGAAGAATTGATTAGTGAGGTTCTTGCAGGCCGAAAATTGGCCCTACAGGATAAAAAAATTACTGTAAGAAAAAGATCCCCTTCTACCGAAATTCCCGCCGGGGGAGACCCCTCCCTGATTCGAATTGTAATGGCCAACCTGCTGGACAATGCCATTACCTTTACTCCACCTCAGGAAACAATTGCAATAGAAATAAGGGAAGAAGAAAAAATCTGGATTTCGATAATTGATTCCGGTCCGGGAATACCCGTTGAAGAAATCCCCTTTATCTGGGAACGTTTTTTCCGTGGGAAAAGAAACAACCCCGAGTCCGGAAGGGGTTGGGGATTGGGCCTTGCCCTGGCCCGGGAAATAATCGTGGCCCACGGAGAAACAATTAGTGTTCAAAACCGAAAAAACAGGGGAGCTGTTTTTTCCTTCAGCCTTCCTAAAAAATAAACAGCAGGAGAACAAACCTCTCTCCTGCTGTTTTTTATTCTCTTTCTCTTTTTTATCGAGTGCCCAATAAAATCAGGACAATCCCCACTATAATCATTATTATTTTATAAAATTCAACCTGCCCCGAAATTCCTACAAGGCCAATTCCGCTTATTGTAAGAAAAACAAATGGTCCAATGCTCCCTATTACAGCGTTCACTTTCAGGGCATGTTCTACCCGGTTAAAGTAAAACATCAAAAGCGCTCCGATTATACTGACTGAACCAAATAAAATCCTTAAGATGGCCATTCGCATTACTGTTGAGTCCATTTTGCTCCTCCTCCTGTTAGTTAGCTGCCGGGAATTTAAATAGAATTGTTTTCTTGCTCTCCTGGTCCCAGCGGGCCTAGCCCTGGATCAATTTTTATCTGATTTCGGTCTTGAAAATTATTTCCATTGCCTCTTCCTGGTATTCTGGAAAATTTTCCTCGCTTGCAGTATAGGTGCTGAAAAGGTGCTTTCCTTCTGGAAGAAAAGTAATTACCTGCAACCATTTAATTTCATCGGCGAAAATGTCAGGAAGGTAACCTGTGAAAACCAACTTATATCCTTTTCTCCCGTTAATTTCCACTTCTTCACGTTTTTCCAGGCTGAAATCCTTAAGGGATGCTTCCAGGTTGTTAATTTGTTCTTCCCAGAACTTCTCCTCAACCTCTTTTTCCTTTTCCTCGATAATAAAATTAATGTCGGTCATGAAGTCCTCATTTTGACTTTCAACAGGGAAAAGGTAAAAAATTTCCTCCAGGTGCCCGTGTCCCAACCAGTCCTGGGTGTGGTAAATTACAATTTCATCGAATTCAATTTCCAGAAGTTTTTGTTCTTCTCCAGCCAGGACTATCCCCGAAATTAAACTCAGGAAAAAAAACATAATCCCAACTGAAAAAACAGCCGGTTTGAACAAAAAACCACTCCTTTTTTTATTGCTTGGAGGGAAAACCCTCCTCCTCTTTATCCAACTCCATAAAAATTTTTTCAAAAAATTATCAAGGGGAGCATAAAAATCTAGCAATAATAACCTCCCCTTCTTATAAATCCCCCGGGATTACATTGAATTTCCTCCTGGAAAATTGGCCCACCCGCTACAAAAGTGGGCTACCCTCCATTTTCTCCAGAAGGATCAACATTTTCTTTTTTGAAATCAGCCACAAGCCCGTTATTTAATCCCCTGCCAAGATATTCGGGGCCCCGTTTATTGCCATTAAAAGCCCTTCCCAGAAATAAGTTACCTTTTCTTTTGTTCGGTTAACCTTAAAAATTCTTCTGCATCTTCTGCAGCCAGGTTCACAGCTTTCTGCCAGAATTCCCGCTGAGTCAGGTCAACATCAAGGTGCTTGCGGGCCAGATCTTCTACCTGCATTCTGCCCGTATCTCTGAGCAGATCTATATATTTCTGTTCAAAGTTTTCCCCTGCCTGGCTGGCCATGGCGTAAATTCCGGAACTGAAAAGATAACCGAAGGTATAGGGGAAATTGTAGAAGGGAACCGCAGTAATATAGAAATGCAGTTTGGAAGCCCAGAAGTGAGGGTGATAATCGGCCAGACCTTCCCGGAAGGCTTTTTTCTGGGCGTTTTCCATTATCTTATTTAACTGATCCGTGCCTACCGGCCCTCTTTTGCGAGCAGCGTAAAATTCATTTTCAAACAAAAACCGGCAGTGGATATCCATGAAAAAGGAAATACTTTTGCCAACCTTATCCCCCAGCAGGGCAATTTTTTCTTCCTCATCCCGGGCATTGCGCAGGGCAGCATCAGCTACAACCATTTCCGCAAAAGTAGAAGCGGTTTCAGCTACATTCATGGCATAACGCTGGGAAAGTAAGGGTAAGCCCTTCATCGCGTGTTGGTGGAAAGCATGACCCAGTTCATGGGCCAGGGTGGAAATGTTACCGGCGGTCCCTGAATAGGTCATAAAAACCCTGGTTTGCTCGCTCATGGGAAAGCTGGTGCAAAAAGCTCCCTGCCTTTTGCTGCCCCTGTCTTCAGCTTCAACCCACCTCTGGGAAAAAGCCTGCCTGGCAAAATCAGCCATGCCCGGACTGAATTGCTCAAACTGGTTAACAATAAAATTGGCCCCTTCGTCAAAAGGAAATCCCTTCGAGTTTTCTCCCACTGGAGCCCGCAGATCACACCAGCGAAGTTTTTCCAGGCCCAGCATTTTCGCCTTGCGGTCAAGGAACCTGACAAACACATTTTTATTGTCTTCAATTACCTCCCACATCACGTCCAGGGTCTGGGGAGCCATCCGGTTAATTTCCAGGGGTTCTTTTAAAACCGAATCCCAGCCCCTGTGTCTATAAAGGTTCAGGCGGAACCCTCCCAGGTGATTTAAAGCATTGGCACAGATTTCTGCTTCCTCCGTCCATGCTTCTTCCCACTTTTTTCCCATTTCCTGGCGGACATCTGGATCAGGATCGGCAAAAATATTGGCAGCCTGCCCAATAGACAGATTTTTTTTCTCCCCTTTAACCATAAAGGGGATGGTAATTCGACCGGTAATAACGTTATAAAGGTCGCTCCAGCCGTGGTACCCATCTACAGAAAGATCGGTGGCCAGCTTTTCCTTCTCTTCCGGCATTAATTCGGCTGCCCGCTGCCGCCTCTCCTCCAGGTTATAAGTAAGTTCGCTCATTTCTTCGAGGAGTTTTTCCCAATGTGCTTCGGGAATTT
>SKTZ01000077.1 GCA_007122335.1 Bacillota bacterium
ATTTAGGAGGTTGAATTAATTTGAAAAACTGGCGTTTGGGAACATTGCTGGCCATAGTTTTAGTAATGGTTATTAGCTTGGGAGTCCAGGGACAGACTTTAATCACCTCGGTTGCAGAAGATCCAAATTCTTTAGATCCTCATAAGACTTCAATGATTTCCGCAAGCCAGATAATGGTTCATCTTTACGACCGCCTGGTTTATATTGACGAAAACGGTGCTCCCCAGGGCTGGCTTGCCGAATCCTGGGAGGTTGAAGATGAGGGAAAAAGGGTAGTTTTCAAGCTCAGAGAAGGGCTGGAATTCCACGACGGAACTCCTATTACCGCTGATGCAGTTGAATTTACTTTCAACCGGTTAATCGACCCGGAAACTGCTGCCCCTGCCGCTGGTTGGATTGGTCCTTTAGATAGAGTAGAGGCAATAAGTGAATTAGAAGCGGCATTTTACTTCACTGAGCCCTATGCTCCATTGTTTACCCAGCTAACTACTGCCTACATGGGTATTCTCCCTCCCCATGTTGTTGAGGAAAAAGGGGACGGTTTTGGAAGGAGCCCGGTTGGTTCCGGGCCATTAAAGTTTGACAGGTGGGTTTCAGGGTCACATGTCGAACTGGTCCGTAACGATAATTACCAGGGTTTCCGGCAGGATGTAGAAAATCAGGGACCTCTCCACTTTGAAAGGATGCGCGTGGAAATTATTCCCGAAGCGGGAACCAGGATGGCAGCCCTGGAGGCTAACGAACTTCATGTTGGTGGAGCACCCCGAGAAGAAATGCCCTATATTGAAACTGTTGACTATATTGATGTAATTATCTGGGAGGAAGCAACCAATTTCAGTTTTGTTGAGTTTAATCGGGACAAACCTCCCTTCGACGACGTCCGGGCCAGGCAGGCTGTTGGTTTTGCCGTCAACAACGAAGAAGTTGTTCTTGGGGCAATTGCCGGCTATGCGACTCCCAACTGGAACCCCATGCCTGTTGGAGTTTCCGGCCATGATCCCGAGCTGGGAAGGCAATACGGTTACGATTACGACCCCGAAAGAGCCATTGAATTGCTTGCAGAAGCAGGATACGCTGATACCACAGGAGACGGGTTCATTGATAAAGATGGGGAGCGTCTTGAGTTATCAATGTGGACTTACGGTGTCGATACAGCTATCGATGCAGCACAAATAATCGCTGAGCAGCTCAGGTCAATTGGATTGAGGGTTAACCTGGAGGTTTATGAAACCGGGATAATGATTTCTGGGCTCTCCGAGGGCCGCCACAATTTAAATTATATGCGGTGGACCTGGGCCGACCCAGTAATTCTCTCCATGCTCTTCAAAACACCGGGTTGGACAGAGATGTACAGCAACCCCGAAATCGACCCCATTCTGGAAGAAGCTGATGTCTCCCTTGAGTTCGATGAAAGGATGGAATTAATTCGGGAAGCACAAATTAAACTGCTACAGGACGCAGCCATAATTCCTCTTTATACTGACTGGATTATGACTGCCTACAGAGCTGAACTTGAAGGTTTAAAGATGGATTTTCTTGGCGGCCTTCTTTACAACGACGTCCGTTTTAGAGACTAAATAACAACCCGAAGGGTTGGGTGAACCCACCCAACCCTTCCTTTTTAAAACCATTTTGATTGGAGTTGGAAACAATCGAACTAAAAAAGCTGATCCAAAAAGAAATGGAAGGTTTTCCGGGAAATTTTGCTGTATACCTCGAGGATGAAAAAGAAAACAGTCTTGAAATCCAGGCCGACGAAAAATGGGAAACTGCAAGCTGTATCAAGGTAGCAATCTTAATTGAGCTGTTCCGCTGGGTAAATCTGGGTGAGATTTCCCTTGCAGATAGAATCCCTTTTACAGAGGAGAATCACACCCTGGGAAGTGGAATTATGAGATATCTCACTCCCGGGACTGAATTAAACATTCATGACCTGGCAACATTGATGATCATTGTCAGCGATAATGTAGCCACTAATATTCTGATCGATTTCCTTGGGATGGAAAACATTAATTCTACCTGTTTGAACCTGGGGCTGGAAAAAACAAAACTCAAAGAAAAAATTTATTTTAAACCGAATACCCCAACAGTTATTGGAGAAACCACCTGCAGGGAATATATCCAGATGTTTAAGCTGATTAAAAATGAAGTTTACGGACCCCAGGCCACAGAAGATATGCTGGCTATATTAAAAAACCAAAATTTCAACTCCATTTTAACCCGTTTTTTACCCATTGGTTTACTCCAATCATCAACTCCGGGAGAAAAACCTGAAATTGAGGTAGGTTCAAAAAGCGGAAGTTTGAAAAACTGCCGGAACGATGGGGGCATTGTTTTTACACCCCTTGGTGATTATTATATTGCCGTTTTTACCAAAGATTTTTCCGATCCCTATTACCACATGGACCATATTTCCAACTCCTGGGCACCAAGGATAAATAAGCTTGTTTTCCAACATTTCTTAGCCAGGGGAGGTTCCCTTTAGGAGGGGAAAATAAATGGTTGAATATATTTCAAAACGAATCCTTTTTCTGATACCGGTACTGATCGGAATTACAATTTTTGTTTTTTTAATGCGAGTTTTTGTCCCTGGAGATCCTGTTGATATTATGCTTTTCGGTCAACCCTCTACTCCTGAGATCAGAGAAAACTTGCGTCAGCAACTTGGTTTAAATGAGCCGATAATAGTCCAGTACGGAATTTTTATGAGGGGTGTTTTCCGGGGCGATTTGGGAAATTCCCTCCGATCCCGCCAGCCTGTAACTGTAGAAATTGCTGACCATTTTCCCAATACGATCCGCCTGACCCTTGCCAGCCTTTCACTGGCCATTATCATTGGAATTTTTACAGGGGTCCTTTCGGCAATTTATAAAGATAGCTGGGTCGATGTTTTAAGTATGTTGATTTCCCTTATAGGGATCTCCATGCCCGCTTTCTGGCTTGGACTATTACTGATAATGAATGTAGGAGTTCGGGTTCCCTGGATTCCGGTAATGGGCAGCGGTACCTGGAGACATTTAATCCTACCCGCATTCACCCTGGGCCTAATAGCTTCAGCAATTATCGCCCGCATGACCCGCTCCTGTATGCTTGACGTTCTGCAAAAAGAATATATCCGGACCGCAAGGGCCAAAGGACTTGCTGAAAAAAGAATTATCTATAAACATGCCCTGCGCAATGCTTTAATTCCGGTAGTTACAATTGTGGGAATGCAGTTCGGTTATCTGCTGGGCGGAGCATTTATTATTGAAATTGTTTTTAATTATACCGGGATCGGCGTTCAGGCAATTAATGCAATAATGTGGCGCGATTTCCCCATGATCCAGGGTATTACTCTTGTTGTTGCCTTCACCTTTGTAATGGTCAACCTTGCTGTGGATTTGCTATACAGCCTTTTGAATCCTCAGATCCGGTACGATTAAAGGGGGTAAATAATTTTGAATAACAAAACCAGCAGAAAATTTATAAAACCCCATACTCCCCAGTGGAAAAGGAACCTGATTATTCTGTCCCGGAAAAACTCCGCCAGAATCGGGGGGGCAATTCTTCTAATTATTATTTTAACCGCTATCTTTGCCCCATTTATTGCCACCCATGATCCTTACAAAATGGATATTATTAACCGCTTAACTCCTCCCGGAGAGGACTTTATCCTGGGAAGTGATAATATGGGGCGCGATATATTCAGCCGGATTATATATGGCACTCGAATCACACTACAAATCGGCTTTATCGCCGTTACAATCGGGCTTGTAATCGGTCTCTTTTTCGGTTTGCTCACCGGGTATTTGGGCGGAGTGTTTGACCTTGTTTTTATGCGATTCGTTGACGTTTTAATGGCTTTCCCTCCTTTTTTATTGGCTCTGGCCATTGTTGCAGTTCTGGGCCCCAGCCTTACCAACGCAATGATTGCTGTAGGTATTGGGGGCCTGCCCATTTTCATCCGAACTATTCGAAGCGCAACAATGGAAGCCAAGGTGGAAGATTACGTCGAGGCTTCAATTGCCCAGGGAGCAAGCACATCCCGGGTTCTAATAAAGCACATCTTACCCAACATTACATCACCCATAATAATCCTGGTTACCCTGCGGTTTCCCGTGGCTATATTGAGTGCTGCTGCCCTGAGCTTTATTGGTCTCGGAGCCCAGCCCCCCACCCCGGAATGGGGCGCATTACTGGTCGGGGCCCGGGCCTACATCCGCGCGGCACCATGGGTTGTTAATTACCCTGGCCTGGCTATTATGATTACCGTCCTTGCCTTTAATCTTTTGGGCAACGCTCTGCGGGATGTATTTGACCCCAGGGTTCGTTAAATCTGAAGAAGTTGAAAAAGCCCTTCCCCGCTGGGGAGGGCTTTCTTTTTTAATTTCTTTCCGGCAGTTCGGTTATTTTTCGGGCCCTGAATAACATCCACAGGGCAAAAATTACCAGAGGAGGTGTTGCCAGGTGGGTCAGGGTAAAAAATCCCACACCCCAGCTTTCGCTGATGTATCCCCAAAGGTACAGAGGATTTTCCCGGAAGGTTTCTTCGATAAAACCCCGGAGCAGAGAATAATTAAAAATAAAGGCCCAGAAAAGGACTCCCGTTCTTTTCGGAATACGTCGGCTTAAATAAAGGTGGGTTAAAAGACAAACCAGACCGATCAAAATCCCATATACCTGTGCCGGGTGCCTGGAGAAAGGAAACAAATCAGCGGGGCGCCCCAGTATTTCCTGGTTAAAGATA
>SKTZ01000085.1 GCA_007122335.1 Bacillota bacterium
CTGCCCCGAGGGTAGCCTTCCCACTACTTCCATCTGTTCTTTTTCCCGGGCACTATGGATTAATATTCTTTCCTCCCCAGTTATTTCCTGCCCCAGTTTATCTTCCAGTTCTTCCCGGGTGGGAGCCCGGTGGTACCCTGTAGCCATGAGGATTGTTATTTCCGCGTGAGGGTTGCCCCTGCGCACGGCTTTCAGGGTTGGAGGCAGTGTAACCTTTGAGGGCAGGGGCCTGGTATGGTCAGAGGTTATGATGACAACTTCTTTCCTGCCCCGGGCCATTTCAGAAAGAGGAGGGCCTGCTACTGGAGAAGCCAGGGCCCTTTCTATCAGTTCACATTCCCCGCCTGGGGGACTTTGTTCTCCCAGGGAAGTTGATAAAATCCCCTTTATCCTTTCCCGGGGCAGTTCAATAGCCAGTTCTTCTTTACCATATGGCAAACGTATTTCCATGCAATTCACTCCTCGATTTCACCTGGAATAATTAAATCCATAATCTCCCATTTACTTTTTCCCCCCACCACAAACATTGGAAACCGTGAGCGAGAATACGAACTCCCCCTTCTGATCTGCCTTCTGAGAAATCCGCTTTAACAATTCCCATAGGGCCTCCTGGGGTCCGGAAATAAAGGTACTCATAGGGCCCCCTTCAACCTCCAGGCCCTGAGCCTTTTTCATTTCTGCAATAAGCTCCGCGATTATCCTTTCATAATCTTCTGTCCCCAGAGGATAAAAAGAAAGCTGACAGGTCAAGTTACTTTCTCCACAGGCCACAGATAAAACCCCCATTTCTTTTCCGGGCCCTGACTCCTTCCTTTTCAATTTCCAGGGCCCTATCTTTTTCTTCTGCGGGAAAATCCGGACCAAAATGCAGTCCGATCTCATATTGACCCCTGACCCCGGGCAGAAGACCCAGCAAATCCCGGGGTGAAAAAAACCTGGCGTGCTGAAAAACCGGATCTCCCTCCCGGCCCAGTTTCTGGTAAAAACAGGTCCAGGGGCTTCGGTCCCCTAACACCCCAATAACCATCCTTCCTCCGGGCCTTAAAACCCGCCAGGCTTCCCGGGCTGCTGCCCGGGGATTTTCCAGGAATTCAAAAACGGTAATTCCCAGGACCAGGTCAAAACTCTCTGGGGGAAAGGGCAAATCGCAGATACTTCCCTGAATGAATTGGGCAGGGATCTCCTTGCCCCGGATTTTTTCCCGGGCTTTTTCCAGCATTGGAGGAGAAATGTCAATTCCTTTTACCTCGAGCCCCTGTCGGGCCAACATCAGGGTATGCACACCCGTTCCACAACCGAGGTCGAGGGCCTGTTCACCGGGGGAGGGTTGAGCCAGCTGCAGGGCAAGGTCTTTTTCTACCTGGAATACCAGCTTTCCCAGTGGGGTTTCATACCAGTCATCATAACCTTGGGCAACCTTCCTGCTGAAAATATTAATGTTCTCACCTCCCACTGCCAGGTATACTTCTTAATTCTCTTCTTTTTTCCCAAACCCTTTCCTTTATCCATGGGCCCCCCGGTGAAGGCAAAATAAAAAGGGACCGTTTCGGCCCCTAAATTTTTTCCTTCTTTTCGTCAATTATTATTCCCCGTTTGTTCAACTCTCCCAGGAAAACCTCAGGATCAATAGCACCTTCTGCCTCGGGAGAGAAAACTCCCCGCCGTTTAATATCTCCGCGCCCAACCATGAAGGTCCCGATGCTCAGAGGTATAGAAGTCAGCCGCCGGGGGTTATCAATTGCTGCATAACTGTAGCGGATTTTTTCTCCGGCCTTTTCTCCTTCCACATCAACCCTGATCCCGGAAAAAGAACGCTTCCTGTTGATAGGGAAAAGGGGCAGGAGGGTCTTCAAAAGTTCTCCAACTATTCTGGTCCCGCTTTGGCTTCTGGTTACACCAACCCTGCTTAAAAAGCGGATTATCCGGTTAAAATGGTTTTCCACAAGTCCCCCTTTAAGCCGGACCTCCTGAACCCCCTCAAAGAAAAGGGGCATGGTTATGGGTTCGGGGTGTCCCAGCTCAAACACATTAATTTTGCTTAAGGGGTGCGGAAATTCAATCTTCTGATGTCCGCTCCCTGCAACAACCTCCACCTGGCGGCCACCCTGGAAAGAGGGAACCTTACCGCTGAAAACGTGGATCAGGTGCAGCAGAACGGTCAACCCAACTGCATCCCCCGTACTCCCGGTCCAGTAAATATGAACTTTTTCAGTCCGATCCAGCTCATTAAATCCCTTGCGAGCCAGAATATTGCTCAAACCCGGGGTCCAACCCATCCCGCTCATTATTACCTGGCCGGATTCCTGGGCTTCATTATCCAGGGGAAGAATCGAGGCGATGGCATCATGGTCATCACAGATGCTCACATAATCTACTCCCGCTTCTAGAGCTGCCTCCACAATGGGTCTTTCAAAACGGAAAAAAGGACCAAGGGCCCCTGCCACCACATCGTGACCCCGCATTGCTCCCACAAGAGCATCGCGTGACGTGGCATCAACCATCTGAACTCTTGCCTTGTTCTTTCCAGAAGTTGCAGCCAGGTTTTTGGCAACCTTAACGTTGATATCAGCTATTGTTACCTGTTTTACTTCAGGAATATTAACCAGATCCCGAACTGCAGCGGCACCCATATCTCCGGCACCACCCAATACCATTACTTTCATGTAACCACCGCCTTTTCCGCAGTATTTGCAGCATAACCCAGGATTATTTAAGGTCCTTCCTGGATTGGTTATCATCTTTTCCCGGATAATTCCAGGTTTTTTCTGGGCATTTGCTCCGGAAAAGCAAAAAATGGGGTAATAAAGCGATTAAACCGGGATTATAATTTTTTTATCCCTATCCCCAGGAAAAATATTATTAAACCAATTATTCTTTCTTGTAGGGCTTACCAATGGCCTTGGGAGGAGTTGCCCGCCCAATAAAGCCAGCAAGGGCAATCATGGTCAGGATATAGGGTACCATCTGCACAAACTGTGAGGGAATACCCAGTTCCTGCAGGCGCATCTGGACAGCATTGGCAAATCCAAAAAGAAGGCTTGCTCCCAGGGCGCCAAACGGGGTCCACTTTCCAAAAATCATTGCCGCAAGAGCAATGAAACCACGACCCGCGGTCATCTGATCACCAAACCGGCTGAGGTGAGCAATTGATAGATAGGCTCCTCCCAGGCCCGCCAGGGCACCGCTGGTTATTACCGCCAGGTACCTGGTCAGGAAAACATCAATCCCCACGGTATCTGCCGCCTTGGGGTGCTCTCCCACCGAACGCAGGCGCAGTCCCCAGACTGTCTTAAATAAGAAAATGTGGACAATAACCACCAGGACCAGGGCCAAATAAACCATGATATTGTGGGTGCCTATAATCTGCCCAATTACGGGAATTCTATTAACCAGGGGAATGGTCACCACGGGAACCCGGGAAACAGAAGGGGAAGTTCCTGCAACATCGAAAATCCAGCGCAGGAGAAAAACAGTTACACCTACTGCAAAAATATTGATTGCCGTTCCACTAACAACCTGGTTGACCTTGTAGGTAACTGCTGCTACAGCATGGACCAGGCCCATCAGGGCTCCAGCGATAAGTGCGCCGATTAAACCCAGCCAGGGTTGTCCGGTAAAATAACTGGTAAGCATTCCGGTAAAAGCACCTATCAACATCATCCCTTCCAGGCCGATGTTGATGACACCGCTCCTCTCTGCAAAAATACCTCCCAGGGAAGTAAAAATCAGGGGCGTAGCCATGCGCAGAGCAGCAGCCAGAACAGTTGCATTAACAAAATATACTAAGTAATCCCACATATCAGGCACGCCTCCTTCTCTGGATAAGGCGTCGGGTTAGTTCTTCTGCGGCAACGAACATAATAATCAGGGCCTGGATTATTACCACGAGTTCCCGGGGAACATCTGTTAACCGGTCCATGGCCGCTGCCCCGGTCCGCAAAGCCCCGAAAAGAACCGCCGCAAAAAACACACCCACCGGATGGTTTTTCCCCAGCAGAGCCACGGCAATCCCCATAAAACCGAGATCCGGGGAAAATCTCTGGATAAAACGCCCGTGCACCCCGAGGATCTGTTCTACTCCGGCCAGGCTGGCCAGTGCCCCGCTGAAAACCATTGCCATAACCATGTTGCGGGAAACACTTATCCCCCCATATTCTGCCGCGGTCGGGTTAAATCCTACTGCCCTTATTTCATAGCCAAACCTGGTTCTCCAGAGGATAAAGTAAACCAGGATGATGGCAGCAATAGCGATAAATATCCCGGTATTAAGGCGTGTCGGGGGAAACAGCCGGGATAGTTCGGCTGTGGGAAAAACCCTCGCCGTTTCCGGGGTCCAGCGGCCGCCGTGGAAGGGACCTGTTACAAGGTAATCAGTCAGGAAATAGGCAATAAAGTTCATCATTATCGTATTAATTACCTCGTGAACTCCCAGCTTGGCCTTGAGCAAACCAGGAATGGAAGCCCAGAGACCTCCGGCCAGCATTCCCGCGATAATAGCCATGGGCAGGTGAATTACCTTGGGAATTCCGCTTAAGCTAACCCCAACAATAACTGCAGCCATGGCCCCAACATAGAGCTGACCCTCCGCTCCAATGTTAAAAAGCCCGCAGCGGAAAGCAAAAGCAACTGCAAGCCCCGTAAAAATCAGGGGGGTGGCCCGCTGCAGGGTTGCCGCGATACTGCTGACTCCAATCAGGGAATTGGAAAACAGGACCCAGTAAGCCTCGATGGGGTTTTCGCCAACAATTAAAATAAATACCGCACCAACCAGGAGGGCTAAAATTACCGAAATTATTGGAGTTATTATTTCCCTGGAGGTTAAGCTACTTTGTTCCAGCTTCAACTTCATCCCCTCCCTTATCTTCACCGGCTTCTCCGCCCAGCATCAGGCTCCCCAGTTTCTTTTCGTCCGCTTCTTCAATCGGCATCTCGCCAACAATCCGGCCTTCATACATTACAGCAATTCTATCGCTCAGGGAAAGAATTTCATCGAGTTCCGCAGATACTAAAAGAATTCCCGCTCCTTTATCTCTCTGGTCAATGATCTGGCTGTGGATAAATTCTATTGAACCAATATCCAGTCCCCGGGTGGGCTGCGAGCAAATCAAAAACCTTGGTTTCCGGGAAAACTCCCGGGCAGCAATTATTTTCTGCTGATTTCCCCCGGAAAAGGTGCTGACCTGCTGCTGAATATTTGGGGGACGGACGTCATATTCTTCAACCAGCTTTTCAGCATTCTCCTTTATAGCTTTTTCATTTCTGATAAAAAATCTCTGCACGAAAGGAGGTTCGGTATGAAAACCCAAAATCATGTTATCGGCGACATTGAAATCAAGGATCAATCCCCGCTT
The DNA here is from genome assembly GCA_007122335.1 of Bacillota bacterium. GTDB lineage: Bacteria > Bacillota > Halanaerobiia > B1SED10-174 > B1SED10-174 > T1SED10-26. The sequence goes on from SKTZ01000085.1 coordinate 5,352, forward strand.
GTGCCGGTCCTCGGGGATATACCCTATCCGCTTTTTCTTTACCTGCATTGCTCCCAGGTTTTGGAGTTCTTTTCCGTCTAAATAAATCTTTCCTTTTTCCGTCCTCAAAAGACCTGTTATGGCTTCGACCATTTCCTGCTGCCCGTTTCCTTCAACTCCCGCAATACCAAGGATTTCCCCGCTGTGAATTTCCAGGGACACTCCCTTTACCCGTTTCGTTCCCCGCTGGTCGCGGACTTCCAGATCTGAAACCGAAAAAATCTTTTCCCCGGGCTGGGCTTTTTCTTTTTCAACCTCTAAAAGAACCTCTCGTCCGACCATCATTTCTGCAAGTTCGGGGCGGCTGGTTGCACTGGTATTTTTGGTCCCCACCAGTTTTCCCCGCCGTAGAACGCTAACCCGGTCCGATATTTCCATAACCTCTCGAATTTTATGGGAAATAAAGATGATTGTTGTGCCCTGTTCTTTGAGGTTGCGCATTACCTGGAACAATTCGTCGGTTTCCTGGGGAGTAAGCACAGCTGTAGGCTCATCCAGGATCAGAATTTCTGCCTTGCGGTAAAGAGCCTTTAATATTTCCAGGCGCTGCTGTTGGCCAACGGAAATATCTTCAACCCTGGACTTCGTTTCAACCTTCAGCCCGTATTCCTTGGAAAGACGGGCCACTTCTCTCTCCGCACCTTTAAAATCAATAAAACCCCTTTTCTGGGGTTCGGAACCCAGGATTACATTTTCAAAAACAGTCAGGGGTTCCACCAGCATAAAATGCTGAAAAACCATACCGATTCCGTGGTCGATTGCCTGTTTGGGTTCGGTTATCCTGGTTTTTTCCCCCCTCAGGTATATTTCCCCTTCGTCTGCATTGTAAAGACCATAGAGAATATTCATCAGGGTGGATTTGCCCGACCCGTTCTCTCCCACAAGGGCATGAATTTCTCCGGCCTTAATATCCAGGGATATGTTATCATTGGCAACTACCCCCGGAAAACGCTTGGTTATATTTTTTAATTCGAGTATATTTTCCAAGCCCGTTCCCTCCTAAGAAGAGCAAAGGAGGGGGCAGCCCCTCCTTTGCTATCTTTACCCTTCTTTAGCTCCAATTAATCGTGGGCACTGCTAACTTCGATTTGACCATCAATTATCATTTCTTTAATAACTTCAATGTTCTGTTTTACCTCGTCGGGAATGAGGTGATCGGTGTAGGGGAAGTCGGTCAGGCCAACACCACCGTCAGCCACACCAAAGCGGTGGACGCCGGCGTTGAATTCGCCCTGAACCAGGTCAGCGATAATATTGTAGACTGCCACGTCAACTCTTTTCAGCATGGAGGTCAGGATATAACCAGGAGCAATTCCGTCCTGTTCGCTGTCAACACCAATAGCATAGAAGTTGTTTTCTTCAGCTGCTTCGAATACACCCATTCCAGTTCCACCTGCAGCGTGATAAATAATGTCGGCGCCGCGCTCAAACTGGCTTACTGCGAGCTCTTTACCGGTACCCGGGTCACCGAAATCTCCGGCATAGTTGATCAGAACAGTAGCATCAGGATTGGCATATTCCACACCCTGCTCATACCCGGTCTGGAAGTTGAAAATAACCGGAACTTCCATTCCGCCTACAAAACCGACTACACCGGTCTCGGTCATGGATCCAGCCAGGTATCCGGCCAGGAAAGAACCTTCGTGTTCTTTGAAGACCAGGGAGGCCACGTTGGGCATGTCGGCAAGGTAATCACTGTCGACTATGGCCAGCTTGGCGTCGGGATAATCCCGGGCAACAGCCTCAAGGCCAGACTCCTGCAGGAAACCAATGGCAATTACCAGGTCATACCCTTCCTGGACAAAAGCCCGCTGATGATCTTCCATCTCGGCAATATCATCAGGTTCTACATAATCAAGCTGAATTCCAAAATCATCTCTTGCCTGGGTAGCTCCTCTAAAAGCTGCGTCGTTGAAAGACTCGTCACCAAGTCCTCCAATAGAAAAGACCACACCTACCTTCAACTGGTTTGCTTCAGCATATTGCCCCATGGGCAGTGCGAATAATAAAGCAAATACAAAAAACAATGTTAAAATTTTGCGCACAATAACACCCTCCTTTAATTATTTTTCTTTTCTGCTCTTAATTATTTCGTTATTCTTGCTAAAATTCCTTTGTTTATCTCTGAAGCAGTTTTTCCCTTGCCAGGCTGGCCCAAATTTCCTTCTGGGCTAGAGGATTCTTCACCTCCCTGTGGAAATCGCCCATTAGGGTGATGAGAATGTACAATTATCTATTGAAAAGGAGAATTGAAAAAAATATCCCTGCTGAAATCCGCGAACTGCTTGAATTCTTGCAGGAAAAAGAAATCCCCGCCTATATTGTTGGGGGTTCCCTGCGCAGCCTTCTCCTCAATCAAAAACCATCAGATTGGGATCTTGCAGTTCAAACCTCGCTGGAAAAGCTGGAGAATTTATTCCCTGAAAGCAAGGGCCTGGGAAGAAAATTCGGGACAATCCTGGTCCGCTGGCAGGGACAAATGCTCGAAGTTTCTACCCTCAGAGAGAATAATATACACGGAGATCTCCTAAAGCGTGATTTTACAATAAATTCCCTGGCCTGGAATCCAGACCGGGGTTTGATTGATCCCCTGGACGCAAAAACTGATCTCCGCAAAAAAAATATCCGGGCAAGTGGGGAACCCGGAGAACGCTTTCGGGAGGACCCCCTGCGTATTATCCGTTTTTTCCGTTTCCAGAGTCAACTGAATTTTTCCGGGGAAGAAAAAACTTTCCGGGCAATTAAACCTGAACTTCTCGATTCTGTCGCTACCGAGAGAATTGCCGGAGAAATGGATCATCTACTCACGGGACAGGCCGTGGCCCGGGCCCTGGAGGGGATGATCAAAAGCGGTGTCCTGGAAAAAATTGTTCCTGAATTCAAACCCCTTTTCCGGATCCCGGGAGCAACCCGCCACACCATCCAGACCGTTGCAGCTATCCGCCCCAGGGCTGACCTGCGGTGGGCAGCTTTACTTCACGATATCGCCAAAGGCCACACCTTCAGTCCGGGGGAAAAACCCCTTTTCCCGGAGCATGATAGAATCGGAACCCAGATTGCCGAAGGAATCCTTTACCGCTTCCGGTTGAGCAAAACCAGGCAGGAAAAGATTAAAACCCTGATCCGCTGGCACATGTTTGATATGGACCCCAGGTTAAGCGATGCTGCCCTGCGCCGTTTAATTAACAAGGTGGGCCGGGAAAATATTCTGGACCTCATTGAAATCCGTCGGGCAGATATAATTGGGACGACCAGGCAGTTTCATCGGGCCGGGCCAGCTCTGCGGACTTACACCCGGCGGATTAAAGAACTACTGGAAGAAGACCTGCTTTTCTCCCGCAGGGACCTAGCTGTAGACGGCAGGGATATAATGGAATATTTTGACCTGGAAGCAGGGCCAGAAGTAGGAAAACTCCTGGATAAAGCTTATAACTGGGTCCTGGAAAACCCCGAGAACAATACCAGGGAAAAAATTTTAAAACATCTATCTCGAGAAAAAAATGACTCGTAAGAGCCATTTTTTTATAAATATAATTTTTTAAGGCAACTGGGGTCTGGCCAGTTCTACCTGCTCCTCCAGCCTGGAAAGACTTTGCAAAAGCCCTTTAATTTCGGGGTGGGAAGTTTCGTAATAAACCTTCAAGCCTTCTTTTCTGGACCTGACAAGACCGGCCTGGCGCAGAATGGTCAGGTGCTTGGAAATGGTGGACTGGGCGTAGGGCAGTTCATCTACAATTTCACAAACACAGCGTTCGCCGTCTTTTCCGGAAAGGGTCTCGATTATATATAGCCGGGTGGGGTGAGCAAGGGCCTTCAAAATTTCAACTTTGTCCACGGAGAGCCCTCCTTCCGTCATTTTCCAACACTGGATTCCCCCAGTTTGAATTTAACGGGGAACCAGTTCTGGGTTCGCAGACAAATCCTTACCAGAGCCAGCATTATGGGAACCTCGATCAAGACCCCTACAACGGTGGAAAGGGCTGCCCCTGATTCCAGACCAAAAATTGTGACTGCAGTGGCTATTGCTACCTCAAAATGATTGCTGGCCCCGATCATTGAAGCCGGAGCAGCTTCATCATAGGTTAAACCAATAAGCCTGCCGGCCCCGTAGCCGAGCCCAAAAATGGTCAAGGTCTGAATGCTCAGGGGTAATGCTATCATTAATACCACCAGGGGTGCCCTGAGGATAACGCCTCCCTGCAGCATAAAAAGGTAAATCAGGGTGGCCAGCAGTGCTACTATAGAAATGGTTCCCATGTTCTTCAGGAAAACATTTTCATACCAGGTAACCCCTTTTTTCTTGATCAGGCGGGTCCGGGTAAAATACCCGGCAACCAGGGATACACCGACGTAGAGCATTACACTCAGAAAAATAGTCAAAAAGGGAACAAACATATCGGCTACACCCAGGAGGAAATTACCCAGGGGAGCGTATAAAACCAGCATGGTTAGGGAGTTAAGGGCAACAAGGACCAGGGTCAAACCCATGAAACCTTTGGCCAGGTAGCTCCAGACTAAAACCATTGCGGTGCAGGGTGCTATGCCCAGGAGAATCATCCCCGCAATATATTCCCCGGCCAGGTCATAATCGAGAAATGGGGCAAAAATTACCCGGAGGAAAAGCCAGGCGAAAAAATACATGGTAAAGGGCTTGATACCCCAGTTAATAATTAGAGTTAAAAGGACAGCTTTAGGGGCTTTGAAAGCATTTCCTACCTCGCTGAAGTCAATCTGCAGCATAATAGGAAACATCATGCCGAACAATAAAATTGCAATGGGGATATTAACCTGGGCTATGGAAATAGCATTCAGCCAGTTGGCAACCCCTGGCATAATTGAACCCAGAATAATACCGATAACGATACAAAGTCCGACCCATAAGGGTAAAAAACGGTGAAAAAAACTGAGACTGTACTCTTTTTGTTCTGCCATCTTGCCCGGACACCTCCAGTATTAGGTTCGCAAGGGTTTCCTACAGGGAATTAAAAGGGTGGGGTAACGGGAACGCCTGGCAACAGCATCTGCAGTGCTTCCCAAAAACAACCGCTGCAGCCTTCCAGCTCCTCTGGTGGACAGGACAATCATTGTTGTCCCTACCTCGTCAGCAACTTCCATTATCTTCTCCGAAGCCAGGCCAACTTCAACTCTCGAAACAACACTGACCCCAATTTTTTTAAACCGTCCGGCAATCTCCTCCAGGCTGTAATCGTATTCTTTTTTGGTTTTTTCCAGTTCTTCAGGGTCTTCGCTGCTTTCAATAACTGCAACCAGGGTAACCTTTTCCATGCTCTTTCCCAGGGCCAGGACTTTTTCCACGGCTTCTTCTGAGCACCGAGAAAAATCAACGGGAACAAGAACACTCCCCAGACGGTTGGAACAGACCGGTTCAGCAACTTCCCCCTCCCGGTAGCGGTATTTTTCCACGTAAACGGGAATATCGCTGCTACGAATAATATCAAAAGCAGTACTTCCCAGTAGGAGTTCCCGCAGGAAACCCTTGCCATGAGAACCTACCAGGATAAGGGATACCTTTTCTTCCCGGGCGGTTTCAACGATTTTCTGGGGTGGATATCCCAGTTCAACTCTAACCTTAACCTCCAGGCCCATCTTGGTTAGTTTCTTTTTTTCTTCCTCCAGAACTTCCTGATTGTGTTTCTGCAGGACCGTTGAAGCCAGGGCCGAACTCTGAATGTCAACGACGTGGGTTAGAACTACTTCTTTTAAACCCAGTCCTTTCAGTTCGCCAACACAATGCTGGAGATTTCGGGCTGAATCAGAAAAGTCAGTAGCAAGGAGCACCTTTTCCATTAACATAAACCCACCTCCCTACTCTATATTCCTAAAATACCATATATCGATTTTAATGTCAATTTTTCTTTTTCCCCGACAAAAGCAGGATAGTTTGACACCAAGACAGAAATAATATTAAAATTTACCCTTTGGTTATTTAATTATTAGGAGGAGGTTTAATGTTTGGACAGATCGGCCCCCTCGAACTCGCCCTATTACTCGTTCTAGCCGTAATTATCTTTTCCCATAAAAAACTACCCGAAATAGGGAAGAATATCGCCCGGGGATTAAAAGAATTTAGAAAAGAAACAAAAAAATAGGAAAACTGCCTTTTCAAGGCAGTTCCCCGCTACCTAATCGGCCTTCTTCGGAAGGCTTTTTTAGTTTACAGGTACTCTGTAAACCACTTTTTCATTTCTTCCAGCCGCCTGATCCGGTTTTTTGGTTTCCCAGAACGGGATAACTCGTGATTTTCTCCCTTGAAGATACAGGTCTTTGCGGGAACCCCCCGGATTTTAAGGGCTGTAAACATCTGCAGGCTCTCCACTAGCCAGCAGCGGTAATCCTCTTCGGCATGGATAAAAAGGGTAGGGGTTTTTACCCGGTCAGCATAGGCCAGGGGAGAATGCTTCCAGAGTTTATCTACATCGCTCCAGGGATCTGCTCCAACCTGATCGGGGACAAAGAAAAACCCGATATCAGTGGTCCCGTGCATGGATACCCAGTTAGCAATACTTCTCTGGGAAACCCCAGCCCGGAAACGGTCGGTATGTCCGATTATCCAGTTGGTCATAAAGCCCCCGTAAGAACCACCTGCAACACCAAGGCGGTTTTCATCAAGCCAGGGGAATTTCTCCAGGGCAGTATCCACTACTTCCATCAGATCCCGGTAATCCCGCTGGCCATAACCACCCCTTATATCCGCAAATTCATTTCCCCGGCCATCACTGCCCCTGGGGTTGCTAAAAACAACGGCCCAGCCGGCCGCAGCAAGGGCCTGCATTTCGTGGAAAAAGACCGGCCCGTAAATTGTTTTGGGCCCACCATGAATTTCCAGAATCAGGGGATATCTCCCGCCAGGATTGAAATCGGCAGGTTTGATAATCCAGGCCTGTATTTCCCTGCCGTCATCGGTCTTAACCGGGAACGGCTCGGGAGCAGTAATTGTCTTCTCCGCCATGTAGTCCTGGTTAAAAGCGGTTAACCTTTTTTCCTCTCCTTCTCTCCAGAGGTACAGTTCAGGAAGATCAGTTCCTCTCAGAGCAACATAACAAATATCCCCGCTGGAAATATCAAAACAATCTATCCCTCCAGGTATGTCTATTACTTTTTCCAGTTCTCCCTCGTCCCATTTCCAGAGTCGAACCTGGCTCCCTTCAGTAGCAAGGAAGAAAAGAGAATTTTTTTCGGCGACAAACTGATTGCCCCCGTCCAGGCGGACATCGGTGCCCAGTGTAACTCCAAGGCTTTTGTCCATGTCGGTCAGCTGTTCATATGTTCCCGAGACCAGGTCAAAACCGTATAGTTCGCGGTTGGTTCCCAGGCCCATGGCTTCCATGTCTGTTGCTCCAAAAATTGCCCGGTTCTCATCGATAAAGCGGACAAAGCTGACATTCAATTCGTCGCCCGGGGTCTTTTGAATTACTTCTCCTTTTTCCAGATCGTAAAGGCATACTGAAGCAGTGAGTTCAAGTTTTTCCCCAAATTCCTGCCTGGTAAAAATTACCCGGCCCTGGGCAACATCAAAATCAGTTACCTGGAAAGATCCTGAAGTCAAAGGTTCCAGTTTTTTTAAGTCCAGGTGATAGCGGAAAAGGTGGGTTCTTTTACCCGAAATCAAACCCTGCCCGTTCTGCCAGAAAGGAAGTTCTTCAAGAACCTCAACTTCTCCCTGTTCTTCCTTTTTTTCCTCTTCTTTCTGTCCACTAAAAATCAATTCCCCGGCTTTTGATTTTTTCAAACCAGTTATTTTTAAAGAAACCCGGTCAATTAACTCTGCTTCTCCCCCGTCAATCCGAATCCGGTACAGCTCGGTTTCCACCGTTTCTTTTTCTTCCTGCTTGTCTTTTTCTGTTCTCTGGCTAATGAACAGAATCGTGTTCTCATCCAGCCAGATAAACGGACCATCCTTTGGCCCTGCTGTCAGTGGCCAGGACCTGTCCTTATCCATCTCGTAAATCCAGATTCTGCTCTGGTAATCATTTTCTTTTTCCCGGGGAGTTTTTAGTGTAAAAGCAACCTTTTCTCCCTCAGGAGAAAAATTAACATTACCCGGAAATTTAAACTGCCAGAGATCTCCAATTGCAACTCTTTCCATCGTTGACCCTCCTTCAATCTTCAGCTTTCCTCAGGGGAGTTGAAGCTGATTGGTTGCGGATCATAATTAAATACTGAAAATAATCAGTGGTCACCCCCCGGCTGTGCCCGGTCAAAAAATGAATTTCCTCCGTGAAAGGGGAGCCGGGAGCACCCAGCCAGAAAAGGCAAATATCGGCAGGAGCGGCTCTCCTTAAAACCTCCAGGTCCCGGATTTCCTGGGAAGAATAATCCCGGGCCTGATAGGTTCTGGGGTCCATCCGCTTACAGTGGTCATAAACGTAATAGATACTGAGAACCTGATCTGCCCAGGGAGAACGGGGGCCTTGCAAAAGGCTCCCCAGCCAGTTTACCCGGGCCTGGTTCCTCTGCAAAACATGGTTTCCACCCCACTGGCCAAAAAAGTTACCCCTGTCCAGGTGAGGGGAAAGCTCTAAAAGGTTGGAAAAAGCGAAATCTTCCCGGACCTGGAACCCTTCACCCCAGGTTTCATGGGTCTGGATCAACCTTTCCAATCCATACTCAAAAGCAAACCAGTCCTCTCCCAGGAGCTCCTGCAAATTTTCTCCCTCTGATTCTATAATTTCCTGGATGTAAACCGCCATTTGAAAGGTTTCCAGCCGAACCCGGGAACTGTAAAGCTGGCTCGGTCCAACAAGCATTTTGTGATTAACTGCCAGTTGCTGAAGAGGTTTTAACGATTCTGGAACTTCATCACCCAGTAAAAAGTCAAGAAAAATAATGCTCGAGGTCAGAGGGAGCTCCAGGTCAATTCCAATCACTTCCACCCTCTTTTCTGGTGGCAGTTCTGCATTGAATTCTGCAAGATTATTAAAAAATAAATACTGCTCCTTACTCCAAAAAACCGTTCCCTCCAGTTGGGTAAATACCAGGTCTAAAAGCTCTGCTTCCCCTTCCTGAATATAACTGTTGATCATGCTGCCCAGGGCATACCCTCCTTCCCAGAGAAAATAGCGGACATCTGCCTCTCCGTGAAGGAAGGTTAAAAGTTCCAGGGCCAGTTCTGAATTAATGCCAACTCCGTGGGCCTCTCCTGCCAGGATCATCTTTTTACCTTCCAGGCCCGGTAAAAGCAACTCAAATCCGGGTTCCTCAGCAAGAACCTCCCTGTTTTCACGAAGGTAGTTCAGGTCCAGGGCCCAGACCTGCCCAGCAATAATTGTTAACAAACAAATAAAAACCAGGACAATAATTTTCCTCATTTTCACCGCCCCGTCTCTTTTTCTCAACGGAGGCCATCTTTTAAAACCTGGAGAACCTTTCCTCTGTCTGCAACCAGGCAGAGTTCCAGGTTTGGTTTTTCCCCGCTAACACCGGCATAATCTATCGCTGTTAGTCCTCTGCCCCAGCGGCCTGCAGTTTCCACGGCAGCAAAAACATCCTGTTTCTTGAGAATTGTATGGGGGTCAATAGCTGCGGCAGCGGCAACCAAATCCGAAAGGATTATACTCCTCGTCCCCATTTTTTCCTCAATATACCGGGCAAATCGATCACACATGGCCAGAAAAGTCCTTGCCAAAGGTTTGTCTCCAAGTTCGGCTTGCAGCTCGGAAAGCTTAAACATTATTTCTACTGTTGGTTCCCAGGGAACCAGGGTTATGGGCATCTCCGACTTTAAAACCATTGCCGCCGCTTCGGGGTCGGCTGCAAAATTAAATTCCCCCACTGGAGATGTATTGCCTCTTGCCGTGCTGGTTCCACCCATAATAACAACCCTGCGGACCCGCCGGGCAAGGGTCCAGTCTTTTCCCAGGGCCAGGGCAATATTGGTCAGGGGGCCCAGGGTCAAAAGCCCCAGTTCTCCGGGAAAATCATGGCTTGCTTTTAGGATCATGTCCACGGAATGCTCTTTTTCTTCCCGGGATTTAGCAGGGGAGCGTTCCAGGTCGCCCAGTCCATCATTCCCATGCACCGAGGGAGCGCTGATTCTTTTTTCCAGGAGAGGTTTTTCTGCCCCTGCAAAAACGGGAGTCCGGGTAACCAGCAGGTCCTTCAGGAAGAGAGCATTAACCAGGGCCTTATCCAGGTCAACATTACCATGGACAATACTCCAGGCCAGGACATCAAGCCCCTTTTCGGCAGCTATAATTGCTGCTGCATCGTCAACCCCGGGGTCAGTATCAATAATCCACTTCATCAACTTTGGCCTCCTTTTGCAGCTTTAATATATCTTCTCTGAAGGGGAGAGAACTCCTGGCCCCCA
>SKTZ01000121.1 GCA_007122335.1 Bacillota bacterium
AATCACGTTGGTAAGCCGTATGCCTTAATAAGGCACGTGCGGTTTGATGAGGGGGGAGCCATGCAAATGGTTTCCCTACTCTATTGACTTGCAGAGCTTATTCATCACAGATTACTTCATCACCAGTTGTTTTTCGCTGCTCCTCCCACAGATCTTCTTCGAGTTTTTGCTGTTCAAAGGATTTTTTCCCGCCAACCCAGCGGTCAAGAACCAGGCTTGCGGTTAGGTCTCCCGAAACGTTAAGGGCAGTTCTGCTCATATCCAGAATTCGGTCTACTCCCAGGATTAAAGCGATTCCACTGGTGGGAATACCAGCACTCTGGAGGACCATGGCCAGGATGACTATACCGACTCCAGGGGTAGCAGGGGAACCGATTGAAGCCCCGACAGCAGTTACAACGATTAAAAGCAGGGTAGGGATGCTGAGTTCAATTCCAAAAACCTGGGCCAGAAAAACAGTGGCTGCTCCCTGGTAGAGAGCTGTCCCATCCATATTAATTGTGGTACCCAGGGGGATAAGGAACTGGGCAGTTGAAGGTCGGACTTTAAGTTTTTCTATTGCAGTTTTGATGGTCAGGGGCATTACTGCTGCAGAACTGGAAGTGGAAAAAGCCAAGAGTTGAACTTCCCGGGCAGCTCCCATGAATTTACGGGGGCTGGTTTTCCCGATGAAGTTGGCCAGGAAAAGGTAGAAAACCAGGAGAATCATAAGCCCTAGGATAACGGTACCCACATAAACTGCCATGCCCAGCATTGCGTCAAGCCCCACTTTTATGGTGATCTGGGCTAAAAGCCCAAAAACCGCCAGGGGAGCAATTACCATGGCCCAGCGGACAACTGTCATGGCCACTTCCTGTAAAGATCCCATTAATTCAAGGAGGGGCTTGGCCTGCTTTGGTGGCATGGAGATAAGGGCCAGGCCAATAAAAACGGCGAAGAGAACCACGTGGAGCATCTGGCGCTCAACCATTGCCCCGAGGGGATTTTCGGGAAGCAATTGGACAACTACATCTGGAAGGCCTTCCAAGCCGATGGTGTCGGGTGCTTCTTCCATTGTGATTTCGGGGGCTTCAGCTTGGGGGGCAAGGTCAGCGTCGATAAAGGTTCCGGGCTGGATCAGGAGGGTAATTCCAATCCCAATAATGATGGCTACGGTTGTGGTGAAAATGAAATAACCGACCAGCCTAGTCCCAATTCGCTTAAGATATTCAACATCTTCCCCGGAGGCTATACCCCGGATTACCGAGGCGAAAACAAGGGGCATTACTACCATCTGGATCAGGCCCAGGAAAATATTTCCCGGCATGGCCAGCCAGCTGCCAATTATTTGAGCAGTTTCCCGCTTAAAGAGGCCTGTATCGGGACTGATTATGAGACCTACAATCAAACCCAGGCCCATTCCAATTAAAATTTTCACCCAGAGTTTTCCTTTTATCAGGGCCTGCAGGTGGCGACTGAGGTGAGCAAGGGAGCGGGGATGAATTTTTGCAAGATAATTGGTCATAGTTAACTCCTTTTTACATAGTTTTTTTGTCCTTCTACCTTTTGCTGGGAATTCCTGCTCCCTTTAAGGGAGAAAACGAAGGTTTTTTGGAAAAGCCAAAGAAGAGTTATAAGGAGGAAAAAGAAAAAGCTTAATAATTGAGGTTATTTTTAAAACTTCTTTTCAGAAAAACCTGGGAAAAATTACTTCGAAGTACAGCAAAGAGTTGAGGTTCAAGAAGGGTTTACCCTCATGAAATTGGTTGAATGAAGAAAGTTTTAAAACCAGTTGGACCAAAAGGACGGGGTTTTATAGGGAATTCATCCTCTTCTGAAAAGCAGATTTAATGATTTCAAAAACATTTCTGGAAATGGACCTGTTTTAGCAATGCTTCCGCGACTATTAAAGAGGTTTAGCAGCGGGTCTTTCTAATTAATATTTTAGGGTTGCAATCTTTCGGCTATATTTGTTTTAAGGTTTTCTGGGGCTTTAAACCTAGAGGGAAGAGAAATTCGGGGAATTTTATTATTTGAGTTACAGAACAACCTTTAATAAAATATAATTAAGGATTACCAAAGAAAAAACTTCTCTAAAGGAGTAAACATACCCCAGAAACAATTACAGGAACATAGAAAGCAAAGGTCAGGTTTTCAAAAAACTGATATTATCCCAGTTATTTCAGAAAGAAGGAGATGGGAAAACTTTAAAATTTTTTTTCAATGAGGAGGGTGAAAAATGCAGGAAAAAAAGTGCGGTGGGTGCGGTAAGGCTACAAATTCCTGGAAGGAATGGTTTTATTGCAGGCATTGTGGAACTGACTACTGCCCGGATTGCTATGGAGATCATCTGGTCCAGGAAGAAGAAGATAGGGAAATGAAAAAAAGCCGTATGAAAAAAATGGGATACGGAGATCTGGAAAAAAAGAAAAGAGCACTCTGTCCCAAATGCGATTCTTTCTTAAATCAGCGTTATTCCCCAGATTTGTAAAAAAAGTTTTGTTTAAAACCCGACATTTCTCCGCCGGGTTTTTTCTGCAAATCCGGAAAAAAGGCTAAACCGGTTTTTTTTATAATTCTGTTTAAAGGGTATTTAAGGGAAATATTTTTTCCTCGGTTTTGTTTTTTTACAATAAACGCTTATCCCCTTACTCTAAGTCGGATTAAATAACAATAACGAGATAAATAGAGTTTGATTTTAAATAAATCATCTAATATAATATGTTATTAGACTGATATAGAAATAGAATAGCTTAAATTTTAAAAGAAGAAATTCTTGTTATTGTCCTAAGCAACCCAGAGAAATATTTCCTCAAGACAAATTGTTATAAACTCAATTGGGATGAATTTCAGAGAGAGGGGGGGAACATAAAATGAAAGGGAAAACATGTGCAGCATGTGGGAAAACAACCACTTCTTTTAAGGACTGGTTTAATTGTCGGGGTTGTGGAACGCATTATTGTCCAGACTGTGCAGTTGACCATGTCGCCCATACCAAAGAAGTTCATCAGGAGCAGAAAAGACGGAGAGTAGGTGCAGAGAAGGGGAGTATTGAAAATCGGAAAAGAGCAATCTGTCCTCAGTGTGATTCTGCTCTTTCCAGATTTTATTCTCCCGACCTATAAAATGAAACTGCTTTAAAATGCCCGGTATGGAAAATACCGGGCATTCCTTTAATCGGGTGAAGATAGGAACTTCTCTTCTCCATATATTTTTGCTGAAGACAGATGGGCGTTGCAAAAAAAACCAAATAGGGGCTCTGGTAACCTCAAACAGGTAATTTGCCACAGAGGTAGAATAATAGAGTTATTCAGTCCAAAAAGATGTTTGCTTTATCCGTATTATCCGAATATAATAATATTAAGAATGAGAACTATTATTATTTGCATCCCGGAAGGGGGTAAATAAGATGTTAAGCCTGCGGAAAGAAACAAAAAAAGAACCTCAAAAAGTAATTGACCTGGCCAGAGAATATTTTGGCAAAGAAGGCCTTGGATTGGAAGTTAAAAACCTTGGTAAGAACTGTATCCTTTCAGAAGGCGGGGGTGGATATGTTCAGATTACCGCCTGTAGGGATAACGGGACTACCCAGGTTGATGTCGAAACAAGAGAATATGATTTCCACGCCAAAAAATTCCTGGATAAAATTTAACAGCACGGAAATAAATCCTTAAAGGGAGAATTAAGGGGAGGATAAAAATGGAAGAAAAAACTTGTTCGGCCTGTAAAAGTGTAACAAATGACTGGAAAGAATGGTACCATTGCAAGGGTTGCGGGACACATTATTGCCCTGATTGCTATTCCAAGCACCTTGTAGATCACGTTGCAGAAGAAAAAGGGGAAAGAGAAGCTCAGAAAAAAAGACAGATTGCAATGGAAAAGGGAGACTTTGACACCAAAAAGAGGGCTCTCTGTCCCCAGTGCGAAACCCACCTTACCCAGATGTATTTTTAACCTCACCGGACAAACAGTTGAATCTAAAAAACAAGGATGTGACCTCTTTCCCGTTACTGGCGGTTTGAAGGGGGTCACTTTTTTTCCTGGTTATAATCTGCAAAAGTGATTGAAAAAAAAAGTGATTGCCGCAAAAAAGGAAGGAAGAAGGGGAGCTGGTTAAGAAAGAGGAAAAAAAAGAAAACGGGTTTTCGGGTAGATGGAAAAAATTGAGGCTTTTATCTGCGACCTGGATTGAGTGCTTACAGATACTTCAGAACACTACTTTCCCTCCTGGAAGCGTCTCTGTGAAGAAGAAGATATTTCCTTCAACCGGGAGATAAAGGAAAAATTAAGGGGAGTTTCTAGGAAAAAATCCCTGGAAATTATTCTCGGCAATAAGAAGATCAGTGGAGAGAACTTTGCAGAAATGTTGGAAAGGAAAAATAAATACTACAGCAGTTTGAGATTGTTTTTCCTGGGCCAGAGCAATTAATTTAATCCATTTTGCCGGCATATTGGGCAGATTATCCAGCTCTGGAATGACAGCAGGCACCTTATCTTTTAAGGCAGAATGATGCCGTAGGAGGTTTAAGTAAGCGACAAAAAGGATAGTGAAGTTTCGTCGTTGTTTAATTTTATCCATGGTTTTATTGCAGTGAGGGCATTTAAGGATAGCTTCTTTAGAGAACCTGTTTTTGTGATTAAAGTGAAGCCGGCAGATTTTACAAAGGTACTGTCCTCGGCTTCCAGTGCTGTCATAGATATAGTTACTGGGAGTTGAACAGCGAGGACAGGC
The DNA here is from genome assembly GCA_007122335.1 of Bacillota bacterium. Lineage (GTDB taxonomy): Bacteria > Bacillota > Halanaerobiia > B1SED10-174 > B1SED10-174 > T1SED10-26. The sequence goes on from SKTZ01000121.1 coordinate 4,712, forward strand.
TAAGGATGGATCGGGCAAGGAGTATGAGCGGCGTTTAATAGGTTTAAGGTTTTTACCTTTTGCGCGTTGGTATTGCTATAGGAGAACTTATTAATCGAATTTTTTCAAAACCTCAATGATGGGTAGAGCATAAATCTGAAGAGTGCGATATTTTTTACGGATAGGACCATCGGATTTAGGAAAGATGTTTTTAATGGTAAGGAGAACAAGAAGCAGGGTAATAATTTTCTCCTGAAATTTAATGCAGGCAAGAAGATAGTTAACAATTTTGGTCATAGTCTTGCCACCTTCCTCTGTTTTGGGATGTTTTGGTTTGGTGATAAACTAAATATATCCTAAATTCAGGGGGGGTGGCAAATCTTCATAAGAAAAACCCCGATAATATTAGGTTAAAGGCATTTAAAGACTAAAACTTTCTTTGGGAAAGGAGGAGAAAAAATGAAAGAAAAAAAATGTGGTGGGTGTGGAACAAGGACAACTTCTTTGAAAGACTGGTTCTTTTGCCGTAACTGTGGAACCCATTATTGCCCTGCCTGCGGTGTTAACCATGCTGCTGAAGCCAGAAAAGACCGACAAACCCAGAAAAACCGCCGGATTAGGGCAGAAAAAGGAAGCATTGAGAACAGGAAAGAGGCTATCTGTCCTCAATGCAGGTCGGGGGGGTCCCGCTATTTTTCACCCGACCTGTAGGGAAGGGGAAATGGGAATAAAACGGGCAAATAATTCTATAATGCTTTAGGGAATTTACCATAAAAAACCCTGTTTAGGATTAAAGGTCCCCAATTTATCAGCTTTAAAGCAACTAAAAGATACCAGCTTCATTTTACTAACCAGTGAGAAAAAAAGAAATGAAATACGGGGATAATAGATATTGATTTTTTCACAATATCCGAATATAATGATAATAGGAATTATTTGCAACCCGGAAGGGGGGTAAATAAAATGATCAGCCTGAGAAAAGAAACCAAAAAAGACCCGCAAAAAGTAATTGACATGGCCAGAGAATATTTCGGCAAAGAAGGTGTTGGCCTGGAGGTAAAAAACCTCGGGAAAAATTGCCTGCTTTCAGAAGGCGGGGGAGGCTATGTCCAGGTTACAGCCTGCAAGGACAACGGTTTGACCCTGGTTGATGTTGAGGCCAGGGAGTATGATTACCACGCCAAAAAGTTCCTTGATAAAGTTTAAAAAACCCCTTTTTTGGCTGGAAAAATCAGAGGAGGAAAAAAAATGGATAACAAAACATGTTCGGTTTGTGGGAAGGTAACTGATAACTGGAAGGAATGGTCCCATTGTAAAGGCTGTGGAACAGATTATTGCCCCGAGTGCCATTCCAAGCACGTTGTTGATCATGTAGCGGAGGACAAAAGCCAGAGAGAAGCCCAAAAAAGAGAACAAGCATTGGCAGCTCGTGGAGATATGGATGCTAAAAAAAGACTTGTCTGCCCCAAATGTAATACCGAGATTCACCATTTGTATTTTTAAAAAACTCAAAACAAAGGAGAACCATGGAGAACCTACTTCGCTATAGCAAAAAGTGACCTCCTTCCGAATGTAAATCCCGGAAAGGAGGTCACGATGTTTTCAAGGCTTAAGAAGAGTAGCTGATTAAAAGGGGTTTTCTTCCACGCCCAGAATAAAGAATTAAAAGCAAAAAAATTATGCGATGAGCTTCATCATGAGTTAAAGGAGAAAATGATTTTGGGAGGCCGAAGAAATGCGAAGAAAAATCGAGGCCTTTATTTTTGATCTTGACGGGGTACTTACCGACACTGCAGAGTACCATTACCAGTCCTGGAAACTTCTCTGCAAGGAGCAGGGAATTCCTTTTGACCGAAAAATAAATGAAAAACTTCGGGGAGTTTCCAGAAGGAAATCTCTGGAAATAATCCTTGGGGATCAAAAGGTAAGCCCGGGGAAATTTTCCGAAATGCTGGAAAGAAAAAATAATTATTATCGGGAATCTATAAAAAATATATCAAAAAAAGATCTGTTTCCAGGTGTTGAAAAGGTTCTGGAGGAATTAAAGGGAAAGGGAATTAAGCTCGCCCTTGGTTCTTCAAGTAAAAATGCCCGTCCGGTAATTGAAGGATTGGGTGTTAAGGATTTTTTTGAAGCCATTGCTGATGGAAACAGTGTAGAAAAGGCAAAGCCAGCTCCGGATATTTTCCTGTTCGCCGCAGAAAAATTAGGTGTTGTTCCCGAAAACTGTGTTGTGGTTGAGGATGCCGAAGCGGGAATTGAAGCCGCTTTAACGGCAGGGATGTTTGTAGTGGGAATAGGGCCATGGGAGAGAGTCGGAAAAAGCCATATCCATTTTCCCGAGATTGGAAAAATTAATTTGGATGAAATTTTTGCCAGGTTTTAACCTCCGTTTTCGGGGGTTTTTTTATTCATGGGCTTTGTTGAAAAAATTGCTCCGGGAATACCTTTGTTTTTGGGGAGGTAATTGATTTTGGCATCAATTTGTATTAAAATAATTTTGCAACCGGTTCCAAAAATTTTTCTGATCCATTTAAAGGGGATGATCACAAATGCGCATTCATCATCAGAAAAAACTTGGACAGGATCCAAGGTATCCCACCGATCCCTGGAAAATTATTGAAGAAAAATTTTCCATTGAGGAAAACCACCATAATGAAACTATTTTTGCCCTGGGCAACGGTTACATGGGAGTAAGGGGTATCCTGGAAGAAGGTTATAGCGGGCCGCCTGAAACCTCTTCCCCTGGAGTTTTCATTAATGGCTTTTATGATTCCGAAGAATTTATTTACGGGGAAGAGGTTCCCGGAGACCCGGAATATACCCAGACTATTGTCAACCTACCTGACTGGACCGTAATTAAGGCTGAAATTGACGGGGAAAAGCTGGATATTTTGAAAAGTGAAATTTACGATTACAGGAGAACCCTTGACATGAAAAGGGGGGTTCTGGAGAGGGAATTCAAGTGGAAAACATCAGGCGGGAAGATACTGCAGTTAAAAATTACCCGGCTGGTATCTTTTGTTAACCGGCACGCTGCAATGATTCGCTGGGAAGCAACACCCTTAAATTTTTCCGGGGAAATCAAGGTTGTATCCGAATTAGTGGGCAGTGTTGAAAACATTCACAATTTTCGGTTGAAAAAAAGGATGGTTTTGGTTGATAAAGGGTGGGAGGATGATACCCTTTTTCTTTTACAAAAGACCAGAACAACTCATTTAAAAAACGCCTGGGCTGCAACTCACAAAATTAAGGGAGAAGTTTTTGCAAAGGAACAAACCGACATGGAAGAAATGGTTGGATTTTCTTACAGGGTTAAGCTGGAGGAAGGAAAAAAAATTGTTTTTGATAAAATAGTTAACGGTTATTCCAGCAGAGAGCTATCCCGCGGGAAGGCACGTTCTGCTGCTCTAAGTGGAGTTGGGCAGACCGCTGAAAAAGGTTTTCCTTATTACCTTAAATCCCAGGAAAAATTTATGCAGGAATTTTGGAATGATGTGGATATTGAAATCAAAGGTGCTCCTGCCATCCAGCAGGGTATAAGGTTTAATATGTTTCACCTGATCCAGTCCTGTCCTGTAGACGGGAGGACAAGTATTGCTGCAAAGGGAATTACGGGGGAGCACTATGAGGGCCATTATTTCTGGGACGTTGACATGTATATCCTGCCCTTTTTTATTTTTAACAAGCCTTCTTATGCCAGGCGGCTTTTGATGTACCGTTATTCTGTTTTAGAGGAAGCCAGGGAAAATGCCCGGAGATTTAAAAACAAAGGAGGGTTATTTGCCTGGAGGACCATAAACGGAAAGGAAGCCTCCGGCTATTTCATGGGCTCCAGCGTCCAGTGCCATATTAACGCGGATATTGTCTTTGCCATTAAACAGTACCTGGAAGCATCCGGTGACCGCCAGTTTCTACATAATTATGGAGCCGAAATTGTATTTGAAACTGCCCGTTTCTGGTGTGACCGGGGGAACTTCAGGCCTTTCCAGGACTCAGTTTTCTGTATTACCGAGGTTTGTGGCCCCGACGAATACAAACCGGGTGTAAACAACAATTGTTTTACAAACTATATGGCCTGTTTCAACCTGCTCTATGGGGTTCAGGTTGCCGAGGAGCTTTCCCGAGAAAATCCTGCAAAACTTGCAGAACTAAAACGGAGCATTGGGTTAACTGATGAAGAAGTAACCCATTGGAAAAAAGTAGCAAACTGTATTGAACTTCCTTTTGACGAAAAATTGGGGATCCATCCCCAGGACGATTCTTTTCTTTGTAAAGGAGAGATTGATGTTGATTCCATTTCCCTGGAGGAGATCCCCCTGGTAAAATACTGGCACCCACTCACAATCTGGAGGTACCAGATTATCAAGCAGGCCGATGTTATCCTGCTTTTGGTTCTTTTGGGAAATGAATTCACCAAAGAAGAAAAAAAGGCGAATTTTTATTTTTATGAACCCAAAACCATTCACGATTCCTCCCTTTCCCCTGCTATCTACAGTATTCTTGCTTCGGAAATCGAGGAGTATGATTATGCCTACAATTATTTTACCCAGACCGTCAGGCTTGATCTTGATGATTATAATGAAAACGCTTACCAGGGTATCCACGCAGCATGTATGGGAAGCTCCTGGATGACAGTAGTTATGGGTTTTTTGGGAATGCGAAACTATGATGGGAATCTTCATTTTGATCCCTACTTGCCTGATGGCTGGGAAGGATTCCGGTTAAAAATAAAGTTTCAGGGTAGAGTTATTGAAATAATGGTTGACGGAGATGTTTGTTACCGCCTGGTAAAAGGGAAGCCCATAAGAATATACCATAGAAACGAACCTTTAATGTTAAAAAAACCAGAGGTTAAAAGAGAATGTAAGGCCAAGTCAAAAAATAGAAAACCCGCTTTATAAAATGGAAATATTGCTCTTCTTGATTTCGATTTGAGGTTATTATATAATTAATTTGGAACCGGTTGCATTATTTAAAAAGGAGGGGAGAACGTGAAAAAATCTTTAATTGTTTTAGTTGGGTTGTTTTTTGTAGTGGCAAGTTCTTTCCTTAATATCGATGTTGCCAGTGCACAGGGACAGGTAACCGTCCTGGGAGTTTGGGGCGGTTCTGAGGAAGAAGCGTTCATAGAAATGATCAGACCATTTGAAGAGGAAACTGGCATTGAAGTCCTTTACGAAGGAACCCGGGATCTCCCAACAGTACTTACAACCAGAATTGAAGCCGGAAATCCCCCGGATATTGTCCACCTAACCGGGCCGGGCCTTTTGATGGATCTCCTTCGCAGAGATGCAGCAGTTGACCTTCGGGATGTATTAGATATGGATACCTTTACAGCAGAATATGATGAAACCTGGCTGGACCTGGCCAGAGGAGATGACGACGGGATTTACGGGGTATTTATTTCCGCTGACCTCAAGAGTTTAATCTGGTACAGTCCGCCTCGTTTTGAAGAGTACGGTTATGAAGTGCCCGAAACCTGGGACGAATTGATGGAACTTAGTGACCAGATGGTCGCCGACGGTGGTCGCCCCTGGTCCATCGGCCTGGAATCCGGTGCTGCAAGCGGCTGGCCCGGAACTGACTGGATCGAAGACATCCTCTTGAGGACCGCCGGTCCCGAGGTATATGACCAGTGGATTTTCCATGAGATTCCCTGGACCGCTCCTGAAATCAGGGAAGCCTTTGAACTGTTCGGGCAGATTGCCAGGGATCCCAACTATGTTTACGGGGGGCCTGTTGCGGTCCTGACAATGGACTTTGGTGATGCTGCAGATCCTCTCTTTACTGATCCTCCCCGGGCATTCATGCACCGCCAGGCAAGCTTTATCACCAGTTTTATCGAAGATAGACATCCTGACCTTGTTCCTGGAGAAGACTTTGACTTCTTCCCCTTCCCCCCAATTAATCCGGAACACGGGAACCCGATGATGGGTGCTGCGGACATGATGACCATGACCAATGATACCCCTGAAGCAAGGGCCTTGATTGAGTACCTTGCCAGCGCTGAAGCACAGGAAATTTGGGTTGGCAAGCTGGGTAAACTGGGAGTTAACACTGAAATTGACCCTGCCGCTTATCCTGATGATTTAACCCGCAGAATGGCTGCAACCCTGCACGATGCTCCCGAATTCCGCTTTGACGCTTCTGACTCCATGCCTGCTGCTGTTGGTTCCGGTGCTTTCTGGGAAGGAATCCTCAACTATGTTGGTGGAGATGATCTGGACCAGGTTCTCGAATATATCGAATCTGTAGCTCAGGAAACCTACTGATAGCAGGGGGAGGATAAAGATATGATAAAAGGACGACAAAATATATGGGCAGTGCTCTTTGTGGGCCCTGCCCTTTTTTTTACAGCGGCCTACCTGTTGTATCCCACAATTAATACCATCGGCTTGAGTTTTATGGACAGGTACTCTGAAAACTTTGTAGGACTCCAGAATTTTATCTATGTTTTTACTTCCCAGACCATGCTCACTGCTTTCCGAAATAATGTGCTCTGGCTGGTTGTTTTTACCTTTTTTACGGTAAGCCTGGGCCTTTTATTTGCCATTCTCCTGGACCGGGTCCGGTATGAAAAAATTGCCAAGACCATGATTTTCATGCCCATGGCCATTTCCTTTGTTGGAGCAGGGGTCATCTGGAAGTTTATTTACGCCTACAGGCCCCCAATGGTGGATCAGCTTGGAATTTTGAATCAGGTTGTAATCTGGTTGGGGGGGGAGCCCATAGGCTGGCTTATTGAAAGGCCCTGGGTAAATAACCTGGCCCTGATTGTGGTAGGGATCTGGATCTGGACCGGGTTCTGCATGGTTATTCTTTCTGCTGCCTACCGGGGGATTCCCCAGGAAATCATCGAAGCTGCTAAAGTGGACGGAGCTACAGAGTGGCAGAAATTTCGGCACGTTGTCCTGCCCTCGATGAAGCCCACAATTATTGTGGTAGCGGTAACCATGGTGGTTAACGTCTTAAAAATATTTGATATAGTCTATGTTATGACCAACGGCCAGTTCGGGACCGAGGTAATAGCCAACCGGATGTATAAAGAAATGTTTGCTTTTACAAACTTCGGACGGGCCAGTGCTATTGCTACGGTTCTCTTCCTGCTCATTGTCCCGGTAATAATTTTCAATGTAAGAAGAATGAAGGAAGAGGGGGCCTAGATTATGGAATCAAGAAACCTTTTCATGAGGATGTTAATGCATGCGGTAATAATTATTATGGTTTTAATCTGGGTTGTTCCTACCCTGGGGATATTAATTAGTTCCATCCGCCCTGCAAGTGATGTTTTAAATACCGGGTGGTGGACGGTTTTTAAAAGCCCCCTGGAAGTAACCCAGTTTACCGTGGAAAATTATGAATCTATTATCGAAAGAGCCGGAATGGGGACTGCTTTCCGCAATTCAGTTATTATTGCTTCAGTCGGAACTCTCCTCCCGGTTACAACTGCGGCCTTTGCTGCTTTTGGGTTTTCCCGCCTGAATTTCTGGGGCAAAAGGTTTTTGTTTGGAATAATAATCGGCCTTATCGTTGTGCCCCTGCAGATGACTTTTATTCCCGTACTAAGAGTTTACCATCAGGTGGGGCTTTCGGGTACCTTTCTTGGAGTGTGGCTTGCTCACACTGCATACGGTTTACCTTTTGCAGTATTCATGCTGCACAATTTCTTTAGCGCCCTTCCCCGGGACCTATTTGAAGCAGCATACATTGACGGAGCATCCTTGTTAAGCGTTTTCTTCCGGATTGCCTTACCCCTATCGGTTCCTGCCCTTGCGTCCTTAATTATTTTCCAGTTCCTCTGGGTCTGGAATGACCTGCTGGTCTCCCTGATTTACCTCGGGGGAACCCGGGATGTTGCCCCCCTTACAGTCAGGCTGGCCAGCCTTGTCGGTTCTTACGGGCAGGACTGGCACCTGTTAACGGCCGCGGCCTTCATCTCAATTGTGGTTCCCGTGGTAGTTTTCATTGGCCTGCAGAAATATTTTGTCAGGGGGATTCTTGCTGGATCGGTTAAATCCTAAAATCGAGGTGGTTGAATTGCCCCAAACAATGAAAGATATTGCCCGGAAAGCCGGGGTATCTAAATCAACAGTTTCCCGGGCTCTGAATAATGATCCCAGGATAAACGCCAAAACAAGGGGGAGAATTTTGAAAATCGCCCGGGAAATGGATTACCGCCCCCACAAGATGGCCCGGGCCCTGGCCAAAAAACGAACCAATATTATCGGGATAATGATTCCCAAAACCCCTCGTTCCGTTTCAGATCCCTTTTTCCTTGAATTTCTAGGTGGGATCGGTGCAGAAACCAGCAGGAAAGGTTTCAGCCTGATGCTTCCTATTTTTGAACGGGGAGATGAAAGGGAATTTAAAGAGTTTTTCTCCCAGAATAATGTGGACGGCCTGATTCTAACCGAACCTGAAATCAGGGACAAAAGAATTTCCTACCTAAAATCAGAAAACATTCCATTTGTTTTTTCTGGAAATCCTCTGGTTGAAGGGGATCTGGCCTGGGTGGATGCGGATAATGAAAAGGCTGCCTTTAAAGCAGTATCCCATTTGATCGAAAAAGGCCACCGGGAAATTGCCACAATTGCCGGGAATGACAATCTGGTCGCAGGGGTACTGCGCCTGGAGGGATATAAAAAAGCCCTTAAAACAGCTGGTATCGAAATTAGTGATGACCTGATTGTTTTTGCCGACTTCCAGGAGCAGGGCGGCTATAATGCAGTTAAGAGTTTACTGGAGAAGGGGCAGAAATTTACAGCCCTTTTTGCCGCCAACGACTTTATGGCCCTTGGGGCAATGAAGGCCATCAAAGAAAGAGGCCTATCAATCCCCAAAGATATTGCTGTTATGGGTTTTGACGGAACTTTCCTTTCCGGTCATGTTGAGCCACCTTTAAGTACGGTTCAGCTGCCGATTAAAGACCTGGGCAAGAACTGTGCCGAAATAATTACCTCGATAATAAATAACGGGGAAGGGAAGAACAAAGGAATTTTACTGGAAACAAAACTTTTACTTAGAGAATCAACCTGAAAATAACAAGAAAATTAAAAGAGGAAATTGAAAGGACTAAGTAATAATATAATCAGGGAGTCTAAATGGAGGGAGTGAAACCTTTTGGCCGGAGTAACTCTTGAAAATGTGACAAAAAGGTTCGGTGATGTAGTCGCCGTAAAAGAGGCAACCTTAGAGGTCCCCGACCAGGATTTTTTGGTTCTTGTTGGCCCTTCAGGATGTGGAAAGACAACAACCCTGCGGATGGTTGCCGGACTTGAGGATATTACCGAGGGGAAAATAAAAATAGGGGAAAAGGTGGTTAATGACCTTCCCCCTAAAGATAGGGATATTGCAATGGTTTTTCAAAATTACGCTCTGTACCCTCATATGAACGTTTTTAACAATATGGGTTTTGGATTGAAGCTAAGGAAAATTCCCCGTGATGAAATTACAAAAAGGGTAAAAGAGGCTGCAAAACTTTTGGGAATCGAAAACCTCCTTGACCGAAAGCCAGCTCAGCTGTCCGGGGGTCAGAGACAAAGGGTGGCCCTGGGCAGGGCAATTGTCCGCAACCCCCAGGTTTTTCTGATGGATGAACCTCTTTCCAACCTCGATGCCAAGCTGAGGGTCCAGATGAGAGCAGAGCTCAGCAAACTCCACGATCGTTTGAAGACCACCATAATTTATGTAACTCATGACCAGACGGAAGCTATGACCATGGGCGATAAAATAGTGGTGCAAAATGAGGGAGTAATTCAACAGGTTGCACCTCCTCTGACTTTGTACAACGAACCGGAAAACATGTTTGTAGCAGGGTTTATAGGCAGCCCGGCCATGAACTTTATTAAGGTAAAACTGCGCCGGGAGGATGAAGATTTTTTCGTTGATGGGGCAGACCTTAACCTGAAACTGTCCTCTGCGCTGCTGGATAAACGCCCGGGGATTAAAGAATATGCAAACCAGGACGTTATAATGGGAATTCGACCGGAGGACCTCGGTGATGCCCAGGTGGAAAAAGAATTCCAGGTTAGCGATGATAATTCTTTCACCGCAGACGTGGAAGTAGTTGAACCCCTGGGTTCGGAAATTTCTCTGTATTTTAAAATCGGTGATATTAGTGGTATTGCACGAGTTGATGCTGACAGCAAGGCCAGGGTAGGAGATAAGATCAAGCTGGCCTGCAATACGGAAAAAATTCATTTATTTGACAGAGAAACCGAAGAGGCTATAAAGTAAACCCAAAAATTAAATAGCTGAAACGCACTTGTGCCTAAATAAAGGGCTACTGGGAAATCAGTGGCCTTATTTTTTCGATTTTATAATTGACAGGCTTACCTGTTATCTGATAATATAAAATAAACAAAAACCGACGGTCGGTTTGGAAATAAATGGCTTTGAGGGAGATGATTGGATGAGGAAGAAGCTTTCCCCGGAGCAGAGAAAACAACAAATAATTCAGGCTTCTTTAAAGCTTTTCCGGGAAAAAGGATATGAGCAGACAACTGTGAGCAATATAATCGATGAAGCAGGAATCTCCAAGGGAGGGTTTTACCACCATTACGATTCCAAAGAACAGTTGCTGGAAGACATTGCCCAAATGTTTATCGAAAGAAGCTTTTTTATTATCCAGAAAATTTCTGAAAGAAGCGATCTTTCTGCACTGGAAAAAACCAATAAATATATGTGGGAAATTAACTCTATCAAAAAGGAAAACCCCCTGGAGGTGTATGCCCTGATTTCAGAAATGTATTCAGGGGGGAAAAACAAGAGGTTAGAAAATTTAATTTTTGATTACAGCCAGGAGCATATTGCTCCCCTGATGCAGGAGATAATTGAACAGGGGATTGAGGAAGGAGAGTTTAAAACGGACTATCCCGAGGAAGCTGCCGAAGTTTTTGTCCGTTTATTTATAATTCACCAGCGGAA
>SKTZ01000070.1 GCA_007122335.1 Bacillota bacterium
TGAGTTCGATCTTCAACAAAAAATTTCTGGCTTTATTTGCCCTGTGTATTTTCCTTTCAGCAGTATTTACAGGGTATTTCCTGGCTTTCTTCGCTTAAATGGAAACGAAAATTTATTCTTTGAAGAAAGAGGGTTATTTCCAGTAAGAGATTGAGAGAAAAAAAGAAGTCCCCGGGCTTTCCCGGGGACTTTTTGTGCTATTTGTTTTCTTCTTTTTCCACTTCTTCCATCCTGTTGCGCAGGCGGGTTAAGCCCATGCTACCCATTGCCGCCAGAGCTACCAGGCTTCCAACTGGGGAAGTGATGGTCTTCCAGCCCAGGCTGGCCAGGGTATAGCCTTCTTTAGGTAGGTCGTAAATGGTGGCTGGGGCATCCAGAACGTAGTATACTATTGCATCTTCAGTTCCATAGAGGCTGGCCTGGTTGCGGCCGGCATTTTTAAGCTGGCTGACCCTTGCTTCGCCAGCGGCGATAACCGCTTCCTGTTCGCCAAAGGTGATGGCTCCCACCGGACAGGCGTCGGAACAATAGGGTGGTTCGCCCGGGACCAGTTGGTCTTCACAGAAGGTACACTTGTCGGCTTTACGTCTATCATCATCCATCTTTGGTGCTCCAAAAGGACAAACTCTCACGCAGAGTCCGCAACCTACACAGGCGTCGTCATCAATCAGGACAATACCACCATCTTCTCCATCCTTGTAGCTGATGGCATCTACCGGACATGGGTCAATACAGGGGGCTCCGTTCTGGCAGTGCATACACATTACCTTGCGGAAACGGAAAGATGTGTTGGGGTAAGAGCCCTGCTCGTATTTTTGCATCGAGGTCCGGAGGACACCGAATGGAGTATGGTCATAGATATTCTTACAGGCAACGGTGCAGGCGCTGCAGCCGATGCACTTGGTCTGATCTATTAACATTGCTTTACTCATCTATTTTCCCCCCTTTAAGCCTTGTAGACCTTGACACAGAAGTCGTTCATACAGGAACCGGCTCCCGGGTCATTTATTTTAAGCATTTCGTCAATACTAATGCGGGGAATGAGGTCGCCTTCGTTGGCCCCGCGCTGATAGGCCAGGCTGTATTGCTTGGACCAGTGGCCAAAGCCGTGCTCGATACAGATACAATCGGGGCGAATACCTTCAATTATCTCAGCCTGGAGCTTAATTCTCCCGGCTCTTGATTCTACGTATACCTCTTCGCCCTCCTGGATACCCATTTCCTGGGCCTTATCCTTATGGATCATAACCGAATTTTCCGGGTAGGCCTGCAGCATCAACTCGTTGTTCTGGGTAGCGGTCATCTTGTGCATTCCGGGCCGACTGATCAACATGTAGAATGGGTATTCCGAACTTGGCATTTCCCGCTTGGGCTGCCAGTAGGGAAGGGGATCGTAACCGTGCTTTTCCAGTTCTGGGGAGTAAAATTCGATTTTTCCACTTTCGGTGCTGAAACTGGTTCTGGGCACGAATTCTCGTTCGTCGCTCCAGAGCCCGTTGGGGCTGTTTTGGAGCTCATCCCAGGAGGTTCCCAGGGCTTTTAACTGCTCTTCACGGAGCTTACCGCCGCTTACACCTTCAAAATATTCACCAAGGCCCATGGCTTTTGCCAGGCCTTCAATAACTCCGCCGTAACCCTTGGTGTCATACATGGGTTCCACTACGGGCTCGCGGAGAGCTAACTGGGGATAGAAGGCATGGTAGGATCTTGCGCCAAAACCGCTTGCTTCCAGAAAGTATGGTTCGGGGAAGACGACGTCTGCCATCTGGACCATTTCACTGGGCCAGACGTCTACCACGGCAACAAAGTCCAGCTTTTTCAATGCTTCTGTGAATTTAACCGCATCGGGGAATGCCAGGACGTTGTGCTTGCGGAAGAAAGCAGCCTTGAGGGGGTAGGGGTCTTCATCCAGGATGGCATCGGTGACCGTTGCAAAATCTCCCCTGCGGGTTGGTCCAATTATGGGATGTTTTTCAAAACCGTCAATTCTCTCAGGCTTCATTTCAGGGAATTCAGGAGGTGGGAAGATCTGGTCGAACCCGGGCATGCTCGGGGTTCGGGCGAAGATCTGTCCCCCTTCATGGTCAATGCTTCCCACCAGGGCATTTAGGATCAACTTGCAAAAAGCAACGCGCCAGGAATTGGAATAGTTGGGTCCACCGGCATCCCGCTTGTGGTTGGGAATTAAAGCAGGGCGTGTTGTCCCAAAATCCCAGGCCACCTGTTCGATGATCGAGGAGTCTACTCCGGTGATTTCAGAAGCCCACTCGGGTGTGTAATCCTGGACTGCTGCTTTAAGTTCTTCTACGCCCATGGTGGACTGCTCGACATATTCTTTATCAAAAAGCTCTTCATTGAGGATAATCCGGATCATTGCCAGCATGAAGGCCAGGTCGGTTCCCGGTTTGATTGGGATCCACTCGTCTGCCAGAGTTCCAGTTACCGTAAGGCGGGGGTCAACAACAACCGATTTAGCTCCATTGGAGACAGCCTTTACATAATCCCGTGCGGACATGTTTTTAGCCTTGGAGGGCATGTCCCAGCCGAAAGAAAGAAGGTACTTGGCATTTTCCAGATCGAGCATAAAGGGACGGTTTCCAACACCAACACAGGCCCGCCAGACAGCAGTATATGTGGTGAAGCAGGTGCTGTGATGCTGAATATGGTTGGGAGTACCAATAGCTCTTTGCAGGCGATTCATCCAATCGTGGCCCCGAGAGAAGAAGGCAATTGATTCGGGGCCGTAATTTTCCCTGGCTTCGTTGAACTTTTCCCCGGCCAGTTCAAAAGCTTCTTCCCAGGAAATTTTTACCCAACCAGGGTCAACTCCCGGGCCTTTTTCGTGATTGGTTCTCTTCATGGGGTACTTTAAGCGATCGGGATCGTAAAGGTCCTTGAGTGCAGCATACCCCTTTACACAGAGTTTTCCTTTGGCCACCTGGTCATCGGGGTTTCCCAGCAGGCGGGTTGCCTTCCCATCAATTACTTCGGCAACCATACCGCAGTTGGCACTGCAGATCCCGCAGAAATTGTACTTATGGGTTACCTTGGGAGCCGCCGCAGCCTTTTGAGTTACCCCGGAGGCAGTTTTCTTACCGCTCTTGGTTAGAAGAAAACTTCCGGCGGCTCCCGCGGCTACAGTCGCTGCAGAGGCCTTGAGAAATGAACGGCGTGAAAATTTTCTTGTTTCCTTTTTTTCAGGCAATTTATTCCCTCCCTTTCTGTTGATTAAATAGATTATTTTCCAGCCCGATAAACGCTTTGGCCAGTCGGGCGATTAAACCATAAAACTCAATTTTTTCCTCTTTTTCCAGGATGTCATCACATAAGTCAGGGATCCAGAGGGAAATATGGTTTTGCAGAAACTCGTCCTGAATAGCAACGAGCTCCTGCCATTCTCCATCACCCACTTCAGTTTTACTGGTCATATGAGCAAAATTGGCCATAAAACCGAGCTCCACTGCAGCGTGATCTTCTGGATGATCTTCTTCAGGGGATTTCTCCAGGCCGAGTTCCCGGAAAAAAGAACGGACTTCCTCCCAGGGTTTGTCCATTAAAAGCTTCTTTTTCCCCCGGTATACAGATTCAAAGGGTTTAACCCCTGAAGGCGTTAAAAAAAGGAAAGCAAATTCTTTTCTTAGCTGTAGTCTTTTTTCCCCGCTAACTTCGGTCCAACCCCTGGAAATTTCATCGATTATGCTTTCCATCTCAGCAGAATCTTTTTCAGACACATGCTGGAGAGCCTTTATCGTCTCAGCTTTTTTTCCCAAAAAAGCGGTTATTGTGTCAGGTGTAATTTCGTCGCGGAAACAGGCTGATAGAAAGCTGTAGATCTGACTTCTTACCGGGCTGGAAATCCAGGTTTGATTGGTACTGATCATCATCACTCCTTTACTTTTTAATATAAGGACTATCACCTCTTAATATAAGGACTATCACCTCCTGGAAAAAGTTTGTGTAAATAAATACAAACAATTTATATTATTCGGAGAAAACAGGCCGTTTCCTGCAAAACCTCCAATTTTTTTTTCTTTGTTAAGTTTATGTAAGAAAAGGAGCTTTTCTATGGAGGATAGTAGTTAACTGATATATAATGGAAAAGGTAAAGAAGGGGGATAATAAACAATGAAATGGGCACTATTTTCTGATATTCACGCTAACATAAGGGCCCTGGATAGGGTCCTGGAAGCAATTGATCGGGAAAATCCTGATAAAGTTATTTGCCTGGGTGACCTTGTTGGTTATGGGGCCAATCCCAATGAGGTAATTGACCGCCTCCGGGAAAGAAAAATCCCAACAATAATGGGTAATTACGACGACGGGGTTGGTTATGATAGGCAGGACTGCGGCTGCGCTTATACCACGAAAGAAGACCGGGAACTGGGGGATAGATCTCTGGCCTGGTCTAAAGCTGCTGTCATCCCGGAAAACAAAAATTACCTGCGGAAACTTCTCCCTGAAATCCGAGAAAATGTGGAGGGCTGGGAAGTCCTCCTTGTCCACGGGAGCCCGAGAAAGATTAACGAGTACCTATTTGTCGATCGACCGGAAGAGCGAGTTGCTCCCATGTTGAAAAAAACTGGGGCTGATATAGTTATTTGCGGCCATACTCACCTCCCTTACCATAAAAA